>JAIMJY010000003.1 GCA_020692945.1 Caldisericum sp. | reverse complement strand
TTGGGTTATTTTACCACTTTTTCAGAGACCTCGTTACATTTACCTTACAGCCTTATTCACGACAGATAAAAAAATTCTAATTTCTCTTTTAAACTTCCTTCCTGCGAAAGATATTCCCCCTTATCTCCACCATACTTGTCCATAAGACTGGGACTCTATCGAGAATATTAAAAGAGTTACCTGGATTATTAGAGTTTAAAAAATAAACTTTTTGTGTGTACAATTTTTACTTAGTGAAATTTCTACCTGAAACCCTTAACTTGTTTAAATTCAGTAGCATTTTTTTCTCTTAAAAGATGTCAATAAATTCAATATTAAACTGCGATGGATTATCTTGTATGGTACAACACAGAAAGACCTCGCAAAAGTCTAAACAATAAATCTGCTGAGAAGAGCACAGATTCCAAAGGATTAAAAACGCTTTCTCTGCGATTTAAATATTAACCTGAGCCTCAAACGTACGCAATGCATACATCAACTTGAAAAACTTTTTAAAACTGCTATCCTATTAATAGAATATGGATGACAAAATTGGTGATTACCATAGTTTGGCAAGGATTTTTTTAATAGAGAGCATACCTCCGAAGGTACGAGGAGTGTACTGTGAACCGAAAATTTGATAATTTGTTCTCTTCATATGCGAAAGAAAAATTTTTGTCTAAAAAGTTGACATTACCTTTCTTGTATTTTTTGGCTGTATTTATAATTGCATATTTTCTTTTGTTCTATACTTATCCTTTGGTAATCCCAAAAATTGCTGTAGGAGATATTGCAACGGAAAACATAGTTGCTCCCAAAACAGTTACTTATACCGATTTAGACAAGACCAACGAACTAAGACAGAAAGTTGCTGAATCGACACAGTCAATTTATAATTTTGAGCCTCAAAAACAGAATGAAATTCTAAATAATGAAGACAAATTTTTCAAAAATATAGAAAGTGTGCTTGCTAAAGATGAAAGCGATGCCACGAAACTTCAACTTCTTATAAGTTATCTTGATAACAACACGGATTTAGCTCTTATTATCTCCAAATCTACCCCGGAACGTTTAGAATTAATGAAGGCTGACCTCAGTTCTATTACCCTTAACCTCTTAATAAATGGTATTCGAAGCGACAATCTGGACCAAGCAATTAAAGAAGGCTATGATCAAATTAAAAAGACCAACCTGACAGACAATGAGAAAACTTTCGTTAATTACTGCTTTAAAAAGTATATCCAGCCAAATTTAATCTTCGATGCAGAATCTACCGAGAAAACAAAACAAGACGCAATGAAATCCGTTCCACCAGTTAAAGTAACTGTTCCTCAAGGGTCAATTGTAGTCATCAAAGGAGACAAGGTAACAGACAAACAAATACAGATTTTAACAACTCTTGGATTGATAAGAGGTTCTGATTATTGGAAAGGACTGCTGATATTTATTTTTGTGGTGGCTCTTTTCTCAGTAATTTCTATTTTATCGCTAAGAAGATTATTAAATTACAAGCAGTTTAGCTTTGGCAAAAAAATCTTAGAGTTAATTATTACATTCGGAATTGTTTGCGTGACGTTTTATCTTACAAAGAATATTTCTGCGTATCTTATCCCAATACCATTATTTGCAATGATTATTTTTGAGTTTACAGATTTTGTAACAGCATTGACTTTAACGATTGGCATATCTTTTATTTTCTCTTTCCCGTTGGATGTTTCCTCGTTCATTATCCTGTCTTCTCTTGTTTCAGTGATAATGAATCTTTATGCGCTTAAAAAAACCAACAAAATAATCTCTTTCGTTTATGCTGGCATTATTGGAGGAATCCTTTTTGGGATCATGTCTTTTGCCTATGGAATTGTCACCAAAGATACTATATTTATTTCGTTAAGTAACATGACTTATGGCTTTGCAAACTTTTTTGTTTCTACGGTTGCGTCAATAGGGATAGTGTTTATAATGGAGCATCTTTTTAATGAAATTACAATTATGAGATTGCTTGAATTGAGTGACACAAATAACCCGCTTCTTCGGGAGTTACTCCTGAAAGCCCCTGGTACATACCAACATAGCATGCTTGTTGCAAATATTGCTGGTTCTGCTGCTGATAGTATCGGAGCAGATCCTTTGCTTACGAAAGTAGGATCGTATTATCATGATATCGGAAAAATGGCGCACCCTTACTTTTTTACCGAAAATCAAGGAGGAATTCCCAACATACATAACTCTCTTTCACCAAACCTCAGCAAAACGGTCATTACTAACCATGTGAAGGATGGAATAGTGTTGGCAAGGAGTTTCCGCTTACCTCAAGAAATAATAGATTGTATAGAAACGCATCATGGCAAAACAATCGTTACTTATTTTTACCACAAAGCAAAAGAGCTTCAATCATCTGTTAGCAGGGATGATTACCGTTACCCTGGTCCGTTGCCGAGGACGAGAGAAACAGCAATCTTATTTTTTGCTGACGCAGTAGAAGCTGCCTCGCATAGCCTTGATGTGGTTGATTACCGTAAGATCGAGGAGCTGGTTAATACGATTGTTGACGAGAGAGTTAAAGATGGTCAGCTCGATGAGTCTGACGTTACTTTTTCTGACCTGAAAAAAATTAAAGACTCATTGGTAAAAAGTCTGGTTTCAATGTATCATAAAAGGGAGAAGTATCCTGATGAGAACACCAATAATGGTCAAAATAAGCAACAAGACAAGAAATTATAAAGTGAAGAGAAGGACGCTTTTAATAATTCTGAAAGATATCGCAAAAGCTTATGGACTTAAGGAGTCATTAGATATTGGCATAGCATTCGTTGGTAGAGCGACAATCAAGAGGCTCAATCGTACGTTTAGACAAAAAGATAATGTAACCAATGTTCTTTCCTTCTCGAATAGTGCAATGAAAAACCCTCATTTAGCTGATAAATCAGGAGAAGTTATAATATGTCTTTCGGTTGCCGAACGTGAAGCTAAAAGATACGACAATGATTTTAATGATTATATTGAGTTTCTTATTATTCATAGTTTTTTGCATATTTTAGGTTATGAACACGTCTCACCGGGCGAGAGAGGTAAAATGGAAAAGTTAGAAGAAAAAATATTTAGTAAAATCCCGCGAAGGATTTTTGTTTTGAGAGAGGTGAATTGACAAGAATGGACATTTCATTAATTGTTATGATTTTTATCCTTTTTTTGCTTATTTTGCTTTCAGCAGTTTTTACTGCTATAGAGGCCTCCATTTTTAATTCTTCTTATGTCAAGCTTGAAGGTAAAGCAAAAGAGCAGCCTGTTTTTAAAAAAATAATTGCCTTTAAGAAAAATCCAGAGCGTTTTATAAGCACTGTTGTTCTGGGTAATAACTTTGTTAACATTTTGTTTTCTGCGATACTTACATATTTTGCGCTTAAAATTTCTGCAAGTTTTTCAATTTCTTCTTCTCTGGCGATACTTTTTTCCACTATTATCGCGACGTTTGTGATTGTTGTTTTTGGAGAAACAGTCCCAAAGAATATTGGAGCTTACCGTCCTGAAAAACTTTCCATTTCACTTTACCCGTTTTTTATAGTTGTTTGGTACTTGTTTTCTCCCTTTGTTATTATTATTTCTGCTCTTTCAAGGGCGATTTTGCGTTTATTTAACATTAGACCTCACGAGAAAAAAGTTTTTGATACTCCAGAAGAAATGCTTACAATGATTCAAATAGGCAAAGAAGAAGGTATGATTGAAAAGTCTGAAGAAAAAATGATTTACAGCATTTTTGAATTTGGAGACACACTCGTAAGAGACGTAATGACGCCGAGGGTCGATATGATTTCGTTGTCAGCAGAGTCTACCAAGGAAGAAATTTTAAATTGTGTTGTGACAACAGGTCATTCAAGACTACCTGTTTATGATGACCAAATTGATAATATAGCAGGAATGCTTTATATTAAGGATTTACTTAAAATATTTTCTGAAGACAGTGCGTTTGACCTTAGAAAAATAATTAGGCCTGCCCATTTTGTTCCGGAGACTAAGAGGGTAGATGAATTATTTAATGAAATGCAGAAAGACAAGATACAAATTGCTATGGTTTTTGACGAATATGGTGGAGTATCAGGCCTTATTACCTTAGAAGATATCCTTGAGGAAATTGTTGGAGAGATAGCCGACGAACATGAAATCGAAGAGAAGGATTTTGAAAAGATTGGCGACAATGCTTACCTCGTTTCGGGCACTCTGAGTGTTGAAGATTTTAACGAACATTTGAATGCAGATTTTTCAGATGAAGAGGCTTCCACTATTGGTGGTATCATTCTTGAACATCTTGGCAGACTTCCAAATCCAGGCGAGGAAGTCAACATCGGAAAATTTAAGTTTATCATTAGCAAGATAAGAGAAAGGCGGATTGTGAAGATTAAAGTAATTATTTTAAAAACGGAGGAGCAACAATGAAAGATGTACTTATAAGCGAAGCAAAAAAAGCTTTAAAAAATGCTTATGCCCCATACTCTTATTTTAAAGTTGGCGCAGCAGTACTTATGAAATCAGGGAAGATCTACACAGGCACAAATGTAGAAAATGCATCTTACGGTGCGACCGTTTGTGCCGAGAGAGTTGCAATCTTTAAAGCGATAAGCGAAGGTGAAAGTGAAATTTTAGAAATAGCTGTGGTTACAGAGACCGAAGAACCATCTCCACCTTGCGGTATTTGTAGGCAAGTGATCGCAGAGTTCTCAGATGACGCCTTTGTATTTTTAGCAAATACAAAGGGAGATATAATTGAAACTTCCCTATCTAAATTACTGCCAATGGCCTTTACAAAGAAGGACCTTAAAAACAAATAAGGGGATAATGTTATGAGAAGAATTATTATTGCAGGAAATTGGAAAATGAACAAAACAATTGAAGAGAGCGTTTCTTTCGGTCTTTGCATAAAGAAAATGTTTTACGGTAAACCTGAAGTAATTCTTTTTCCACCATTCACAGCGATAAAAGCCTTGAGCGATGCACTTTATGATTCTGATGTTGGGGTAGGTGCTCAGAATATGCATTTTGAATCTACGGGAGCGTTTACCGGAGAGATTTCACCGGTCATGGTAAAGAATGCAGGAGCGAATTATGTGCTGATTGGACACTCTGAAAGAAGGCACATTTTTGGTGAAGACGACGAATTAATAAACAAGAAAATGATTGCTGCAGCTGGCAGTGAGCTAACCCCTATTTTGTGTGTAGGCGAAACGTTTTATGAACGACAGAATAATTTGACCGAGGAAGTTATTGAGAGGCAGATTAAAGTCGGACTATCGGAAATAAATTATTCAAAAAATGTAATCATAGCATATGAGCCAGTGTGGGCAATTGGCACCGGGGCGAACGCAACTCCAGAGCAAGCCTCTAAAGTTCACCAATTCATTAGAGAGATTATCAGTTCTATGTATGGGGTTGGATCAGGTGACGAGATAACGGTGCTTTATGGTGGAAGCGTGAAGCCAGAAAATATCGAAGAGCTTGCAAAGATGGAGGATATTGATGGAGGGCTTGTAGGTGGAGCGAGTTTGAGATGCGATACTTTTGTGTTGATGTGGAAAAAGTTAAAAAGTGTTAAAATATGTTGATTGAAATGGGAGGCTTGAATTGAAAAAAGAGGAAGTTAAGAAAGAAGCCAACGAAGCCGTAAAAAGTGCAAAAGATGCTACTGGGAAAATGTCTGAGGCTCGTAAAAGAGCGCTTGGGGATGCGAAAGAAACTGGTGAGAAGTTTGTGAAAGCGGGTAAAAATTCAGTATTATTAGGAAAAGAGAAAGTAGAAAAAGCTGTTTCTAATTCAAAAAATGTTGTAAAAAAGGCAATAAAAGATACAAAAGAAAATGCCGAGAGTATTGTCAAGACCGGAAAAATTGCTGGAGAAGGGGTGGTTAGGACTTACAAAAAGGGTGTTGAAGAGACAAAAAAGGTAGCTGATGAGTTGGCCAAGACCGGCAAAAAAGGTTTAGAAGAGGCAAAAAAAGCTGCAGGTAAGGTAAAAGAAGCTGAAAAGAAGATTGCAAAGGAAGCAAAATACGTTAAAGAAACAATTGTAAAAAAAGTTAAAAAATAACCTGAGGAGGTTTGAAATGAGCGATTTTTTTGACAAATTAAAGAAAGGTGCTAAAGAAACAGGAGAGAAGGCGTCAATACTTGCTAAAATCGGAGGCATAAAAACAAAGATTGTAAATTTGAACTCAAGGAAGAGAGGTAAATTTGAGGACTTTGGGAAAAAGGTTTATTTACTTTTAGGTGAAGGAAAGCTATCAGCTGATGTTCAGGAAACTTTAAAGGTAGAGATTAATGCTATTGCTGAAGTAGATAAAGAAATCGAAAAGAACAACAATGACATCGAGAAGCTTAACGAAGATTTGAAGAAGGTTGGAGCAACTGATAAAGATGTTCAGGAGGCTAAAGCTCCGGAAGAGCCAAAACCTGGTGAACCTCCTGCAGAGCCAAAACCTGAAGAACCTAAACAGTAAAGTATAATCAAGATAAAAGATTAATTCAGCAAAAGTGTTTAAAGTAATTATTGATGATTTAAAACGCGACGAAAATTACCATGGGCAGTTTGTAAAGATTTTTGATATTAAGGGGAACATCCCAAAGAGAAAGGCGTTCCCCGATTTTGTTGACCAAAAGTTATTATATAATCTCAGCAATTTGGGCATTGAATCTCTGTATGACCATCAGCTTGAAGTCATTAACCACATTCGAAATAACGAAAATGTAATTATTACGACATCTTCCTCTTCTGGTAAAACTATTGCGTTTGATGTACCTATTCTTAACGAACTGATACATAATTCATTAAGTACAGCGCTTTACCTTTATCCTACGAAAGCTCTCACTCAGGACCAGTTTGAAAAACTTTCTGATTTTTCAAAAGACCTTCATATTAACTCAGGGGTTTATGATGGAGACACTCCTAAAACTGAGCGTACCTATCTAAGAAAAAATGCAAGAATAATTCTTGCAAACCCTGATATTCTTCATCTGGGAATACTGCCAAACCATATGAATTGGAGTAAGTTTTTCTCTCATCTTAAATTCATTGTAGTTGATGAAGCACATTACTATAGTGGAGTTCTTGGTTCACATATGAGTGAAGTGATGCGAAGGTTACGGAGGGTAAGCAATTACTACGGGGCTTACCCTCAATTCATCCTTGCCTCAGCAACGCTTCAAAACCCCGAAGAGTTTTCTTATAGACTTGTTGGAGAGCGATTTACTCTGGTAAGTGGTTCTGAAATGTTACCCAATCGAAGGCTTTTTGCAGTATTCAATCCCTCTGTAATCGATCAATCGACAAACTTAAGAAAAAGCATGTATAAAGAGGCAATCTGGGTCATTCAAGGACTCATGAAAAATAATTTAAAAACAATTGTTTTCGTTAAATCAAGGCGAGGCGTAGAACTCCTCACAAAAATGCTTTTAAGCAGCACTGGTTCCGCCCAAAAGGGCTTAATTTCTTCTTACAGGGCTGGGTACACCAGTGATACGCGGAGGGAGATAGAGAAAAAATTGAAAGAAGGAGAGCTACATACTGTTATTACAACCAATGCACTTGAGCTTGGAATAGACGTAGGTGAGCTTGATGCAACGGTTATAGTTGGCTATCCAGGAAGTATTTCAAGCATTATGCAACAATCTGGCCGCTCAGGTAGAAAAAGCGAATCCATTACAGTATTTATAACAGGCTCTAATCCTATAGACCAGTATTTTTCAAAAGATCCCAATTACATATTCTCGAATCATATTGAGAGCATAACAATAAACCCATCAAATCCCTATATTGAAATGCCTCATGTTAAATGCGCAGCCTATGAGATTCCTATCGATCCAGATATCGACGTGGATTACTTTGGCTCTGACATAAGAAAGTATGCAAACAAGTTTGAGGAAGAGGGATATTTTGAAAAACGTATGAAGAGATATTTTTATGCATCTAAAGACTCTCCTCATGCTCAGGTGAATTTAAGGACATCAGGGGAAGAGCAAATAGAACTCGTTGAAGAGACGACAGGTACGGTATTGGAAAGAATACCCCGAAACAGAGCCCTTGAAGAAACATTTAAAGGAGCAGTGTATATTCATCTTGCTGAAACGTATATTGTTAACGAGCTTCATCTTTCTGAAAATTATGCACTTCTTACAAGGCATGATACTGACTATTACACCGACTCTCTTGCAATTGATTCAATATGGGTAGAGCAGGTTTTGAGCGAAAAGAAATTCAATATAATTGATATTTTTTTTGGGGATGTGCTTGTACAGGAAGTAGTTAGAGGCTTTGTTAAAAAGCAGTTTGAAACAGGCAAAAAAATCGGTACCGAAGCACTCGAACTCCCCGTCATAAAATTTCACACAAAGGCGTTTTGGTTCACAATTGACAACTCCCTTTTTAAGCGAGTACTTAAAGAAGGAGAAGATATTGGAGGGACGATTCATGCAGTTGAGCACTCAATTGTAGCAATGATGCCTTTAATTGTTGTCTGTGACAGAAATGATATTGGCGGAGTATCTCATCCCCTGCACCCCGATACTGGTAAGGCAACGATTTTTATTTACGATGGAGTTGAAGGTGGCGTAGGACTTTCTGAAAAGGGATACGAGAGGATAGAGGATCTTCTCGACTCGTCATACAACAGCATTGTAGCTTGTCCATGCAAAGAGGGATGTCCTTCCTGTATCTACTCACCCAAATGTGGCAATGAGAACAATCCGCTCAGTAAAAAAGGAGCGATTATCCTTTTAGAGGATATTTTAAAATGAAATTAGTCCTTACGATTGCACTTATAGTAATTATTGCATTTTTACCGTTGATTCTGATTATGAACGGACTGTTTTTACATATGAATACAACAAGCAGGATATTGTAAAACAAACAGTCCTCACCTTGAGCGATTACCTTTTCTACAACGGTCAGGTCTTCAAATATTTTGTTAACTTTGATAGAAATATCTCAATCAAAAATCGCGATGGGAATATCATGCCCGTTTTCTTTACAACCGAGGAAGTCATACATATGCACGATGTAAAAGTGCTTATTGATGTTGTCTTCGCATTGCTTGCTATATCGATTGTTTTGGCTGCACTTTTTTTAAGAAGGCAAAGAGATAAATTGCATATTCTAAAAAATGCTGCACTATTCACAACTATTTTCTACGGAATTACCTTGACGCTCATATTCTTTAACTTTGATAGAACTTTTTATGTTTTTCATGAAATATTATTTAGGAATAATTTCTGGCTGCTTCCAGAGGATGACATGCTCATAAAGATGTATCCAGAAAACCTTTTTTATGATTACGCAAAGTTCTGGTTGATTATTTCATTTGGAGCAAGCATTATAATCCTATCGCTCAGAAGTAAAATTAAGTCAGATTCACTTTAGCTATATTTTATTTACTTCCGTGCAAGCATATGCATTATGATTGTGAATGCTTTCATGGTTAGTTGCTTCAATCGTATAAAAGGTTATTCTTTCATCTTTATCGAGAACTTTTGAAACATCTCTAACTACATCTTCAACAAATTTTGGGTTTGAATAGGCTTTTTCGGTTATGAACTTTTCGTCCTCGCGCTTAAGCAAAGTAAATAATGGAGCACTTGCAGAGCTTTCAGAAATCTCCACAATATCTTCAATCCAGACGAGCCTTTTCATCCTTACTTGAACCTTAACGTTACCTCGTTGGTTATGTGCGCCAAAATCGCTTATTTCTTTTGAGCAAGGGCACAAGTTATGAACGGGAGTATTAACTTCAAGTATAAAGTCAAATTTTTTTCCCTTTGACGCAATGAAGGCGCATTCGTAATTCAGAAAGCTCTCAATTCTTGAAACAGGCGCCTCCTTAAGGATAAAATAAGTGAAACGAACTTCAATATGAGCGGTATGAGCTTTAAGGGACTTTTTCATATCTTCAAGAATGCTTTCAAGATTGCCAATGTTCATATTAGAATGATGCTTGTTAAGTACCTCTACAAACCTGCTCATATGTGTTCCTCGAAATTCCTGCGGGAGGTCCACAAACATTTTTATCTTTGAAACGGTATTTTGGAAGCCGTTTTTCCTGTCCATGACCCTTATAGGATAAACTACATCGCTAACGCCCACTTTTCTAAGTGGTATATTCCTTGGATCATGCTCGCTTTGAATATCTCTCATCTCACAATCACCCGATTGTTGTGTCCTTCGAATAGAGTTATTTTGTAAACTTTGCAATCTAGCTTTTTAAGCTCTGCGGTTAGTGTGTTGTAAATCCAACTTGCAATAAGTTCTGTTGTTGGGTTTTCGAACAGGTCATTTAGATATTTATGGTCAAGGAAATTAATTATTTTCTCCTCAACAATTCTTTTTAGTATAGCAAAATCGAGTACCATTCCGTTTGATTTGATGTCTCCAGAGACGGTAACAACAAGTTTATACGTATGTCCATGCAGGTTCTCACATTTCCCAGAATAATCTACCACTCTATGTGCGGCGTCAAACCAAAACTCTCTTTCAATATAAAACATTTTTACCTCCAATTAAATATTATACATGCTTTGTCAAAACTGCAAGATAAAAAAAAGGAAAAAATTGACAAAATAATAAAAGAGCCATATCCCGAGCGGCTCAAGACTAAAAAAAACTAAAAAAAGGATTTTATTAACCACATAAGGACAAAGCTGTTTTGCATTTGTTTGATTATTCTCAACATTTGATATAATAAAAATATGACAAAGAAAATTGCTGTTATTGGAATCAGTGGAAGGACAGGCACTTTGTTTGCCTATGAACTGAGAAATGTTGCTTCGATTTTAGGCATTGGTAGAAAGAGTGCTGTAGATAAGATTAAAGCGGGTAAAGTATTTATTTTAGAGGAAGGCAAGCCGATCCAAATTGATTGCGTTGCTTTTTCCGAGAGTTATTTTAGCGCAGATACAAAGGTAGATTATATTTTTCTTGCAACAAAAAATCCTGTTGCCCCAGTGATAAAATACTATTATGAAAGGGCCGATCGAGAGAATCCGCCAGATTTAATTCTTTCTCAAAATGGTTTTTTAGCTGCGGACGAAGCGCATAGTGAACTTGAGAAAATGTTTGGTGCTAATGCCCAAAAAATAAGGATAATAAGAGTGAGCCTGTTTAATCCTGTGTCAATTGAACAAAATGGTGAAATTTCATTGATCTCCTATTTCCTGCCGATAAGATTAGCTTTTGGCATTGCCTCAGGACCCGATGAATTCGATGATATAAGGGAAATTTTCAAGACTGCAAACATTGAGGCTTACGAAGTTGCACCAGAGAATGTTAAGAACATGGAATTTTCTAAACTTTTTACGAACTTGATTGGAGTTGCTTCTTCCGCACGTGGCTTAACAATTGAGGAAGGGTTTGCAAGCGCAAATGTATTTACTGAGGAAATAATGGCTCTAAGAGAATTCATAAATGTCGTTAAAAAAAGTGGTGGGCATTTTTTGAACTTCAACCACTACCCAATAAAACTTTTTGCTTTTTTGATTAGCGTTGTCCCGATTTATTTCCTTAGAATTTTCAGAAAACAAACTGGTAAATTAATTATCAAAGGGCGAGGTGGCAAGGGGAAGGGCAATATCGATGAAATTGATTACTATAACGGAGCGGTTATTAAACTTGGCGAAGGACTTGGCATTGATACGCCAGTGAATAAAAAAATATATCAAGCGATTAAGGAGAAATTATGATTAATTTTATTTTGCTTTTAATATTTGCTTATCTTTTGGGTTCTATTCCGTTCGGATATCTGGTGGGGAAGATCAATGGTGTTGACGTGCTTAAAATTGGTTCGAAATCAGCTTCATCCACAAATGTTTCGAGGGCTCTTGGATGGCGATGGGGGGTTGTTTCAGCCATCTTGGATTTTTCGAAAGGTGTTTTGCCTGCATATCTTGCGAAAGTGAACCACTTGAATCAGTGGCAAGTCATCATTGTAGCGCTACTTCCAATGGTGGGACAGGTAATGCCTATTTTTCTTAAATTCCGAGGTGGAAAAGGTGCCTCTTCGTTCTATGGAGCAACGCTTGGCTTGATTGGCCCCAAGTACTTCGTTTATTTTTTTCCGATACTTCTTATTCTTTTCCTCATAACAAGGAAAACGAGTTTAACAAACATGATTTTCTCATGGGTCCTTGTTGCCCTTATGTTCATTTTTTATAGACTCATCTCTCCGTCTGTATTTCCTGTAAGTTATGTTGTGTTTGCAGCTATTGGTGCAAGTTTCTTGCTCTTTGCTCTCAGGGAAAACATAAAGCGTATAACAAAAGGGACTGAACCAGAAACGCCTGTCAAGTGGTAATTAGTTTTGCCCTTCACATTTGATTGAATTTAAAAGAATTTGTTGTATAATAAATCTATGGATTATATTGCACTGTATAGGAAGTACAGACCAAGCACTTTTGGGGAGGTCGCTGGTCAAGAGACAACCGTACAAATACTTCGTCAGGCTCTCAAACAGGCGAAGATTGCTAATGCCTATTTGTTCGCTGGGCCCAAAGGAACAGGGAAGACTACCGTAGCAAGAATTTTTGCAAAAGGCTTAAATTGTATAAATGGCCCAACCGACGAACCATGTATGGAGTGTAAGAGTTGTTTAAGCATTACCAATGGCAACAACCTTGACGTTCTTGAAATAGATGCAGCCTCGAACAGAGGAATTGACGAAATTAGGGATTTGAAAGATAAAGTTCAGTATGTTGCCGTTAGCTCGAAATATAAAGTTTATATAATTGACGAAGCCCACATGCTTACCCCTCAAGCTTTTAACGCATTATTAAAGACTCTCGAAGAGCCACCTAAAAATGTTTTGTTCATACTTGCTACAACAGAACCCGAAAAAATCCCTGCAACAATCATTTCAAGATGTGAAAGGTTTTATTTCAAGCCAATTTCGATACAGGACCTAATTAAAAAAATTATTTTTGTTTCTGAATCTGAAAATGTTAAAGTTACTCAAGCTGCCTCTCTTCTTATCGCAAGGCTGTCATCAGGCTCTTTGAGAAATGCTCTAAGCCTTTTAGACCAAGCAATTACAATGTATGGGTCAGATATTAACGAGGAGAGTTTGCGTAATCTATTTGACGTTCCCGATGAGAGAGTTTTCCCAAATTTTGTAGAATCTGTTATTAACAAAAATCAAGCTAATTTGCTACAATACATAAATGAAATGCGTGACGGTGGTAAAGATTCAAAAGTATTCCTAAATGAATTGCTTGATTACCTTCAAGATATTATTACTGCTCGTATAGCTGGAACAGATTTTCTCCTTGATAAGAGGGATTCAGAACTAATCGATATAATTAAAGAGCAAGCAAAATTTATTTCCCCAAAAAAGCTGATAGAGCTTTCAAGTGTTTTAATTGATACGCTTAATAAGATTAAGAACTTCAGGGAACCTTATTTTCCAATTTTGCTTAACTTATTGAATTTCATTGGTGAAGTTGAAGTTGCTTCAGCACCTGTTGCACAGAAACAGGCAGAGCTTTCCAAGGTTTCTGTGCAAACGCTCACTAAACTTATTGAACCTGCTGCCACTTTAGTTACTGAGCTCAAGGACACGGGAGAGCTTTCAATAGAGAAAATAAAAATAATGTGGAATGAAATTTTAGCAGTCATTAAATCTAAAAGCATTTCTCTCTATTCTATGCTTTTGCGAGCGACTCCTGTTGAACTAAAAAATAGTACACTCACTCTTTTGCCTGAAAAGAAGTTTTATCTTTCATTGCTAAGGCTGACGCCAAACACTGATATAGTTGAACAAGCAATTTTCCAGATAGTTGGAAGTAAATTTTTGGTTTCCTTTACAGAACCAAATGAGACAACTCCATTCAATAAAGACGAGGCTTTGCGTGAAGTTTCGGAAAAGCCCGAAGTTAAGAAAGTTCTCAAATTATTTGATGGAGCTGTTACTGATGTAGCTGAACGGAAGGAGGAAAAATGAAAAACATGAATGAATTGATGCGAAAAGCCAGGGAGCTTCAAGAAAAGATGGAGCAAATTGAAGAAGAGCTAAACAATCTTGAGGTTGAAGGGTTTTCTTCCGGGAATTTAGTAAAGTCCAAGGTAACAGGTAAACTTGAAGTAGTTTCAATCGAAATTGCACCTTCTCTTATTGAATCAAACGATAAAGAGATGCTTGAAGATATGATAGTAGCATCCATAAAAGATGCTCAAGAGAAGGCAAGAGCGATTGCTCAAGAGAAGCTGTCTTCACTTGGAATTGCTGATGGAGGGTTCCCTGGGCTTAGTTTCCCTAACTAATGGAAATAGAAAACAAGTTAAATAAATTAATCACAGAAATAGCAAAACTTCCTGGTATAGGCCCTAAAAGCGCAGAAAGAATTGCTTTATATATTCTCTCTGTGAGTGACAACGAAGCGTCTGTTCTTCTAAGTTCAATTTCAGACGCTCGTTCCAAGATTCACCTATGCCCGGTTTGTTTCAATATTACCGATAGCAAAATATGCAATATTTGTAGTAGTTCCAATAGGGATCATAGTAAGATCTGTGTTGTGGAAGAAGTAAGAGACCTATTTGCAATTGAGAGGAGCGGTGAATACGATGGAGTTTATCACGTTCTACAGGGAAGAATTGACCCGATGAATCACTTAACTCCAGAAAATATACGAATTAAAGAGCTTTTAGAGCGCCTTAGAGACGGAGAGGTTAAAGAAGTTATTATTGCAACAAATCCAAATTTTAATGGAGATATTTCTGCCATTTATATTGGAAAGCTTTTGAGGCCTTTTGGGGTTAAAATCACAAGGATTGCTATGGGACTCCCAAAGGGAACCGAAATAGACTTTGTTGATTCTGTAACGCTATCAATGGCAATGAAAGATAGAAAAGAATTTTAGAAGGAGGTGAATTAGGGTGGGAGAAATTTTAGCTTTAAAAGCAAGAGAAATTTTGGATTCCCGAGGATATCCGACTATTGAAACCGAAGTAATGCTTGAAAGTGGTATTATTGCAAAAGCATCTGTTCCATCTGGTAAATCTACAGGAAAACATGAATCAGTGGAGTTGAGAGATAATGATAAATCACGTTTTAATGGCAAGGGAGTTTTAAAGGCAGTTAACAACGTGAATGAAATTATTGCCGAAAATGTCATCGGGTTGAATTCAGAAGACCAAGGCTCGATAGATCGCCTGATGATTGACCTTGACGGAACAGATAATAAGGAAAAACTAGGTGCAAATGCAATTCTAAGTGTTTCTCTTGCAATTGCAAGAGCTACTGCTGATGAATACGGGCTTCCTCTGTACAGGTATATCGGTGGTATCTCTGAGAATCTGCTTCCAGTGCCACAGTTTAACATACTTAATGGAGGAGAGCATGCCGATTCAGGGTTAAACATCCAAGAGTTTCTCATTATGCCTGCTGGAATGCATAAATTTACCGATGCTTTGCGTGCTGGATCGGAAGTGTATCATAAACTTGCAGCAATTCTTAAGCAAGATGGTTTTTCAATTAGTATAGGTGACGAAGGTGGTTTCGCTCCAAGACTTAAGGATACAGAAGAAGCTCTTTCCTACATCGTAAAGGCAATAAGTGAAGCTGGGTACGTTCCTGGCACGGATATTCTTATTGGAATTGATTCAGCAGCTAACTCATTCTTTAATGAGAAAAATTATTACGATTTTGAAGGGAAAAAAAGAAGCGCAAAAGAGATGATTGAGTTTTATGAATCAATTGCTTCAATGTTCCCAGTTATTTCCATTGAAGATGGACTCGCAGAAGAAGACTGGGATGGATGGATTGAGTTAGAAAAAACTTTAGGCAGTAGTATTCAAATTATTGGTGACGATATATATGTTACTAATCCAAATCGACTAAAGAAAGGGATAGAACTTTCTGCTTCTAATTCAATTTTAATTAAGTTAAATCAGATAGGGACGCTAACAGAAACTATTGACACAGTGAACAAGGCGAAGCATGCAGGCTTTAACTCAATTGTTTCTCATAGGTCTGGGGAAACAGCAGATACATTTATTTCCCATTTAGTCGTAGGATTAGGGACCGGGCAGTTGAAAAGCGGCGCTCCTTGCCGAGTAGAAAGACTCGAGAAATACAATGAGCTTTTAAGAATAGAGGAGGAGCTTGGCGAATCGGCTCGATACGCTGGTTTGTCTATCTTTGAAAAATTTTTAAAGGAGTAATTTATGCCAGAAATAATTGAAATTGATTTTCTTAGGCAAGAGATTAACTCTCAATTAATAGGTAAAACCGTTGCAGATTCTTTTTTAAACAAAGAGAAGGCATCTAATGTAAGTAGGAATGAATTTGCTGGTATATTAAGAGGAAAATCAATTATTGGTGCCAGAAGGAAAGGCAAAGTCTTGATTCTTGATTTTACAGGTAATATATCAATCATAGTACATTTTTTGCTGACTGGATATATGAGGTTGAGTTCTGCTTTTGACATAAGTAAGCTCCAGGCTGGTATTATTTTTAGCGATGGAAATTGCTTATGTATTGGTGGACTTATGGGCAATGCTTTTGTCCGCTTAATCAAAACCAGCGAAGTTTTTTTAGATAGAAACCTAAAAGTTCAAGGAGTTGATGCTTTAAGCCCAGATTTTACTCTTCAGGTACTTGAGAAAATAATACTTTTAAATCCCAAGAAATTTATCAAGCAGGCGTTGACCGACCAGCATTTGATAGCAGGCATAGGAAATGCATACTCGGACGAGATTCTATTTAAAGCAAAAATTCTCCCAACCAGAAGATGTGGAACGCTTTCTAATTACGAGGAAAAGGCGCTTTATGAAAGCATTTTCTTAGTTTTCGAGGAAGCAAGAGCATATGGTGGAGAGAGTGAACTTTCTTTCGTGCATCTTAATGGAGAAAAAGGTCATTTCAACGAACATTTCAAAGTGCACAAAAGACAGTTTCAAAAATGCAATGATTGCGATTCTTTGATTTCTTCGACTAAAATTGATGGCAGAAAAACTTACTTTTGTTCTTTATGTCAAAAGTAAGTAATCAAGAACTTTAAGACGAGGTAAATACTATGGAAAAATTTTCTATAAAACAATGGGTTATTATCCTAATTCTTTCTGCAATAGTATTTTTTGGTGCAGGAATGCTTGTTCAAAAAGAATTACCAAAAACTCCTGAGCAGCCTGTAGTTTCAACACAGATAGAAATCCCTAAGTCTCCTTTGCTTATTAAAGTTTATGTAGCGGGTGCCGTAAAAAACCCTGATGTCTATACTTTTGAAGAAGGAAGCATTGTGAAGGATGCCATATTGAAATCAGGAGGAGCAACATCAGATGCAGACTTAATAGCAATTAACCTTGCTAAAAAGCTTGAGGACGGAGAAGAAATTATTGTACCTTTTAAAAACTCAGATGGTTCCGCATCCTCTGCCGATACATCGGGCTCGAACAATAGTAAAAAAATTAATATTAATACTGCATCAAAAGATGCACTAATAAGCCTACCAGGAATTGGTGACGTGAAAGCGCAGGCAATTATTGATTATAGAAATAAAAATGGTAAGTTTAAAACAATCGAAGAAATCGTTAACGTATCAGGAATTGGAGAGAAGACATTTGAGTCACTCAAAGACTTGATTACTGTCAATTGATGCTTTCTCTAAATATTCTTAGTTCAACCATAAGCGGGATTCTTATTTTTTTGTCTTTAAGTGCAAAACGTCCAGACCTTGTAATTATATTGCTTCCTCTTTTAATTTTAAACTTTTTATTTACATCGAGAAAATACAAAATCTATGTAGTAATCATTTTCATCGTTAGTCTTTTAACTTCATATTTTAATTTTTCGCCTTACTTGATAGATAAAATTCCATCGGAAACTAAGGAGAGTACGACAATTATTTATGGCAAGGTTGAAGGTTTCTCCTCGGAATCCTACAACCCGAAAAGCTTCATAATGGCAAACATTCGGATTGGGGAGAAGCGATACGCTGGCAATTTAAAAGTTTATATAGATTACGAACCGCCAACGGCCTATTCCTCCGTTATCGTTAAAGGAAAAATAAAATTTACTGAAAACAGCTCTTTTATTGAGAGCATAGTAGGCTATGATTACTATATTTTCCCGGACACTTTGTCAATCGTAAAAGTAAATCGATTTTTTTCTTTCATTGCTAAAGTGCGAAATAGTATTATTGAAAATATTAAACTGTCGATGAAAAGCTCAGAGAGTTTTTTATTGCTCTCTTCAATTTTTGGCATATCTTCGATGTCCAATGAAGAGAAAGAGCCATATATTAATACAGGTACGGCTCATATCTTTGCAATTTCAGGGCTTCATGTAGGAATTCTCGGCGAGACTTTAAG
The DNA here is from genome assembly GCA_020692945.1 of Caldisericum sp. Lineage (GTDB taxonomy): Bacteria > Caldisericota > Caldisericia > Caldisericales > Caldisericaceae > JAIMJY01. The sequence continues at coordinate 21,668 of JAIMJY010000003.1, read as the reverse complement.
AAGTTTTTTGAGTAAGTTTACATTATTTTCACCCTTTATAACAATTATTTTTTTGCTTTTGTACCTTTTGCTAATAGGCTTTAAGGTATCGGCTTTGAGAGCTTTCATTATGTATTCAATTACTCTTTTTTCTAAGTTTTTGGGTACGGGACACAATTCTCTCAATTCTCTTTTTGTGTCAGCTTTTTTCGTCTTAATTGTATTTCCTTCATCCATTCTTTCTCTTAGTTTCTATCTTTCGTTTATGGCAGTGTTTGCATTGCTCGTTGTCCCAGAGCTGGTTTCTAAAAATTTTCCTCAGGGAAAATTGATTAGTCTTTTCTCGCAATTAGTTTCCGTGCAACTATTTATTTCACCGCTTATTGCTAATTATTTCAACATAGTTTCGCTGAGTGCTTTTGTTGCTAATTTGATAGTAATTCCATTCTTATATGTGCTTGTTCCAGCGGGCTTTGTACAGATCGTATTTAGTGCTTTTACCATTAATTTGGCAAAAATATTTGCTCCAGTTTCAAATTTTCTTTTTGAAATATTGAATAAATTTGTTGTTTTTGTTTCAAATTTTAATTTCAGCCATTTTTACGTTAGTTCAAATATATTCAAAATGGTTATCCAGTACGGTGTGGCAGGAGTATTTATTTTCTCTATGTATAAACGCAATAATAGAACTGCAGTAGTGGCATTAATAGTATTCATTTTTACTTTTCTTGTTTCATTTGGTTATGGAAGTGCTTTTTCTCACGCTTATTCCTTTCAAGGTGAAAATCTTTTATTTTTTCACCAAGGATCAACAAACATTATCGTTCTTTCTAATAATGGAGGAGAATTGGAAGAGAAAGACTACAATCTTCTTAGGCAAGCTCTAATAAAAAACGGAGTAAATATAATTGACGGTCTTATTGTAACTCATAATTTATCCTCTAACGAATGGTCCTTTGCTATAGATCTTCTGAATGACAGAACCTTTAAAGTGGAAAACGTTTTTGCTTATGGCTCGCAAGATTTTTATGCTAATCTTCCAAAAAGTGTTCAAATAAATGTTGTTAAAGAAAATGATACTATAAATTTACATACGATAAAGGTAAAAATAATGTCATCTTCAGTTGTCTTAATTGAATCACCTGACAAAAAAATAGCTTTCATTTCCAATTCTAGCCAAATTCCTCAGTATTGCAGTGATTATAGTGCAATCTATGTTCCGCAAATGTTGTTTAGTGTGAGAGACATCAACCCAGCACTGATTAACAAAATTTTAGTTTATTGATTATAATAGCTTATAAATCATGGAAAAAGTTTTACTAATTGATGGAAGCAGCATCCTTTATAGAGCCTTCTTCGCTCTTCCTCATTTTATGACTAAAAAAGGCGAACCGACGGGTGCAATTTATGGCTTTTTACAGATGCTCATCCGAATTTTAAAAGACGAGCATCCAGATTATCTTGCAGTTGCCTTCGATAAGAAAGCCCCTACCTTTAGGCATATTGAATTTAAAGAATATAAATCACAAAGACCTCCAATGCCTGATGAGCTTTCTTTGCAGTTTTCAATTGTTCGAGAGGTCCTTGCCGCTTTCGGCATTAATTTTTTTGAGCTTGACGGCTATGAGGCAGATGATTTGATTGCTACATTTGTGCATAAGCTAAGCGGCAAAAATTTGCAAGTCTTGATTCTCAGTGGTGATATGGATTTAACGCAATTGATTAACGATCACGTCAAAGTGCTCATTACAAAGAAAGGGGTTACTGTCATAGAAAAGATGGACCGTGAATTCCTACTTAAAACTCTTGGTGTTTTCCCAGAACAAGTTCCGGATTATAAGGCATTATGTGGTGATTCTTCTGATAATATTCCTGGAATTCCAGGAGTTGGGCCTAAAACTGCTCAGAGACTTTTAAACAGTTTTAATTCAATCGAAAGTTTAATAGACCACATCAACGAAATCGATAAAGGAAAGTATAAACCGTTTACTGAAAGAATTGTAATGAATAAAAAGCTTTGTACCCTTGTCAATAATGTTCCTGTTTCATTTGACCTTAATGCATTGCGGGTTCACGACTTCAGAAATGACAACGTTTTAAAAGTACTTGAGGGTTTGGAATTTAAAACTTTACTGAAGTTGGTTGGGTTTGAAAGTAAAAAAGAAATTCAACCTCTATCCCTATTGGACGAACAGACAAAATCCGTTGGTATTGTTTTTGATAATGATAACCGCAATCTTAGAGGATTTGCGGTTGCAAACGATTCGTCAGTCAATGAATACACGACTGGGCAAGAATTATTCAGAAATGAAAAATCCTTTACTATCCTGAAAGATATTCTTGAAAACCCAGGTATTAGAAAAGAGATTTATGATATAAAGGAGATGTATTGGGTAGCGAAACAGTTTGGTTTTGCTCCACGCAATATTCATATCGACGTTTTACTGGGGGCATACTTGATCGACCCCGACAGGTTAAATTGTTCAAATGCATATCTTGCCCATGAGTTTGGAGTTTCTTACGAAGCAGAAAGCCTCGCTGCAAAAGCCAAGTTTTTATATGATCTTGCAACCATCATTGAACAAAGACTTCTATCTTTGAACCTTTTTGATCTTTACAACAGAATAGAAATTCCTCTTGCTCCAATACTTCTTGATATGGAGGAGAGAGGAATAAAAATTGACCTGGAATATTTTTCGTTTCTTTCTGAAGAGATTGCTAAACTAATTTCAGAAATTGAAAAGCAAATCTATAGTTTAGCAGGCATTTCGTTTAACATCCTTTCCAATAAACAGTTGTCCGCTATTCTGTTTGATGAGTTAGGACTTTCTCCACAAAAAATGGGAAAATTCAACTTTGCCACAAGCAGTGCAGTTCTTGGAGATTTAATTGATAAGCACCCTATTGTTCCTCTAATTTTACAGTACAGGCACTTAAATAAACTAAAATCATCTTATATCGACTCGCTCCCTCATTTAATTTCTAAGGAAGATATGAGGCTACACACTCATTTTCAACACTTAGGGACATCAACAGGAAGGCTAAGGAGTACTAATCCAAACCTTCAGAATATACCGATTAAAGGAGATTGGGGAGGGAAGGTAAGGAGAGGTTTTATTTCGCAAGACAAAATGCACGTCCTGGTAAGTGCCGATTATTCACAAATCGAGTTAAGAGTCCTTGCCCACTTAAGCGGAGATGGACGCTTAATTAAAGCATTTCAAAAAGATGAGGATATACATACTTTCACTGCAATGGAAGTTTTCAATCTTCGAGAGAATGAAGTAACCGCTGCCATTAGAAATCGTGCAAAGGTCGTCAATTTCGGTATAATATATGGGATTTCGGCTTATGGCCTCTCTAAACAAATTGGTTGCTCTACACAAGAAGCAAAGGGTATTATCGATGGCTATTTTGCAAAGTATCAGGGGGTAAAAAATTATATCGAAGAAACAATTAAAAAATCTTTAGAGACTGGCGAAACAAGAACTATTCTTGGAAGACGTCGTCTAATCAACGGACTCTTTAGTAAAAATAATTCTGTAAGAGAAAACGCAAAGAGAATTGTCATAAATAGTCCCATTCAAGGTAGCGCTGCGGATATAATAAAGTTGGCAATGGTCAATGTTTATGAGAAGTTTAAACATATTGATGCACACATAATCCTCCAAGTACATGACGAGCTTGTCATAGAATCAAGCCTAGAATCACTCTCAACAGCAGAGAGTCTCCTTAAAAATGAAATGGAACATGTGGTTAGTCTATCTGTTCCATTGAAGGTGAATGTAGCTCATGGTTATAATTTGTTAGAGGCAAAAGCGTGAAAGTAATAGGGCTTGCAGGTAACATAGCTTCTGGGAAGAGTGCAATTTCCAGTTTCCTAAACAGCCTTGGAGCTGAAATAATAGATATGGATAAGGTAGGCAAGCAAATACAAGAAGATAATTACGATGGTGTACGGGATAAAATTGCATTATGTTTTGGAGCAAATTTTGTGGTGAACAATAAAATTGACAGGAAAGCTCTTGCTAAAACCATATTTAACAAACCTGAAAACATGATGATGCTTAACAAAATAATGTTTCCTCTAATGACTGATAAATTGGTTTACTTGATTGATCACTTCAGAAAGATGAACACCCCAGTTGTAATTGTTGACGCTGCAACTCTATTTGAAGCGGGATGGGATAAACTTGTGGATGAGGTTTGGGTTGTTTATGTTCCGAAAAGCGTGCAACTCAAAAGGCTATTGAACAGAGAGCAAATCAACGAAACTGAAGCTCTTACAATTATAAACTCACAGATGGATATTTCAGAAAAAATAAGGAGAGCAGATACTGTTATCAATAATGAGAGAGATTTTGAGAAAGTTAAAGGATTAGTATTAGAGTTATGGAAGAAAATAATCAGTTCTATCTAAGTTATTCAAAAATTTCAACATATTTAAAGTGTCCGCTTAAATATAAATTTATGTATATTGACAATTTACCAACACTAGCAAAAAGTTATTTTAGCTTTGGTAATTCAATTCACAAGGCCTTAGAGGAATTCTACGACCCCAATAAAAATTTTAAAGACTTGAAAAAGAATCCGTATTCCTACCTTATGGAGCTCCTTGAAAGAAGTTGGATAAGTGCCGGATACTCAACTTTCAGTGATGAGTTAAGGGCTAAAAGAGAGGCAAAAAAAATTCTTACTGATTTTTACAGAAAACATATTTTTGGCTTTAAGCCAGCTTATTCAGTTGAAAAAGTTTTTTCTTTTGAGCTTGAAGGTTTCAAAGTAGAAGGAAGGATAGACAGAATTGACGAGCGAAATGGCAAGTTCACAATAATTGATTATAAAACATCCTCTTTCTTGCCTGAGTTCTTCAAGGAAGACGAACTTTTGCAACCAATCATTTACAGGATTGCAATTGATTATATTATAAAAGATATTGAAGTTGAAAAAGTTGTTCTTTATTTTTTGAGGCACCAGAAAATGATAGACTTTGAAATTGATGAGCATCTTATGAATAAAGGAAAACAGAAGATTATTGAAGTTGGTTCACTTATTAGAAATGGAGTTTTTTACCCTAAATTAAATGGGTACTGCTCTAGTTGCGACTTCAGAGAAATTTGTTCGGCCTTTTCTAAAAAAGAAATTACAAGGGAGGTATAATTATGAAAAAAATTATCATTGTCGTAAGTGTTATCATAATCAGTTTGCAACTTTTTCTTTTAAAAACAATTGGTGAAACTAATCCAAGTGAAATTATTGACTTGCCTTACCCAATTACCACACTTTTTGCGGAAAATAAAAAGATTTTCATTGGAACAAGTTCAGGATTATATGTTTCACTGGATGGCGGGAAAAACTTCTTAGCCAAAAATAAAGGTCTTTCTGACCTTGAAATAACAGGTATCACTAAGGTAGGAGAAATAATTTTTATAGGCACAAAAGAAGGCGGGCTGTATTCCGGGAATTACGATGCTGAAAAATGGGATTCTTTAGCGAGCAAGGTAGACTGCCCAACAGTAACGTCTATTAGTTCCGAAAAGAATACAATTTATGTTACTTCGGTTTGCAGCGGCTTCCACTTAAGCTTAGATGGAGGTTTGACCTGGGTAGAAAGGAATGGCGGCTTACCGACACTTAAGACGACTTCATTCATTAAAACGCCATCCGGAAGATTCTTCCTCGGCACCGATCATTTTGGACTTTTCTATTCAGACAACCTTAGTGAAAGCTGCAACTGGGTCAACATATTCAAAGATTATACAATAACATCTCTGTCTTATTTTGGAAGCAATATTTTCTCGGGAACAAATGCAGGTTTATTCGTAGGGGACGTTAAGAGTGGAAACTTTAAATCTCTTAACATTATTGGTGGGAACCCTTACGTTGGTACTTTGCTATATTTTTCAAACAGGCTTTTTGTCGCCCTATCTGATTTCGGTGCTTTTGCTACGATAGACGGAGTAAATTTTACTCAGATTTTTAAAGATTTGATCATTTCTCCAACAGCGATTTTCCTTGAGAACGCAACAAAGAGTTTATCTATTGGCGATAGCACCGGCAAAGTGTACTCTGTGGATCTATCGAAACCATTTCTTTTAAGTAAAGATGAAGTCGACCTTGGAGCCTTTCAAAAGGGTATCAAAATCTCAGGTACAATAACTGTCAGAAATCTTGGACTTACTTCTTTGAGCGGAACAGCGACTGCTTCATCATTTGTGAAATTTAAATCTACAACCTTTACAGACCAATCTGAACCTCAATTTGAGATTGATACTTCAACTCTTAATCCAGATTCTTATTCCATCCCAGTTAAGCTATCGTCGAATGGTGGAGATAAAACAGTTTATATCAACTTCAAGTTAATGCCTCAAGGAGGAGTGACAGTAAAGCTAAAAATAGGTTCATTGACTGCTTATGTCAATGGAGAAGCCATAAATCTTGATGCAGCACCATTTATTGACAAATTGTCTGGCAGAACCTTAGTCCCTGTAAGGTTTATATCTCAAGCTTTAGGGGCAAACATAGAATGGAATTCGAATGAAAAAAAAGTTACAATAAAGAAAGAAGCAACTGAGACCAGTTCGCCAAAATTGATTGAAATTTGGATAGGCAAAATGACCGCAAGAGTCAATCTTCAAGAGACTACTATGGATGTTTCACCTCAAATTATTCCACCTGGCAGAACAATGGTTCCTCTAAGATTTATAGGTGAGGCTTTAGACGGGACTGTTAACTGGAATCCTACTACGAAAGAGATTACCATAACTGTTAAAAATTGACTTTTAAGAGTGAACAATTATTTTTATGAATTTCATTTTAATGTATACTTTTAAAAGTATAATATCAAAAAATTAAGGATAAGCTCAAAAGGCAATGGTCTTCAGTTCTATGTAAGGGAGTGATATGCAGTGAGGATACCACAACTCAAAACTTTTTCTTCTCTTCCTTATTCTTCAATTGTTTTTAAGCTCTACCACATCCTCTCTGAAACAACATTCAACTGGTTTAGAACAGTCCACAGAGCAGAGATTGGTAAGTATGTCTTTGGGAATACTTCCAAAGATTATACTGTATCTCATTACAAAGGTGTCTATCCGGAGTTTCCATAGAGGAGGTGTTCCAAATAGAGTAAGAACGGAAAGAGTATGTTCAGCTATTAAATCTTTTTTCTCTCTTTTGCAAGTATGTCAAGAATTTCATTTACTGCCCTTTCTAACTCATCATTTATAACTATGTAATCATAGAAGATGCGCTCTTCTATTTCTTCGATTGCGCGTTTTATTCTTCTTTCTTCCTCTTTTTCAGTTTCAGTTCCTCTTCCCTTGAGCCTTGAAAGCAAAGTCGGCACATCAGGTGGCATTAAAAAAATAAGCAGAGCGCTATCGTATTTACTTTTAATTTTTTTTGCCCCCTGAACGTCGATTTGAAAGACCACATCTTTTTCGAGCAGACCCTCCTCTAACTGCTCTTTAGGTGTTCCATAATGGTTTCCATGCACAATCGATTCTTCAACGAGTTTCCCCTCAACAATTAATTTAGCAAACTCGGTTTCGGATACAAAATGATAATCTACACCATCCACTTCATTTGCTCGAGGTTTACGAGTTGTATAGGTTATCCCAACTTCAAGTGTTTTAATTTTCTTGACAAGTTCTTTTACAACGGTCCCTTTTCCAACCCCTGATGGCCCTGATATAATAATTATCATTTTATTTCACTCTTCAAAACATCAATTGCCTTTTCAAGCTGAAAATCTACGTCAGGCTTATTGAGATCGTTTTCAATATTGATATCTGGCTCAATTCCTTTTCCATTGATTAGCGATTTATCTGGCAATAGGTATTCTTCAATTGTGATTTTAACGGTATAATCCCCTGGCAAATTGAAAATCTGCTGAATAACTCCCTTTCCAAAGGTTTTTTCGCCAATAATTATTCCTTCTTTATAGTATTTTAGCGCTCCTGTGAAAATTTCGGAAGCACTTGCAGTACCACCGTTAACAAGCACAACGATTGGGAGATTCAATTTTTTACCCGTGAAATCTAATGGTTGTTCCTTACCATTCTTATCTTTTGTCCAAAGAAGTACTCCTGAGTTCATAAAGTTGCCTGCAACACTCTGGCATTCAGAAAGTAATCCTCCAGGGTTATCTCTTAAATCAATGATAACACCCTTTACGTTTTTATCTTTGAGCTCTTTCAGTGCTTTACTTACATTGGTTGCTAAACCATCAGAAAACATATTTATCTTCAGATAGCCTATTATGTCGTTTTCGTAGTACTTTATTTCGGTAAGTGGAATGTCGATTTGAGCTCTTTCTATGTCAAAAGTTAGAGTTTCGGTTCCTCTAATAATAGTAAGGTGCACTTTTGTGCCAACCTTGCCTTTTATAATTAGCGAAACTTCATCAAGATTAAGTCTAATTAAGTCCTTTCCGTCGGCGTTTTCTATGAGATCACCTTTTTTGAGCCCTGCTTTTTCTGCAGGTGATGAGGGAAACACTGTCACAATTTGTGGAAGGTGGCTCTTTTCATTATTCTGAATTACAACACCTACTCCTGCATATGTTCCACTGATTTCTTCATTGAGGGCCTTTGTTTCATCTGGATTCATGAAAGAAGTGTAGGGGTCATTTAAAGAATCCACCATACCCTTTATAAGAGTTTCCTCTGAAACGTTTTTGTAAAAGTTATTTTCGATTGTGTTTACGGTTTGGATGAATAGCGTATGATCATTAGAAGAAGCTGAAGAAGATATATTAAATGGAGGGTATTTGTATCCCGCAAAGTAACCTGCCGCAAATGATAGAATAATTAAAAGAACGATCGAAATTATTTTATCTGTTTTTTTCATTTTTTCCTCTATTTGATTATAAACCCATCTTTGCCTTTTGCAAGGTGAAAAAATTCTGCTTTCTCCTTTTCAAAGCCTTTTCTTCCCATCAAACCATATGTATAGCGTTTACCTAACTCAACTGCAGGCTGATTTATCGGGTTTATATTGAAAAGTTCTCCAAGCACAAGAACACTATATTCCAAAGCGTAAATGAAACTGCCAAGTTCAAATTCATCTAATAAGTTCACTTTAAAAGTCGCATTTGGCCTTCCTTTTCTTGTCAAACTAAGACGCGTTGCCAAAAACTCGCTCTTAATGAGATCCGTGTAATTTTTGTTTTCAAGGTAGGATATCGTTTCATCACTGGAGTTTAAAACAGTTCCAGTATTTTCGTCGTTTCTGTAACTATATGGTGATAAAAAAATTATAAGTTTATCATAAGGGCCTTCCATAAAAAGTTGTAGGATTGAGTGTTGATCTGATGTTCCTCGAGCAGAGAGAGGAGTAATTCCTGCAAAAACTTGCTCACCTTGCCGCGAGTATTCTTTACCAATACTTTCTGCAAGTAGTTGCGCGTACCAATCGCCTATATAACTCAAACCATCAGAATAAGTAAAAAGCACATTTATGTTTATTTTTTTATTTTTAAACAAATTGTATTGAATCAATGGAAGTAAAAAGGCTTCAGATATAAGTGGATCAGTATTATTTATTTCGGATTCTTTTTTTAATGCACCACAGATGAGTTTATCTATGTCTATTCCTTCGACACTTGCTGACAATAAACCAACGGGGGTTAACACAGAAAACCTTCCTCCAACAAGAGGATGAATTGAAAATGAGCTAATAGAATTTTCTTTAGCAAACTTACGCAAAAAACCTTTCTCTGGATCAGTTGTTATGGTGATATTTTTCATAAAATCTATATTTGACTGTTTAAATAGCTTTAAAATTAAGAGGAAATTTTCGATTGTTTCACTGGTGCTTCCTGACTTGGTAATGAAGTTAAACATCGTTTTTTTGAGATCAAGAGAATTTAGCAATTCGGTGTTTGAATCTGGGTCTACATTATCCATAAAATAAATTTTTGGCCCTTTTCTTGTGGATTTATCGTTATAATACAAACCGTTGATTCCATAATGAAGCATTTTATTGCCAAGGGATGACCCTCCCATTCCAACAACAACAAAATTTTCGAAATTTTCTTTTATATACTCCCCGTAACTGTTAATTTCGTTAACTTCTTTTAGCATAATACCTGGCAAGTTAAGAGCAAAATAATCATAAGTTTTTCGTTTAAGAATCTGGTCTTTTATATCTTTCAATATTTTAGTAGAATTAATTAATTCTGACTGCTGTAAGCCAAATCGCCCGATTCTTTCCTCAAGGACATTGCTATAATCAAATTGCATATTACCCTCCTATAGTTGACTGTTCAAAAATCAATTCTCCAAGATTCTTTATTCTATCAAGTGATTTCTTTAAAGGAGACTCGAAGTAAATTCTTATTTTTGGCTCCGTGCCAGAAAATCTAAAAAGCATCCAGCCACCATCTTTGAAAGTTGCTCTTATGCCATCAACTTCGTCAAACTTTTCTAAGTAATTATCTTGTATTAATTTGTGAATTTTCTTTCTAATTGAATCCTCAATTGTGGATTTGTCTCCAACAAAAGGAAAATCTAACCTTCCAGAATGCATTTCCCCGTATTTAGCAGTAACTTCTTTGTGGAGTTCTTTTAAAGATTTCTTTCTTTTTGATAAGATTTCTGTGACAAGAAGAGCTATAAGTATCCCATCTTTTTCGGGAAGCCATCCTGTAATTGATGCTCCTCCGCTTTCTTCTCCTCCAAAAATTGCCTCTTTTTTGATGAGGGCATCCCCAATGTATTTAAATCCCACAGGTGTTTCAAGTGCTTTAAATCCATAATCTTTTGCAATTCTATCTAACATATGAGTAGTGGCAAGTGTTCTTACGACGTTACCTAAAAGCTTTCTCTCTGATAGAAGGTAGTAGTAGATAATGGAAAGAATCTTATCCGGGCTAAGAAAACTCCCATCTCTGTCAATGAAACCGAATCTGTCGGCGTCGCCATCTGTTGAAATTCCCAAATCAGCGCTCGCTTTTACTACTTCATTTTTTAAATCGATAAGATTTTTCTCAAGTGGTTCTGGGTGCATTTTGTTAAACAAAGGATCTCTTGTCGCATGAATCATTTTGAAATCAGTAAAATTTTGAAGCATTCCCGGAAGGAATCTTCTTCCAGTCCCAAAAAAAGGTTCATAGATAATCTTAAGATGGCTATCCTTTATTATGTCAAAATCTATAAGTTTTGCTAATTCTGAACTGTAATCCGTCTTATCAAAAACCGTGACAATTGACTTTCTTATAGCTTCTTCAAGTGGCATACCCTTAATTTCGCATTTTTCAGAAATAATTTTATCAATATTGAATTCAATTTTTTGAGTTTCCTCAGGGAGTGCAGGACCTCCCGATTTGGTTGAGAACTTAAGTCCATTATAAATGTAATCGTTATGGGATGCAGTAAAATTAACTCCACCGTCAGTTCCTTTTTTAATAATTTCGTATGCTATTACAGGCGTAGGCAAGTCGTACTTTGAGAGAAAAACGGCAATTTGGTTATATGCAAAGATTTCTGCAGTGACATTCGCGAAGTCTTCAGAGAGGAATCTTGTATCGAAGCCGATAATTATTGACTTACCGTTTGTTTCTTTGACGAAATCGGCTATAGCTTGAGCAACTATTCTTACGTTGGCGAACGTAAAGTCATCAGCAATAACTCCTCTCCAGCCAGAAGTACCAAAGCGAATGGATATCATTTTACTTCACCTTTTGCTAAAAAGTTCAATGTATCTTTTTGCGGAACTTTCCCAAGAAAAATTACAGTTCATTGCATTGTTCCGTAGTTTATTGAAATTTTTGCCGTCTTCGTAGAGCATGATAGCCCTTTCGATTGCATTCTTGAGGGCTTCTTTATTATATTCATCAAACAAGATTCCGTTTCCGCATCGTGTGTAACCGTTATAGTTATCGATAGTATCTTTGAGTCCTCCGGTTTCATGTACGATTGGGAGCGTACCGTACCTAAGAGCAATGAGCTGCCCAAGCCCGCAGGGCTCATATTTAGATGGCATCAAAAAGAAATCGCTTCCAGCATAGATCTTATGGGCAATTTTTTCATCGAATCCAATGATTATTTTTATTTTATTAGGGTAAAGAGCCTCAAAGTTTTTTAACACATCTTCATATTTCTTTTCACCTGTTCCCAATATTACTATGTTAACCTTCCAAGACAGAAATTCATTAAGAGAATCGATAAGAATGTCAAAACCCTTCTGTGACACAATTCTTGACACCATTCCAAAGAGTGGATAGTCATATTCTTTCAGGCCTAATTCTTTTACAAGCATTTTCTTATTTTCTCTTTTTCTTTCTAATGTTGTTTTGTCGTATTTAATAAAAACTTGGTCATCCTTTGCTGGGTCCCAAGTTTCATAGTCAATTCCGTTGAGGATGCCGAAGAGTCTATCTTTTTTTGTGTTAAGTATGCCTTCAAGCCTCTCACCAAATTCGGTAGTTAAAATTTCTTTTGCGTAAGTCGGACTTACGGTCGTTATGTAATCTGCAAAAACAATGCCAGCCTTGATAAAGCTTACCTTTCCATAGAACTCAAGTTCATTCATATTGTAATGGCTTTTGTCGATGTTTAGGGTATCAAGAATAGAGACATCAAAATTACCCTGATAAGCGAGGTTGTGAATGGTAAAGATTACCTTTGAAGAAATGCCTTTTTCTTTGGCGAAAAATGGAACAAGGCCAGTCTGCCAATCGTTCAAATGCAGAACGTCGAGGTTTAGATTCAATAAATCGATTGCCTTCAATACCGCCTTATCAAAAAAGCCAAACCTTTCTGCATTGTCTGCATAATCAACTCCTTTAACTCCGTACAGTTCATCCCTATCAAAATAGTTATTTTGCTTAATGAATACTGCAATAGAATTTGGATAAACTTCTTTTGTTAATATTTGACCCTCAACTTCGTTATATCCAATCTTTACTTTAAAATTCCTTTGAAGTTTCAAATCAAAAAATTTGCTTTTAGTAATCTTGTACAAAGGCATAAAAAGGTAAGTTTTGTGCTCCATCTCGCCAAAGTTTTTGAACAAAGCCCCAGCAACATCAGCTAATCCTCCTGTTTTTGCAAACGGGAAAGCTTCACTAGCAACAATTCCGATATTCATTTCAATCCTCCTTTTTGGCTTCACTTAAAAATATAGCAGCAGTTTCAGGAGGAAGTGGATTTATATAAAGTCCTGAACCCCATTCAAATCCAGCTGTGTGTGTCAATCTTGGAAGAATTTCTATGTGCCAATGATAAAAAGGAACGCTTAAATCATCAAGAGAAGAAGTATGAATATAGAAATTATAAGAGACATTTGGCACAACTTTATTGAGCAATTTTAAAGTACCTTGAATGATTTCTGCTAAGTCGTTTAGCTCACTAAGTTTTATCTGTGAGTAATCTGAAAGGTGCGTTTTCGGTAAAACCATTACTTCAAATGGTACAATAGAAGCAAAGGGAGTAATTGCAATGAACTTTTCGTTATCCAAAATGACTCTTTTATTCTCTTCTTTTTCTTGGGAAATTATGTCGCAATAAAGACATCTGTCCTTAAACTCGTAATAGCGAGAAGCGATGTTAAGCTCATTTTTTACAAGATCAGGAAGAATTGGTGTCGCAATGAGCTGAGAATGGGTATGCTCGAGGGAAGCCCCTGCTCTTCTCCCTTTGTTTTTAAAAATCAAAATATATTTAAGTCTTGGATCTTTTCTTAAATCAAGCAGTCTTTCTTTAAAAGTCCAGAGAATTTTTTGAACATGCTCTAATGGCAACGTTTCAAGAGATGCATTATGTAATGGCGACTCAATGATTATTTCATGTGCTCCTATTCCGTTCATTTCATCGTACACACCTTTTCCATGCCTATTTGCTTCTCCTTCAATTGTAAGCGCTGGAAATTTATTTGGAATAACGCGTATTTCCCATCCGGGTGAATTTGGCAGAGTACCTTCTTTGCGGATTGAGGTTATCTCTGGAGGAGTTTTATTCTCGTTTCCTTCACAAAAAGGACATTTATCTGGGGCTCCCAGCATTTCTTCCTCTTGTTTAAAATCACTTGGTCGTGCAGCTCTTTCGGTTGCAATAATAACCCATTTGTCAGTCGTAGGATCTCTTCTGAGTTCTGGCATGTAATTCCTCCTAATTGATTATATAGCTTTTCTCAAATTTTTAAAGGTTATTTTTAATCGGGTAAAACAGATATTCAGGAATCTTCGCTTTGCCAAGCATATATGCTTTAATTAAGTGATCTCTAAAAAGAAGGTCAAAATCAAAATTGACTTCCTTTTTATGAAAATCACTATACCACCAAAAAAAGTCACTTGACTCTGCTTTATATATTTCATTCATTGCCTCAGGTAGCATGCTTAATTTTTCCCTTGCTTCATAAAGATAGTTCCAGGAAGTATTTGTTTCTTCATCGCCAATCCAAGTATCAAGAAATCCATCAATCCATGAACCAGGTTCAACTGAGGAGATTTCTCCGTCTATGTTTGACTTGCTTCCAAGCATAGAGTTATTAGAATCCAATGAGTTTAAAAGGATACTTAGAAAGTCTACTCCACTATTAGGATAAAACTCCCAAGGGTTTTCTCCATCAATAATTACAATCAATTGTTTTTTGAGTTCGGCTTCACTAAATAGGTTATAAACAGCTTCCTGAGCGTTTTGTTTGTTGTAAATAAAACCAATTTTGTCAGAAAGGTAATGGTCTCTAAAAAAAGTCTTTAATCCTCTAACGTTATAGACCCCTTGAGAAAGAGAAGTTGATTTTTTAAGTACTAATTCGTCACTTCCAATATATTGAACGCCTGCCTCTTTTGCAATATCAATTGACTCGTTAGAAATGCCTCCCTCTGCTGGCCACATCCCTTTTGGTAAACCCCCAAAAACCTTCTTATAGATATCAATTGATTTTTTAACTTGCATTTTAGCATCATCAGGATATGAAAAAGTAAAACTTGGTAAAGTGGTGCCTTTTTTGCTTTCCAACGCACTATTTGAGTTAATAAGCAGTGGTAGAATCGGGTGATAATAGGGAGTAAAGGTAACTTCAATTTTTTGAGTATCTTGAAGTTTTCTGTAATTGGCAAGTAGCTCTTTGATTATTTTTTCCTCGAGCGCAACTAATACCTCTTTATCTTTTTCTGTAAAGTTAAATCCTTTTTTAATTAACTCGACTACCTCTTCATCAATTGGGGCAAAATAAAGTAGTTTGAAAAGAACCTGAGCATCCCTCATTTCTTTTAAGTTAAATTTTTCTTTATGCCTCTTTTTCTCGAGTAAATAGTCGTATCGCTGGCTTCGAAAGGAATTTGTGAACAAAAAGCGACTTAACATAAAGTCTAAATCCGAAGAAGAAAGGGAGTCAGCATTTTTATTTTCAATTACCCCATAATAATCGTTAATCTCCCCAGAAGCATATTTTATCAACTGCTCCAATAAGATTCCAGAGAAATTAATATTTATTTGAGCATCACAATCAAACAGCAATTTTTGAATAAGATAATACCCTTTTATTGCGTGCTTTCTAACCCATGGTAAGTACTGAATATTATTTATTGGATCGTAATAATCAGGTTGATGCATATGAAACCATAGCATCAATTTAAATTTTCTTTCATTTTTTATCATAAAACTCCTTTATTTTTTTTTGATTTTGATTATATTCTATATAAAAGAAATGTTTTTTCAAATTAACCTGCCGAAAAAGAGTGCAGGTTACGGAAGAGTAAAACTGCTGAAAAAGATTGCGGGTCGTAGAAGTTTAAATTGCTTTGAATTAGAAATTAAGGAGGCTATAAATGGCAGAAGTGATGTTGGAGAAGGTTTCAAAGAAGTTTGGTTCAGTTGTGGCTGTTGATAACGTGAATCTAAACATCAAAGATGGGGAATTTCTTGTCTTATTAGGCCCTTCAGGTTGCGGAAAGACAACTACGCTAAGACTAATAGCGGGGCTTGAAGAGTTAACAAGCGGTAATATTTATATTGGAAACAAGATTGTAAATAATGTGCCTCCAAAAGATAGGAACATAGCAATGGTTTTCCAAAATTATGCTCTTTATCCACACATGAACGTTTATCAAAACATTTCTTTCGGGCTTACAATGAGAAAAGTCCCAAAGGATGTAATTGACAAAAAGGTTAAAGAAGTTTCGGGAATGCTTGGATTAGAGAGCCTTCTTTACAGAAAACCCAAAGAGCTTTCAGGAGGACAAAAACAGAGAACAGCGTTAGCTCGAGCTATCGTAAGAGACCCTAAGGTTTTTTTAATGGATGAACCACTTTCTAACCTTGATGCAAAGTTGAGAGTACAGACAAGGGGGGAACTCATCAGACTACACGAGAGGCTTGGCGTAACAACGATATATGTTACACACGACCAAACCGAGGCGATGACCCTTGGCGACAGAGTTGTTGTCATGAATAAGGGCTTAATCCAGCAGATTGGAACCCCTAAGGGGGTTTATAACAAACCAGTTAATAAGTTTGTGGCAGGCTTTATTGGAACTCCTCCGATGAACTTTATTGATGCTGAAATTAGTGAAAAAAATGGAGATTTATATCTGTCAAATAAAGATATTGGAATTAAACTAACAAAAGAGCAGTCTATAAAAGTTCACAAGGTAAAACTCTCAAACAATAATGTTATTTTTGGGGTGAGAGCAAAAGATTTCTACCTTGAAAAAGAAATCAGCACTGACGAGAAGGCTGCAATGCAAGAAATAATTGTGACAATTGACTTTGTGGAACTCATGGGGTCAGAAACATTTATTCACTTTAGAATTAACGATGCTCTTTGCGTTGCAAGAATGAGCGCAAACGAAGATTATGCTATGGGTGCAAAATTAGACATTTTCGTAGATATCTCTAAGATTAACGTTTTTGGCAAAGAAACTGAAAACGCGATTTTATAAATGCGCATAGGCGTGTGTACAGTTAAAGTAGGAATACCAGATTCCTTTTCTCTGAAAGATAAAAGGGCGATTTGTTTAAGTATTTTCGCAAAAATAAAAGGCAATTTTAATGTTTCAATTGCTGAAGTTGGTTCGCTTGATTCTTTTAGGAGGGCTGAGGTTGCGATTGTAAGCGTAAATACTAACAATGCTCATCTTTACTCTACCTTGTCAGCAGTTGTAGGATTTATTGAGAAAGATTTGAGAGTGAGAATTGAGGATTACAATATAGAAATCCTTTAGATAGCAAGGAGGGAAAATGAAAATAATTGGCAACTGTACTTTAATCACTCTAAACAAATTTATTCCCTTTGTATCGGACGGCGCTGTTTTAGAAGACGAAGGCCTAATTGTTGAAGTTGGAGAAACCAAAGTTTTACGGGAACTTTATCCGCATGTAGAGTTTCTAAATATGAATGGTAAAATTGTATTGGCAGGGTTTTTAAATGCACATATGCATCTTTACAGCACTTTTGCAAGAGGGTTTGGGTTTGGCGGTGCGTCTCCTCGCAACTTCCTTGAGATACTTAAAAATATTTGGTGGAAGCTCGACAAAAATCTTACGACAGAAGAAGAAATTTATTTCAGTGCACTTGTTCCATTAATTGAAGGGATAAAAAGCGGAACGACATCAATCATAGACCACCATGCATCGTTTGGTTTAATTGATGGAAGCCTCGATATCCTTGAGAATGCGTTGCTTAAAACAGGAGTAAGGGGTGTTTTGGCATATGAAGTCTCTGACAGATGGGGGAGCGACCTTGCTCAAAAATCGATTGCTGAAAATGTCCGTTTCATAAAGAAGGCAAAAAATTCTCCAAATAAAAACTTTATCTCTGCTTCATTTGGGCTTCATGCATCTCTTACTCTTTCTGATAAAACACTCGATAGTTGTGCAGAAAACGAAAATAAACTTGGCTCGGGTTTTCATGTTCATGTTGCTGAAGGAATCGAAGATGTTGATGATTCTATGAAGAAGTCAGGCAAAAGAGTCTTAGAGCGATTGAACGATTTTGGAATACTTGGAGACAAAACTCTCGCAATTCACTGCGTGCACGTTAATGACAAAGAAATCCATTTGCTTAAAGAAACAAATACAATGGTAGTATATAATCCTGAATCGAATATGAACAATGCAGTTGGCGTACCTCCAACAATTGAAATTGATAATGAAGGAATCACTATAGGTCTTGGCACGGATGGATATACTCCATCAATGCTTGAATCCATAAAGGTTGCATACATACTTCCCAAATTTAACTATCATGATCCAAGAGTAGGTGGTGACCTTGCCAAGAGAATGCTTTTTGAAAATAACTCTAAAATATTTTCAAATTTTTTTGAACACCCACTTGGAATTATCAAGAAGGGAAGTTATGCCGACTTAGTTGCGTTTGATTATTACCCACCAACACCAATTAACGAAGACAATTTTTTTGGGCATTTGATTTTTGGTTTACGAGAGAATTCGCTAAATACTGTTATTATAAACGGCGATGTAGTTATGAAAAATCACGAGCTTCAAAAAATTGATGAAAAAGAAGTGATGAGCAAGGCAAGAGAAATTGCAAAAAAGTTTTGGGAGAAGATGTAATCGCAAAAACAGCGATTACAGAGGAATAAGTATGATTTCAAAAGAAGACTTAATAGAAATGATTGAGGCAGCGCGAGGTGAACGCTTAGGAGACACGCTTATTGAAAATGGCAATGTAATAAATGTGTTCAACGAAGAAATTAAGAAAGAGAACGTCCTCATTCATAAAGGGCATATCGTAGGGGTTGGAAATTACGAAACCGCGAAAGAAATCATTGATGTAGATGGGGCATTCGTTTCTCCTTCGTTCATTGATTCGCATGTCCACATAGAAAGTTCTATGCTTATCCCTCCTGAATTTGCAAGGGCTGTGCTGCCTTTGGGCACTACCACAGTTGTTGCAGACCCACACGAAATTGCAAACGTTTCTGGAATACCCGGTATTCAATTTATGATCAACTCCTCTAAAAATTTACCCATCGATATTTATTTCATGCTTTCAAGTTGCGTTCCTGCAACGCCCTTTGAAACTTCAGGAGCTCATCTTTATGCGGAAGACTTACAGATATTGAAGGGAAACGGCAGAGTCCTTGGACTTGCTGAACTGATGAATTACCCTGGAGTACTATCTCGAGACCCTGAAGTAATGGACAAGGTCCAGATGTTTTACGATTCAATAATTGATGGTCATTCGCCTGGACTTCACGGAAACGATTTGAATGCATATCTTTCTGCTGGCGTTATAGCCGACCATGAGTGTACAACGCCTGCTGAAGCCAGTGAAAAACTCTCAAAGGGTATGTGGATCATGATGAGAGAAGGATCAATTACACGCGACGTTATGCGATTGCTTCCAATCCTTTCGGATAAGACGAAACACAGAATACTGCTTTGCACTGATGACAAACACCCCGAAGATTTACTATCCGAAGGGCATATTAATTTTGCCATTTCTCTTCTTCTAAAGAATGGAATCCCACTTCCGGCTGCAGTTAGACTTGCGACACTTAACCCTGCACAGTTTTTTGGATTTAGAAAAAAGGGCGGTATTGCCCCAGGATTCATTGCAGATATCGTTATTTTCAATGATATATTGAAGATCAAGTCGGTTTTGAAGAACGGGAAAGAAGTTGCAAGAAAAGGAAGACCAATTTTTAATACCGTTACCATCTTCCACGAAGATGCCGTCAAAAATACTATCAATTTAAAACAGGCAACGTTTGATAATCTTCGTGTTCCTGCTAAGAGCAACAAAATGCGGGTTATCGGAATATTACCTGATTCTGTTTTAACCAAGGAACTCATAGTTGAACCGAAAATTCAAGATGGCTTAGTCGTTTCTGATACTAAGAAAGACATCATTAAAATAGTAGTGTTTGAAAGGCATCGTGCAACTGGTAACGTTTCTGTAGGATTTCTACACGGGCTTGGTCTAAAATGCGGAGCTTTTGCAACTTCCATATCACACGACTCGCATAATATTATTGTTGCCGGAGCCAATGACAGTGATATGCTTCTTTCTATAGCGCAACTGGAGTCTATGGGCGGAGGAATTGCAATTGCAAAAGACGGAAAGATAATAGCTTCTCTTTCTTTGCCTTATGGAGGCTTAATGACAAATGTTTCAGTAAATGAAGTTTCCGAATCATTAAAAGTCCTTCATCAAATAGCTAAAGAAGAAATTAAAATTTCAGTTTCAGACCCATTTATGACTCTTGCTTTCATGGCTTTGCCTGTAATTCCTCAGCTTAAGATTACTGACCGAGGACTTGTGAATGTCGATAAATTTGATTTTGTGCCCTTGTTTGTAGAGGAGTGATATGATTCGACTTAAAAATGGATTTATCGTTAAGCAAGGAAATGAGATCGAAAAAGTAACGATTTATATAGAGAACGGGAAAATTAAGCATATTTTCCAGGGTGATCACATCGGATTTTCCGTTGAATGCGAAATTGACGCAGAAGACAATGTTATATTTCCTGGATTTATTGATCCTCATGTTCACTTCGATGATCCTGGTTTTACCGAAAGAGAAGATTTCGAATCTGGCACAAGGAGTGCAGCAGCAGGTGGGATAACAACGATTATTGATATGCCTTGTACGTCTGTCCCGCCTATTACAACTGCCGAGAATTTTGATAGAAAATTTAGTATAGTTAAGGACAAAGCCTATGTTGATTTTGCCTTTTGGGGGGGAGTTACTCCTTTTCAAGTAAAAAGCGGTGAATACAAGAAATCTTTGCGTGAACTTAAGGAGAGAGGAATCGTAGGTGTCAAATTTTACACAGTTTCTGGAATGGAAACATACCCAAGGATGCCTGTTGATCTTATGGATAAAGCTTTCAGAGAATTAAAGGAACTGAACCTTGTTTGTGCGGTTCATGCTGAAGACAATTTTTTAGTTGATTATTATTCAAAATACCTTCAAGAGATTGGAAAAACGGATCCTCAAAGTTGGTTTGAGGGGAGAGTTTATGAAGCTGAGCCTGAGGCCATCTGGTCTGTCATTGGAGTAACAGAAAAAGTCGGTAATAAGCTTCATATTGTTCATCTTTCAACGGGCGAAGGCTTGCGAATAATTAAATGGGCCAAGAACCAAGGCATTGATGTTACCACAGAAACTTGCCCTCACTACCTCTTATTTACCGTAAATGATTTAAATGTGCTTGGGGCTATCCTTAAAACGGCTCCTCCTGTAAGACGCAAAGAAGATCAACTTGCGTTATGGGAAGGGATTAAAGATGGTTCTATCGACTTTATTTCTACTGACCATGCAGCAGGTAAATTCCCTGACGAGAAAAATAAACCAAATTTCTGGGACAATTATGCAGGAATACCTGGAACCCAGCTTATGGTGCCAATAATATTTTCCTACGGGTATCATTCTGGAAAGCTCGACCTCTCAACGATACAAAAGCTTCTATCTGAGAATGCTGCGAAGAGGTATGGCCTGTACCCGCAGAAAGGAATTACTGAAGTTGGTGCAGATGCAGATTTTACAATTGTTAACCTCAATAAAAAGTGGGTAGTTGACCCTGCAAAACTTGAGAGTAAAGGGAAATATTCAGTGGTTTCTGGGGTAGAATTAAGTGGTAAAGTTGAGCAAACCATAGTGCGAGGCGTAGTAGTATACAAGAGCGTAGCGGGCGTCCTATGCAAAAAAGGGCAAGGCAAATTTATTAAAAGCACGCTTTAATTAAGTAAAAAGTACTGCAATTACTTTT
>JAIMJY010000169.1 GCA_020692945.1 Caldisericum sp. | reverse complement strand
AAAATACTCAAAAATGAAGAGTAAGTGATAAAGTCGGGAAAAAGTGTTTTGGAGATTTGAGTCTATTATTCACTTTTCTTACGCAGAATCATGTATTAAGCTTATTTTAAAGGGGGATAATTCTAAAAGCCGAGAATCTCTTAATAAAATACTTTCCGGAATCTTGTACAATATGTATGTAACACATACAAAAAAATAAAAGAAGTTTTTACGAAGCAAAAATTGGCGAAGAGTTCAAGCGGTTCGCGTTATTTTTTCTTTTTGAGCCAATCCACAAGAAACATAATCCCTATAAAGAAAGCTATTCCAGAAATCTCCACGGCCCATGACAAGTAATACCATTCAAAGCCTGTTGTAATAGCAGTCATCAAAAGCATTGCAATATAGAAAATTCCTGCGAGGATAAAAGCAATCCCTCCAACAATCTCGTATTTCCAAGCTATCAATAGAATTGCCAATAAGATAAACACTGGAATATTATGGAGTAACAATGCCCCTATTGTTTGCCAAAAATTTAATTCACTGGAAAAAACATCTAATGACATCAATGCTAAGAAGAATATAAATATTATGGATAAAATTCTTGGTGTCCAATATATAAATTTGCTAGTCTTTTTTTCCATATGTTATCAATATAAGATATGACTATTTAAAATTGCTGTTTTAGAAGTCAATAGCGAGCCGCCTGAGTTGAACATAACTTGTTTATATCCGAACTTGGTTCGGATATACCCCTGATTTAAGATTTACATACAGAGTACTTCGTATGTAAATCTTTTTGCTTAAAGTGTTCACATCTTTCCTCCTTTATCTAAATATGCGACATTTCTTAAACTGCGTACATACAACAAAACTCATCTCAATGTTAATTATTGCCAAATTAAAATTTTTGTCAAGGCTAACCTTGAAGTTTTTGAATTATCTTTTTCAATTTCCTTTAATTTTGAACACAAATTGAACTTAGAGAACTGCAATGAAATGCTAATTTTTCATTTGCTTTTTAATGACTTCTTTTAGCCTCTCCAATGCCTTGTCCCTTCGGTATCTCATAGTGAGTCGGGAGATGTTAAGCTTTTTGGCAAGCTGGTGTATCGATGTGTGGTTGAAGTAAAGTTCGTAGATGATTTCGTAGTCGTTTTTTGAGAATTGAAGCAGTGCAAAGAATTCTTCTGCAACACAAAGGATTTGATACGACAACTTTTAAAAAATTCGCAATGCTTTAATACAAACATTGGAAGACACTATTGTGCATCAAACTTTAATTAAATGGATTGACGAAATGTTTCAATCCTAATCGAAACGATTCAGGGACAAAAGATGAGATTGCTTCGTCGGACTTTGTCCTCCTCGCAATGACCGGGTGTTTGAGAGATTGCTTCGGTCGCTGCGCTCCACTTGACTTCGTCAAGGAAAAGAGTGCGCAAAGACAGAAAAAACAACTATGAGATTGCTTC
>JAIMJY010000067.1 GCA_020692945.1 Caldisericum sp. | reverse complement strand
GAGTCTAAATAGAGGAGGCGATGGTATGAAGAAATTTTTGGTAGGTTTGGTTTTGCTTTTGCTGCTACTTGAGATATATCGTCCAGTAGCTTTTGCCGATGGAGTAGTAGCGAGTGTCAAAACAGACAGAAGCGTGTATGCAAGCGGTGAAACTGTGAGCATAGCATTTACTTTGACTAATCCAGGAAACGCACCTGTAAAATACACATTTAATAATGCTAAAATATATGATTTTAAGATTTTATCAGGAGGTCGTACTGTTTACCAATGGTCGTACAAAAGATCATTTGCGGATGTGATTACTTATCTCGATATTATCACAGGCGCGACGAAAACATTCTTGGAGAAGTGGGACACTAAAGATAATACAGGCAAACTTGTAAGTGACGGCACATACGAGCTCATGTTTTTCCTCGCTTTACCTAACGCGGAGACGGAGGTTTCGACATCCACAACCTTTGTGATCGGCAAGGCAAGCGAACCACCAGTTTTCAAGGATGTAAGTGACCTAATCATTAACAAATACCTCAAGACGCTTGTTGACAAAAAATTAGTCAAAGGTTATCCCGATCAGACGTTCAGACCCGCTAATAATCTCACAAGGGCAGAGGCGCTTGTTTTGATAATGAGAGTGCTTGACATCAACCCATCAACGTACTCAAACTCATCATTTGAAGATGTCGCAAAGAATTTCTGGGCACTGAATGACATTGAGGAAGGCGTAAATAAAGGCATTATAAAAGGCGTTTCAGCCACAAAATTTGCACCAAACGCATACATTACCAGTGGAGAGTTCACCGTGATGCTTGTGCGGGCAGTGAAGCTCGACCTAAGCGCTACTCAAAGTCCGTTTGAAGATGTTAAAGAAACTTACTTCGGTTACAAAGAAATTATTGCAGCATACAACGCGAGCATTGTCACAGGCACCTCAGTGGGTGGAAAGCTTTACTTTTATCCCAATAAACCCATCACAAGAGGAGAGGCGATAATTGAGTTGGGGAAGGCAACAGAGAAATAGAACAACTCTATTAGTAAAATTTTTTTACAGGGCAGGAGATTCTTCTGCCCTGTTTTGGTTAAGAATATTTATCTCACTAACTAATTTTTGATTTTATACATATAATATATTTGTACAAATTTTTGTAGAAAGGAGGATAGGCGAAATTTGCCTAAAGATTTATGATAGGATTGATAGTTTTGTTGATGTACGCAGTATTTTTTATCCCTATGTTGGTGAGAATGCTACGCCTAAAGGGGAGAAAAGTTGCAAATTTTTCAGAAATAAAAGGTCCTTTCGTCTTTGCAATGATTGGGGTTGTATTCGTTACAATTGTCCTTGGTTTTAATGATTTTGCAGTCACGTTGCTATGGTATAGAAGCATCGGCTTCATCAAGGTGCTCTTAACGAGAGTATTTTCGCAGGTTATTCTTTATTTCATAGGGTTAGTGGCTTCATGGGCGATTTATTTCATTGCTTTTTACGTGCCTGAAAGAAGAGAGGAGCTCGACATTGGTGAAAAAATCATAAAATACGCAAGGATTTTTGTGCCAGCGATTCTTGCCTTTGTAACGGCAGGCGCCCTTTCGAGCAACTTCCTCACTATATTGATGTACTTGAATCGTGTCGTTTCGCCTGTGAAAGACCAAATATTCAACAAGCCAGTCTCATTTTACATGTTTTCTTATCCTTTCTATTCGTCAATGCTCTCTTACCTCATTGGGATATTTGTTGTGGCGTTTATTATCGAAGAGCTTGTTTATACTATATACATAAAGAATAATTTTTCTGCTCGATCGCAGGCTACTTTACATGCTACCAATTTACTTTCTGTGCTCGGAGGCATACTTTTCATCCTTATTGCAGCGAAGATTTATATCAGTATGTATTCGCTTATTCTCAGTTCTGATGGAGCAGTCTTTGGCGTAGGATACGCAGATTCTTATGCTCGCATTCCTTTATTTAAATTGCTTTCTGTGATTTTTACTGCTGGGGGTATCTTTCTCTTTGTTTTTGCGATATCTCCGCGGTTCACCAACAGAATGGCCGTTATCAAAATACTCATTTCAGGTGTCGTAATCGGTGTGGTTGTTTATGCAGTTGTACCGATGCTGTTTCAATATCTTGTCGTTAAGCCAAATGAACTTGCCAAGGAAAAACAGTTCCTCACTTATAATATTCAAGGTACAAGGTCTGCCTACGGGCTTGATAAGCTTGATTTAAAATTCGTAAATGACATTCAGCCAATAACTGCCGAGAAGTTGAACAATGAGCCTGAAATCACTGATAATCTTAGATTTTGGGACTGGCGTGCTCTCAAGGACACGTATCAGCAGATACAATCAATAAGACTTTACTATGCCTTTAACGACATTGATGTGGACAGATACCTCATCAACGGCAAAATCAAGGAAGTGATGGTAAGTGCACGTGAACTCGATCACAAACTGCTCCCTGAAAATTCAAAAACCTGGGTTAACTTGCATCTTAAATATACTCATGGCTACGGTATATGCATGAACACCGTGAGTGAGTTTTCTCAGGAAGGCTTGCCTAATCTCCTCATAAAAGACGTGCCTCCTGTAACAACCGTTCAGGGTCTTAAAGTAACTCAGCCTGAGATATATTTTGGAGAGCTTACCGATGACTATATTTTTGTTAACTCTTCAACGCCTGAGTTTGATTATCCAAAAGGGGAAGATAACTCTTATGCTACTTACAGCGGAAACAGAGGAATACCAATGAACCCTCTCAATAAATTAATATTTGCAATAAATTTTGATGACCCAAACATAATTCTTTCACGCTATCTAAACTCTAACAGCAAAATATTGATTCTTAGGAACATTAAAGACCGTATATCTAAAGTTGCACCATTCCTTGAAATCGGAAACGACCCCTACATCGTGCTCGGTGGTGACGGGAAGCTTTACTGGATGGGCGATGCATTCACGTATTCTTCTTTGTATCCTTATTCAGAGCCGATCGCTTTTGACGGCAAGAGATTTAATTACTTTAAAAATAGCGTGAAGTATGTAGTAGATACCTACACTGGCGATATAAGTTTTTATATCGTTGATGAAACTGATCCTCTTGCCCAGGTCTATAAAAAGATTTTCCCGACCCTTTTCAAGGATTTTAGCGTAATGCCAGATTTCTTAAAAGCTCATATACGTTACCCAGATGAAATGATGGAGGTTCAAGGGGAAATGTACACAGTTTATCATATGAATGACCCAGAAGTCTTCTACAACAAAGAAGATAGATGGGCCATTGCTCAGGAAAAATATTACAGTTCAACTCAGCAGGTTATTCCCTACTATGTCATTCTCAAAAATCCTGAAGAAAGCGGCTATGAATTTGCATCTGTTTATCCTTTTACTCCTTATGGTAAAAACAACCTTGTGGCATTGGTTATAGCCCGCTGTGATGTTCCTCACTACGGTGAAGTGTACGTAGAGCAGTTTCCTAAAGAAAAACTTTTTTACGGCCCTCTTCAAATCGAAGCTCGAATAGACCAAGACTCTGAAATATCCAAAGTTCTTACACTGTGGAATCAGCAAGGATCAGGAGTGATTCGCGGCAACACTCTCGTAATGCCTATTGAAAATTCACTTCTTTACCTCGAGCCTGTTTACCTGCAGGCAAGCACGGGCAAGTTCCCTCAAATTAAAAAAATTGTACTTGCAACGCAGAACAAGCTTGTTTGGGGAGATACCTTTGTTGATGCAATGAATTTTCTTTTCGGGGAGAATTACACACCCACACCAATTACGGGAGGCGAGAAACCAACCGTTTCGAATGAACTGATCATTTCAGCTTACAATCACTTTGAGAAGTATAAACAGTACATGGCAACAGGCGATTATGATCTTGCAGGAAATGAATTGAAAGAAGTTGAAAGAATTCTCAAATCTTTAAGCAATCCATAGGAGGAAAGATGTTTTTTACAGCAAATGGAGAAGAGATAAAAGGTGGTCTAACTACAGATATTTACTTCGTGCGTACTGAGGAAATCTTAAGAAAGAAAGGTATCAATAATAGAGTTGCTGCGGAGTTTACGGTACAGCACCTTGAGTACCCATGGGGTGTTTTTGTAGGATTGCCTGAAATTATTGAACTTATGAAAGAAAAGCCAATAAACTTATGGGCTCTCAAAGAAGGAACTGTTTTTAAATCAAGAGATGAAAATGGAGTGCCTGTTCCAGTGATGGTGATTGAGGGAAAATATATTGATTTTGCGAGGTTTGAAACTCCAATGCTTGGCTTTATTTGCGAAGCCTCAGGCATCGCGACTAAAGCCGCAAGGATTAAAAAACTTGCAGGGGACAAATCTGTACTTTCTTTTGGAATTAGGAGGATGCATCCTGCTATTGCCCCTATGATTGACCGTTCTGCATATATTGGAGGCTGCAATGGTGTTTCAAGCTTGATTGGAGCGCGCACGATAGGACACAGCCCTACGGGAACAGTTCCTCATGCTCTTATAATAAATATGGGGGGAATTGTTGAGGCAGTAAAAGCATTTGATGAAATTGTAGATCCCTCCGTTCCACGTATTGCTCTGGTAGATACCTTTGGCGATGAGAAGTTTGAAGCACTCCTTGCTGCTTCCGCAATTGGAAAGCATCTTTCAGGAGTAAGGCTGGACACTCCTTCTTCTCGCAGAGGCTCAATAGCAGATATTGTAAGAGAAGTAAAATGGGAACTTGCAATAAGTGGATTTGATTTTGTTAAGGTGTTTGTCTCTGGAGGATTAAACGAAGAAAACATCCCAGAACTCTTAGAAGCAGGTGCCGATGGATTTGGTGTAGGTACATCAATTGCAAACGCAAATACAATTGACTTTGCACTGGACATTGTAGAAGTTGAAGGAAAGCCACTATCAAAACGTGGAAAATTCGCTGGAAGAAAAAATTTATTCAAGACAATAAAAGACGGGAGTGTACATTTTAAGACAATACCGTTTGGCAAAGAACAAAGAGTTGATGGCTTTGAAGAGGCTCTCGTGCCTGTATTACTGAATGGCGAGGTTGTTTACAAAGAAGAAACGTCTGATGAGATAAGGAACTATGTGCTTAGCCAGCTTAAGAGTATAACCTGTTGAAAAAGAGCGCAGGTTTATTTTTTTGTAATCCACGATCCTTAACAGTGGATTTCAAAGAAAAAAAAGAGTTCTAATGGAACTTTTTGAAGAAGGACGAGAGACAATTTCTCCACTTGCGTATAGAGTAAGGCCAACAACACTTGAAGAGTTTGTAGGACAAGCAAAAGAACTTGCCGAAGGTAGGCCTCTTCGCAAAATGATTGAAAGCGGAGATTTGCATTCTTTTCTTATTTCAGGCCCACCTGGAAGTGGAAAAACAACAATTGCTGCAATTGCCTCGAAGGAAAGAAAAAGTATCTCCATTAGTGCTACAACAGAGCACATTAAGGACGTTAAAAAAATACTCGAAAGCATAACA
Organism: Caldisericum sp.; assembly: GCA_020692945.1. Taxonomy (GTDB): domain Bacteria; phylum Caldisericota; class Caldisericia; order Caldisericales; family Caldisericaceae; genus JAIMJY01. Next base: position 980 of record JAIMJY010000067.1, on the reverse strand, counting down.
AAAGAGAAAAACTTTTCTCGTATAACGCAAGTTGTTGTTGTTGATGAGATCCAGCACTTCACAAGGCGCGAACAAGATGCCTTTCTTGAGTCGGTGGAGAGAGGTGACATTATTTTAATCGCTCTAACGACCGAAAATCCATCTTTTTACATCAATTCTGCGCTTCTGTCGAGACTTTCTATTTTCATTTTTCAGAAACTTTCAAATGAAGAAATTAGGCAGATTATCCTAAATGCAATCAAGGAAGACAAGTATTTGAAGGATTGCTCAATTAACGATAATGCGCTTGAGCTGATTACTGAAGCAAGTGACGGTGATGCAAGAAGAGCACTGAATATTTTGGAAGCGGTGGTTTCGAATTCTGGAAAGAAATTAATCGATGCAAGTGATGTAGAGAAATTTTCAGGAAAAGTTCTTACCTATGGAAAGGAACTGCACTACGATTTAATATCTGCTTTTATAAAGAGTATGCGAGGAAGCGACCCAGATGCTGCACTATACTATATGTATAGAATGATAGAAGGAGGGGAAGACCCTCTTTACGTTGTCAGAAGGATGGTCCGATTTGCTTCAGAGGACATTGGCTTGAAAGACCCGACGGCACTTGTAATTGCAAATGCAGCAAAGGATGCTTTTCACTTTGTGGGAGCGCCTGAAGGTTACCTTGCTCTTGCTGAAGCCTGTGTGTACCTTGCCAAAGCGCCAAAGGATAACTCACTTTACTTGGCAGAAAACGAAGTACGCAAAACAATCCAGGAAACCGGAAGCCTTGCAATTCCAAAAAAACTTCTAAATCCTGTAACAAAATTAATGGAGGAACGGGGATACGGAAAGGATTATAAATATCCTCATAATTATGAGGGACACATTGTAGAAAATGAAGCGTATCTCCCTGGCGAAATTAAAAATAAAAAGTTTTTAAAAGAATAGTGGTTTTTCTACGTGTTGCCTCACGTAATTTTCTATACGAAATATTATTT
>JAIMJY010000168.1 GCA_020692945.1 Caldisericum sp. | reverse complement strand
GTAATACCAGATGCCAGAATTCGGGTCCTGGTATGGATCATCCATACATATAAAATCCTTAAGAGTAAAAGACGAAGAAGCTAAAGTAGGATCTAAACTACTCCAATTATTTACCCAAGGACCTGCGATAAGCAAGGAAGGCATCGTGCTTGTAAGATAGGAGAGTCTATCCCATACAGTAACAGTATTAGTCGAAGAATTCCATTGAATGTAATCGCAACCTATCGCTTTTGATCTTATCCTTACAGGAACGTCATCATAGCGAACTATGTCGTCTAAGCTCCCCTGATAATTAAAATTAAAATCGGGTTGACTCACATACAAATAATTGGATGTATCATAAACTGTAATTGTTTCGCCTCTTGTTTTTGTTTCGTCTGTTCTTTTTATCGTATGAGCATAATATCCATAGTAATAGCTTGTTTGAACTGTAACATTTTTTAAGGAAGTGAAATTGTTCACGTTGGCATAAGCTTTGCCATTAGCATCAATATAACCACTTGTAGTCTTCATAGTAGAACCTGTCGGCAAAACAAAACCTGAAGAAGATGATGGGCCAGATATATTATTTATTTTTACAGTAATATTAGCAGCATTTGCAATAGGATGAACTTGAAAATGTAAAACCAAGATAGAAAAAAATGAGAGGATACACACAACTTTCTTCAAATTGTTTCTGTATAACATTTTATCCTCCTAATTTTTAGATTTTTTTTCGTAAACTACAAAATTTAATCTTCTATAATCTACACACTTCTCAGTAGATTACTTTCTTTTCTTCTCAATTCGCCAAATTTTCACCTCCTACTTTATCTTCGAGGAACTATTCCCTCTTGCACAACCATCACCTCCTTTCAAAGGGTTAAATTTATTCCTCTTCTATACTTCTTTATAACTCGCTCTTTTCTTCAGCAAGTTCTAATATAATAGCTTAATCGCTTTTTTTGCAAGAGGTTTTTTAATTTCTCCTCTCATATATAAGACTCTCAAACTCCAAAAAAGTTCCATATTTTTAAGAGAATTTTTAGACTTTATTTATATAAATTCCTTTCGTGTGCTTTTAATAATGGGCTATTCCTATTCTAAAAATTATTTCTTTTCTTGGGGCTCAAACTTTTCTTGCGTGCTAATCTTAAAGTCAAGAGTAGTGTTTCGTGTGTTTGCTTTGGCTACGGAAGACCACGCTTGACTTTGGCACGCTACTAACAGAATGGTGGGTGGAGTGAAACCGAGCGAGCAAAAGGAAACCTCAACAAAAAGGTAAGATTCTTCTAACCAAAAAAGCCCTCAGAATGACTCTGAGGAATGAAGAGATTTCTCACTCTACATCGAGACGAATGCTTAAAAAGCCAGGATCATCAATCGAACAAAAAAAGAGGGGGATTTCTCCCCCTCTTTTTAATCTTTCAATCCTCCGCTGATCGGCAAACCGTGGAAGCCAACTTCAAGAAGAGGATTATGCGGATC
>JAIMJY010000167.1 GCA_020692945.1 Caldisericum sp. | reverse complement strand
AAATACTCTAAACTGACAAAGTTAGGAGATACAAGGACTTTTAAAGAGCCTCTATTTGAGGATGCGCGCACTTAAAGTTCTCTTTGCTCCCGTATCTCTCTTAAGGAGCAGACGATGTCAATAAATCATTTTTATCTATTGCAATAACTGAGCCTGAAGTTTCTTGGTTTGGTGGGGTATACAGAAACACTTTTGAGTCATCAGATGTAATCATTTTAGAGCCATTTGGAAATCTAACAATACTTTTCCCTGAATTTATATCTATGAGGTAAGAAAAGGTTAAAGTTAATAAAGTATCTTTTGCGTCTCTCCTCTCCTCATTTGCCAATCCTATAAACTTTCCCTTGCCTTTAAGTTCAATTATTCCATATATGCCTGTATTGGGTTGTAATTTGAGTTTTATTTCCTCTTCTGTATCTTTATTGATTGCGACTAATTCAGAATAATCGTCGGATAGAGCATAGACAAAATTTTCGGTTAAGTAATTAAAATGATAACCAGCGTTAAGTGATTTAGCAAAATTAGTCTTAAACGTATCCAAACTTATGCCCACAATTTTTGTGTTGCTATATTCCTCAGGAAAAAGATAAATCCTTTCATTTGATGAATCAAATTCAAACCTAGGATAGAGAAACCCTGTAATCTTAGATGCATCTACTCCCTTGAGAGAAGGGTAAGAAAAAACCTTCATTATAGCGCCAGTATTTGCATCAATTGCAAAAATTTGGAAGTACTTTTCTTTGGGTTCAATACCTCCAAATAAAAGCATATTATTTTTCCACTGAATAAACGAGAGATATTCATTATCAAATTCTCTTTTCCAATAAATTTGTGGTTTTGTAAGTTTAAGTTCAATATCTGTTTTATCAACACTTGCTTCACTCTTTGTTAGATTCCATATACGTTCTCCAGGCGCACAGATAAAATAACCAATCTCTTTGCCGGTTTCTGGATCTACAATCAAAGCCTTTGACGGAGCAACGTTCCATATAAAAACTTTTCCGTTTTCTATTGTGATATGCGTTTCACCAAAAGGTTCTGAGGGTTCGGTTGGATTTGTTCTTTCAAACCCCGCTTTATACTCAACTTTCCCCGTACTCTTATCTATCTTGTACAGCTCTGACGAAGAAACCAGGAACAATTTACTTCCAAGAACTTTGCCATCCGAAATTTGGCCTGTATCAATTTTCCACACATACGGGAATTTCCTCAGGTTTACCTCAAGCTTTTTATTAAAAATGGACAGAGAAACCTCTTGTGTTTCTGGCGTAAACTCGTCTTTTTCTAAAGTAATTCTATACTTGTTTCTGGTTGATAATTCTGTTGTTATGGGTGTTTTCCCAACTACTCCGTAAGTAAAAATATTGTTACCCTGGATAGTTTCGATATATACATCTGCACCTTCCGGATTTGAGACTATTTCAATGCTCGCCTTATCACGTATGTTGCAACCTACTGATGAAAGCAGCAAAACAAACAAAATAAAAAAAATAAGTAAAT
>JAIMJY010000166.1 GCA_020692945.1 Caldisericum sp. | reverse complement strand
TGCACTGAAACCTGAAGGCGCACAGTCCGTGTTAAGGGTACCACGCACTTAACGCCGGTTTACTTGTGAGCCTTCAAACCTCAGAGCAGGAATTTCCAAAAATTAATCTGTCATGCTGAAATGTCGTCATTCAGCATCTCCTTCTTTAATGGAGACCCTGAATCAAGTTCAGGGTGACAAAGCACAAATCTACCCTTCACTCACTCGTTTACTTTTCGACAAAACACATGTCTTTCTTTTACTTCTTCATTCAGTTTTCAAGGTACTTCTGCACGTTCTCCTGCGCAGGGAAGGAACCGCAGATGCAAAACTCGACCTTCCACTTCTATTGTGCAAAAACCGTGCCAGAGGAAGGTCTTTGTGCTCAGGTTATAATGCAAAGAGCCTTCATATTCAATACACTTTCAAATGATTTTTCATTCTTTTTCTACTCGTTCAAACTGCCAATCAAACTACCAAAAGTGAGAAAACTTTTCCCGTTTTGCGTGTAAACTTTACCCATACTGCGAAAATCTTACACAGTTCACCCTCTTTTCACTATATACCCGGCAAAAATACGAGATTGCCATAACGGATTGCGCAATAACTTTTTCCCTGTCGCTGCGAGCTAAAAAGGCGAAGCAGTCTCTCTTTTAAACTACAAGATTGCCACGTCGCTTACGCTCCGCTTGCTTGCGCAAGGAAAAGAGTGCACAATAACATTTTTTAATTTCAGTTCCATATCAAAAATTAAACTTATGCGACCTGGCTTTCAAGAGCTATTGAAAGGGGTTTCTTTTTCAAAGCACTCACTTTCAGAATGGAAAAACCAATAACATTACCTTCTTCATCAACCTTTTCCATCACTGCATCATTTTCTGTTTCTTTAAAGTATCCCTTCTTTTGCTCAAAAAGGACTTCAAGATAGTCTCCTTCCTTATCATACCAAATTTTTATTTGCTTTCCCATAACACCTCACCTCTCTTTATTGTATCTGTAAAATATGCTGTTATGATAAACATACTTCCAGTTAATACTTTAACTACAACACACAAGTACTTCTCATTAACAGGAGTGACGTCGTAGTGCCGGTAAAATAGCTCAACGTCTAAATCTGTCCTCGACCTAACAATTACAATAGGCCTTAATAAAGTCTCCCGAATTTTTCCAAGTTGCCCAGACATTTCTGGATGGTCTAACTCAATATGTTCTTGCCTTTCATCTGTCAGTCGAATCTGCCGATTATGGATATCTTTAAGCAATTTCATCTATTTATACCCCTCTAGGCAACTATACATTCTTTATAAATTAAGTAATCTTTTCCCACTTGATAATTATTTTACCTAATTTTAGAGCTTTGTCAAATTTGCGGATTGAGGTCTCTCACGAACCCTATCCTGAAACAAGTTCAGGACAAGTTTTTGTCACCCTGCACTCTTTTCCTTGCCTTCGGCAAGCATTTATTTCAGGGTCTCTTGACTTGTTGATTTTATCGGATGCTGAAACAAGTTCAGCATGACATTT
>JAIMJY010000165.1:877-1437 GCA_020692945.1 Caldisericum sp. | reverse complement strand
ACTATTATAGAAAGTTGTTTAGCAACTTATGAAAAAGTTTAGAAAAGAGAAAGTTGTAATTGCCGTTTTCTTGACAATTACAAAGGATTAAAATACAGGTTGTTCTTTGTAGGTAAATTCTTTTGCATTAGCTCTTTAAGAGGAGGTGCAATATAGAACTTAATGAAATAGGAATACCAGGTGAATCCTCGATACCAATGAAGCATGCAAGGATCTTGAGAGGTCCATATCAAATGTCTTTTGACATCACTAACAAATGCAACTTCAGATGTCTTCATTGTTATAACAGAAGCGGAGAAAATCCTGTAATCGGAAAAGAGTTAACTGACGATGAGGTTTTAGACTTTGCGTATGACCTTGAAAGTCTGAAATTATTTAATTTTTGCTTCTGTGGTGGTGAACCATTCTTAAGATTTGAACTTATGTGTCAAGTTGCCGAAATACTCTCTGCTTCAGGTTCAATGGTTTCATTTGTGAGTAACGGAAGCCTTATAACAGAGGAAAAGGCAAAGAAACTTTTAGCAAGCGGTGTAACAAGAGGACAGGTAAGTTTGGATGGA
>JAIMJY010000165.1:0-785 GCA_020692945.1 Caldisericum sp. | reverse complement strand
TAAAGAAGTGGATGTTGCATTTTGTCCTACGTCTTGGAACATTAATGAGGTCGAAAGTACTTTTCTTCTTTGCAAAGAACTTGGGGTAAGTGGTTTCAGAGTGCAACCGTTAATGTTATTGGGAAGAGGAAAGGAAAATGCTGAATCCATTCTCCCGACGCCTTTGCAGTATAGGGAATTAGTAAAAACAATTAATCTTATGAAAGAGAAATATCTTTTTAATGCAAGTTCTAGTTGTAATGCCTGTGGTTTAACACCGAAGGTTGTTCATAATATAAATATCGAATGGGGTGACCCTGTTGATCATCTTATCCGTTTTCCAATAATTGTAGAGCATTGTAGCACATTTGCAGGATTAAGAGCAGATGGTTCTATACAAGTTTCGCCATATCTTCCCATAACTGTAGGTAATATAAGAAGGCACAAATTCAGTGAGTATTGGGATAGTGGTTTGGCAAGGATATGGGAAATCCCAAAAGTAAAAGAGCTTGCAGGAAGAGTCGTATCTGTCAAGGATATGGGAAGAAGCGATAAGGCGATCCCGACTGTTTGGTTTGATGAAGATATTGCAATAGACATTATTGATGATAATCTTTTGGGAGGGCTTGATGAAAGAAGCAAAGCCAGTGTTTAAGAAAGAGAATCTTCTTTATGAAAGGGAGGAGAAAGGGAGGTATTTCTCGGTTGTTTCAAAGATACATCCTGAAGCAAGAGAATTAATAATCAACCCTACTGCAAGAAAAATTTTACAACTTGCCGATGGCACAAGAACAATGAATGAGATA
>JAIMJY010000164.1 GCA_020692945.1 Caldisericum sp. | reverse complement strand
ATTATATAACAAAAAGCTTGAGAAAAAACACAAAAACCTTAAAATATATTATGATATTGATGAGGATTCTATGAATTTGAAGAGAACATTTTTCGCATTTGCCCTTCAAGGCGCAGCTCTTTCTGGAGTTAACTTAGTGCTGAGCTTGTTTGTAGTCACGGGGCTCAATGGCAATGTAAAAAACGCTTCCCTTGCAATTGCACTTTTTTCAACAGGAAACCTGGTTGGGTCAATTGCAAGCAGTATGGTTCTCGATAGATTAAAAAGTTTTTCAAGACTTGTCTTTGGAAGCTTATTCGGAAGCGCACTATTAACAATTCTAATTGCCTTTGTGCCAACAATAAAAATTTACTATTTAATAGCTTTACTTCTTGGTGCAGTTGTTGCTTTGGTGGGTCCGGCATTAACGTTTCATCTCAGCAAGACTCTTGACGACCTCGCTTACAGGAAGGGAATCAATTACCTCAACTTATTCAACAGTGTTGGTCAAACCACCGGGATGCTATTAGGAAGTTTAATACTTGCAGTACTTTCATCAATGAAAGACCCTTCCAAAATGCGCTCTGTTTTTATATCATCTGCAATTTTACTTGTTGTTGCGAGCATTACTGTAGCAGAAAGAGAGCGAGAAATGACGATCAGGAGAAAACCTTCAATTTACACAACAAAACTCCTTTTCACTAAGGTTGTTAGGTTTCCAAAGAAATTTTTTGATGTGCTAAATATTAGAAAACTTGACAAGAGAGCAAGAGTTTTTATGATTGCCGTTTTCATATCATTTTTCGGGGCAAATATTCTCTTTTCGGTCTTTTCAATCTATCTTAAGCTGTACCTAAAATTAAGCTCTCAATCGGTATTTCTGCTCTATGCAATTAATAGTATTGCTGCTAATGGTGCATTTTATCTGACAGGGCTTATAAATGACAGGGCAAAGGATAAGCTTTTTGTAAGAGCAGTTTTAATTATAAGAGCAATGCTTTTCTTACTAATGGCGGCTGTTGGATATTTTCATTTCAAATTTTCAAGTGCAATTGTTTTTGTAAGTTTTGTAATAATTGGGTTTAGCTGGCCATTTTTCTACGTACCGCTATCTGTAGAGATCGTGAAATTGGGTAGTCCGGCTTCAAGGGGCAGGATAATCGGATTCTTCAATATCTCAATAAACATTGCAGTCATATCTGCTTCATTTGTTGCAGGATATATAGCACTTAAACTTGGGTACGTTGCAACATTCGGTATAGGAGCATTTTTCCTTATTATTGGAGAAATAGCTTTCTCGCAAGTACCTGGCAAAAGAGAATAAAAAGGATACCCAGAATTTTAATTTTTTGCACATTGCTTGAATAATTTTTATCTCATTAGATATAGTGTTATAATAAGAAAAAAATGTAAGGAGGCTAATATGTTTTTGCTTATAATAACTCTATATAACGAGAATCATGTAAGAGAGATTTTACGGAAGTTCGTGGAGATTGATGTTAGAGGTGCAACACTAATCAAGAGTCAGGGGATGGGATCAATAATTT
>JAIMJY010000163.1 GCA_020692945.1 Caldisericum sp. | reverse complement strand
CCGCCAGAAGTTCTATTTAAAATGCTCTTCCTTGAATTCTGCTTAATCCTTTGTAATAGTTACTCCTTTCCAACTATTACAACCTATCTGATGTAGAAGTTGTTAAACAGTGTCAGGTCAACATCCTCTACCGCTACTTCATAGATCTATCAATTGATGAAGAAATACCTGACGATACAACTCTCGTTGTATTCAGAAAGAGGTGCGGCAGTGAACGCTTTGAGAGGCTGTTTAATCAAATAATTGAACATTGCAAAAGAAAAAATCTTCTCAGCGAAAAACTAAAGATTGCCGATGCTACAGCGATAGAAGGGGATATCTCTGTCCCTAACAGAGTGAATCTCTTAAGAGCGGGAAGGAAGATAGTTATAAAGAGAATAGCAAAAGTTGAAAGAAATACTTACGATAACTTCAGAGATTATATAAATGAAGAAAGACTCCATGGGAGACCATCACCTCAAGAAATAAATGAAGAGATATCAAAGACAGAGGAGTTCATTAACGAGGTAAAGGGACAATATGGGGAAGATGTAGAAGACCTTCTTAACATTCTTGAAGAGCTTTGTACTCACAAAGATAACCAGGCTAATTCTCAAGAGAAACACATTGTCTCCTTCACGGATACAGATGCTCGCTTTGGAGCAAAGAGCGATAGTAAAAAGTTTGTAGGTTACAAAGCTCATATTGCTATGGATGAGAGCGGTATCGTTACCTCTGTAAACATCCTTCACGGAAATGAAAGCGAAAGCACAGATCTTCCTGAACTCCTCAAAAAGGATGAAAGCGTAGGAATAAAAGCAACCGCAATTACGGCTGATTCCCTCTACGACTCTGCAAAGAATAGAGAATTCATACATAGTTTAGGTTTAAAGGCATACATCCCTCCGAGAAGAAAAGAAAGGGATGAAGAAGGGTTCATTTATGACACAAAGAAAGATATCGTTACCTGTCCTTACGGCAATATTGCCAAAAGCGGAAGGTGTAGGCAGGAAATGGGAGCATTATATAACTTCAATCCAAAAATATGCAGAGCCTGCATTGATAAGTGCAAGTGGTACAAAAAAGACAGATGTCGTTTATTTGTAAGTGATGACTTAAAACTTAGAGCAGGTGATAGAGACGAATTTTATAACGAAGCTTTAGAGAAGAGGAAGGGCATTGAAAGAAAGTTTGGTGAAGCGAAGAAGTGGCACGGATTGAGAAGAGCTCGTTACAGAGGAAAGTGGAGAGTAGCAATACAAGTCCTCATGACCTTCATTGTTGTAAACATAAAGAGAATGGTAAAGATCCTCAAGGAAGGCCTGAACAAAGTGCCTTACTCCTCTGTAATCTGCGCTCTTCCTAAGCAGATTTATTGTAGTGAATTAGCCTTAGAGATAGGACAATGAGATTAGAAATGTGAAAAATGAAAAGAGAAATATGAAAAAGAAGAAAAGTTGAACATTAAAACAGGAAGTTAAACTGAAATTTTAAAACTTTAATAAATAAATGGGG
>JAIMJY010000066.1 GCA_020692945.1 Caldisericum sp. | reverse complement strand
GACATTTTGGAAAAATTGATTATAATTATTAAAAAGGTTTCGACCTTACCTCTCCTTATGGGAGATTTAGGGCGATAGGGTTCATTGAGCAATTGGTGAGCCTGCCGCTTGCAAAGGAGCCTCGTTGAGGGCTCCGTTTTTTTATTTTAGGGGGAACAACAGAAGTTTTTTTGACTCTCCTCTTCAAGAGATGAGGGGATTTAAGTGATAAATCTAAAGAAGGAGGTGCAGTATGGTTGGTGGTTACATGGGAAAAATCCTCAGGGTAAATCTTACTACAGGAAAGATATCTGAGGAGCCAATTAACAAAGAACTTGCACGAAAATTTATCGGGGCAAGGGGTTATGCAGGAAAAATCGTTTTTGATGAAGTGCCTGCTAACGCTGATCCACTTGGTCCTGACAACAAACTTATTTTTGCAACAGGTCCACTTACTCTCACAACAGCGCCGGCGGGAGGAAGGTACGATGTCGTTACAAAGAGCCCGTTGAATGGTGTCATCGCCGGTTCAAACTCTGGAGGCTTCTTTGGACCGGAGCTAAAGAAAGCGGGATACGACTTTCTAATCGTCGAGGGTAAATCAAATAAGCCCGTTTACCTCTGGGTTACAGACGACAAAGTTGAAATTAAAGACGCAAGTCACATTTGGGGGAAAGACACTTATGTTACAACAGATACGATTCTTTCGGAGCTTGGTGACAAAAACATAAAAGTTGCTTGCATCGGACCTGCTGGAGAAAATCTCGTTAAGTTTGCGGCTGTGATCAACGACAAGGCAAGAGCTGCTGGAAGAACGGGCGTCGGTGCAGTTATGGGTTCAAAGATGCTCAAAGCTGTTGCTGCCAAAGGTACTAAGAGAGCTTCAATTGCCAATCCCGAGAAGTTCAAGGAAGCACTCAGAGTTGCAATGGATAAGATAAAGACAAATGGCGTTACTTCACAAGGGCTTCCTACATATGGAACGATGGTCTTGAATCACATTATTGACGAGCACGGACTTTATCCGACCAACAACTTCCAGAAAGGCACATTTGACAAGGTTGATAATGTTTCGGGAGAAAAACTAAAAGACACGTACCTTATAAGGAACAAGGCGTGCTATGCATGCCCCATCGGTTGCGGGAGGGTATCCAAACTACCTGATATGGAGGAAGAAACCGAGGGGCCTGAATACGAAACAAGCTGGGCTTTCAGTGCAGATTGCGGCATTGACGACCTTGCTGCGGTTATCAAAGCAAACGACCAGTGCAATAAAATGGGTCTTGACACGATAGCAACAGGAACGACGATTGCTTGCGCAATGGAACTTTATGAGAAAGGCTTTTTGAAGAAAGAAGAGCTTGGAAACGCTCCAGAGCTTAAGTTTGGAAACACGGAAACCATACTTGTCTACCCTGGATTAATGGCTAAAAGAATCGGTTTGGGTGATAAACTTGCCGAAGGTTCCTATAATTTTGCTTCAATGTACGGACACCCTGAACTTTCAATGAGCGTTAAAAAGCAGGAGATTCCTGCATACGACCCAAGAGGAGCGCAAGGACATGCACTTGAGTATGCAACCTCAAACAGGGGTGCTTGCCATGTCCGTGGATATCTGATCTCACCTGAAATTCTTGGAATCCCTGAGAAACTTGATCCGTTTGTAGTTGAAGGAAAAGGGCAGTGGGTAAAGACATTCCAGGATCTTACTGCAGTTATTGATTCCGAAGGGCTTTGTCTTTTCACTTCTTCTGCTCTTAATGCAGAGGATTATGCTGCAATGCTTTCCGCAGCTACGGGCTTTGATTACACGACAGATGAGGTCATGAAAGCAGGCGACAGAGTTTGGAACCTTGAGAAACTTTGGAACTTGAAGATTGGCATGACCAAGAAAGACGATTATCTCCCACCAAGATTTATTAATGAGCCTCTTCCGGATGGCGCAGCAAAAGGACAAATCGTACATATTGAGCAACTTCTTTCTGATTATTACAACGTGAGAGGCTGGAGCAAAGAGGGCATACCAACCGAAGAAAAACTGAAAGACCTCGGTCTATAAGAGGATCAATTATAAGGCCTGCCCAAAAAGGTAGGCCTTTTTAAGAGGAGTAATTACGAGAAAAGACGAACTAACGTTTGGAGATTTTACTGTTACAATTCCAGACAACAGGAACCTGAAGAAAGTTTACATTGAAATTACAAGCAAATGCAATCTTAATTGCAAAATGTGCTTTAGAAGGTTCTGGAACGATAAAGTTTTCGAAATGGATTTTGAAAAATATCTAAAGATACTTGAAGAGCTTAAAGAATTTACAAGCCTTGAGACAGTATACCTTGGGGGAATTGGAGAGCCGCTCGCTCACTCAAGGATTCTCGATATCATTAAGAGAACAAAAGAATCAGGCTACAGAATTGAGTTTGGGACAAATGGTACTCTTCTCAATGAGTACGTGGAGGACGTCATTCGGCTAGGTGTCGACAAAATTATCGTTTCAATAGATGCGCCAGACCCGAAGGTGTATGAGGATATCAGAGGCACGGATTTCTCTAAGATTGAGGATAATGTGATGTATCTTCAAAAGACGAAAAGAAGACTAAACGCTCATAATCCAGAAGTCGAAATCGAAGTCGTTGCAATGAAGAGTAATTTGGATTTGCTTCCGAATATCTTGCTACTTGCTTCAAAATTGGAGGTAACATCTGTTATTATTTCGAATATCATGCCTTTTAGCAAAGAGCTTTCTAACGAGATCCTATATGATGGTTCCTTTAACTACAACGCCTTTATCGATAAAATGAACAATCAAGTTGGTAAGTACAGGCTTAAGGTAATTTTCCCAAAGTTTGAGCTTTTGACGGAAAGGAAATGCCAATTCATCGAACAAAACGCAACCGTGATAAGGTCTGACGGGGAAGTTGCCCCTTGCTACAGGCTACTTCACAGCTATACCGAATATATCTTTGGAAGAGAAAAGCAGGTTAATGCGTACTCTTTCGGAAATGTGTTTAAAGATAGGCTCGTAAATATTTGGAATGGAAGAGATTACAAATCTTTCAGATACAGCGTAAAGAATGCTTTGTTTCCTTCTTGCACCGATTGTCCGCTTAAAGGTTTCTGCGACTTTTGTTTGACAACAGACTCGGATTGTTTTGGTAATTTTCCTTCCTGCGCAGATTGCCTTTGGTCAAGAGGAATCGTTCAGTGTCCCTAAAAATATTGAAAGAGCCTCGGTGGATAAGATGATTTTTTTTTGCCATTTCTGTTGTTAAAGGAGGGAGTGTCTAAGAAGCAGTTTTGTTTGGAAGATTTCTATAATTTCAACAAATAGCTGTTTTTCTTTAGCCAATCTTCAAACTTTTCGTAGTCCGGCATTAATTCCTTGACCTTAGTCCAAAAAGTCCTCTTATGATTTTTTACTTTCAGATGAACAAGTTCATGAATAACGATATAGTCTATTACGGGCAAAGGTGCCATAACAAGCCTCCATGGAAAATTCAAATTTCCGCTATGAGAACATGAACCCCATCTTTTCTGCGCATTTGTAATTTTGACCTCCTTGTATTTGAGTCTCGTTTTTTGCAAATACAACTCAACTCTCTCCAAAATCTTTTCATAGGCTGCTTTTTTGTACCATTCAATAAAAACTTCTCTTGCTTGTGGCAACGCCTCTTTTGAAAGATAAAACCCATCATAAAAAATGAGAGGTACTTTTTGCTCGTTTGGAATCTCTAATTTGTAATATTTGCCAAGATAAAGAAAGTCTTCGCCGTTAGCAAATTCTCTTGAAGAAAATTTGGGGTTCCTTGCCTCTATCTCCCTTTTCTTTTTATCAATCCATCTTTTATGTTTAAGAATAACAGCCATTATTGTTTCACGGTCCGCAGCAAAAGGAGTTCTTACAATTAGAGTGCCATCGTCAGTTATTTGTAATGCGATGGTTTTTCTTTTTGAACGTATTATTTTTTCGACCCCAATATTTACAAGATTATTATTCATAAACCTGTCATGCAACCTCAATCAAATTCCGGGCTATTCCGTTTCCTTTTTCAAACCTAGTTTCATTAACCTGTTTGTCAGAAAATCTTTGAAAAATAAATCTCCTATCTTTCTGTATTGCTATTTCTGAATTCACAATGTAATTCTAACAATTTTTTGTTATTATTGCAATGAGAGGAATTGCATCACTGAAAGCTACCTAAAAATATTTTTTATTTAGCAAAATTAAATACTGCAGAATTTTGCGAATTGTTAAAAGCCTTTATACTTTTCTCTTGATAAAGTCAAAGAAGGGGGATTAAAAATGGAAAAAGAAAATTTAGAATGGTCTGTAAAAGATAAAACATGTTTAATAACGGGTGTAACTTCGGGCATTGGCAAAGAAACTGCCATTGAACTTGCAAAGAAGGGAGCACGAATTGTCTACACCGCGAGAGATTTACAGAAAGCAAAGATTGTAAAAGAGGAGATCATCTCAAAGAGTCGGAATAACAATGTCGAATTTTTTGAATGCGAACTTTCGTCTTTTGAATCTATAAAAAAATTTGCAGGTAATTTTAAAGAAAGATATTCGGCTTTACATATTTTGATAAATAATGCAGGTACGTGGGAAGCCCACAGGAAACTTTCAAAAGACGGAGTCGAGATGACTTTTGCCGTAAACTTTCTTTCACAGTTCTTGCTTACTAACTTATTGGTCGACCTTCTAAAAAAGAGTGCTCCTGCGAGGATTGTAAATGTTGCCTCAGAACTTCACAGGCAAGGAAAGATAAACTTTGACGACCCTGAGTTAAAAAAACATTACAATGGAATGAATGCATATTATAACTCAAAACTTGCAGTTGTCCTGTTCACCAAAGAGCTTGCAAGAAGATTACAGGGTTCAGGAGTAACGGCAAATGCAGCTCATCCGGGTCTTGTTAAAACAGAGATATTTAGAGTCCTTCCATCGATAGTAAAAAAGTTTATATTTTTGTTCGGTGCAATAACACCGGAAGAGGGAGCAAAGACCTCGATATTTCTTGCTACTTCAGACGAAGTCTCAAATACTTCAGGAGAGTATTTTGCAAAAGAAAAAGCCACAAAATCCTCTGCCGAATCATACAACATAGAGCTTGCAAAAAAGCTCTGGGATGTAGGCAACGGGTACGTAAAAGATTACTTTAAAAGCTCGAAAGCCTAAAGATAACTTACATAATCTTTAACTCAAAAAAGGTAGAGCTGAGTCC
This sequence comes from Caldisericum sp., assembly GCA_020692945.1. Taxonomy (GTDB): domain Bacteria; phylum Caldisericota; class Caldisericia; order Caldisericales; family Caldisericaceae; genus JAIMJY01. The sequence goes on along the minus strand of JAIMJY010000066.1, from coordinate 1,394 downwards.
TTGCCTTGGACGACGCTCTGTCCAAAAATATTAGCAATTCAGTTTGGCAATATTATATCGCTTTAATAGAGATCACTGATAAAGTTAAGGGCTTGTTGATAGCGATGACACTTTCCAAGGTCCGCTACCCTGGGGAATAAGAGTCACCCAACGTGAGTTCTGCCCGTTCTCCCAGCCGTATTTTTCGACTGATTCACCCGTGGTAACATCAAGGACGACTTTATAGCACTCCCATTCGTCTGTCCATTGTTCAATTTCGGTCTGTTCGGCAGAAACAACCTTAATTGACTTTAAACTCTGAAAGTTTGCCTTCCATGCCTGAGCAGCAGAATCGTTTGGGCGCATTTCATAGGCCAGCTGAAATACGGCAAAATCATAGTCTCCCCTTGAAATCAAATCAAAAAAAGTGTACAAGTCATTTTCGTGATTGTTTTCATGAGGTTTAGAAAGCGCCTGTATATCTATGGGAAGAGTCATACGTTCGTCCCGATCGTTAATTGCCCCTGCTACGGTTCCAGTTATAGCATCCACGAACACCCGGTAGTTAAGTGTTCCTCCCGTATCTAACGATTCTGAACATTGGAAAACCCAAAGAGGTCGGAGTCGGAAGTCGCTGCTTTTATAATCACACGTAAACTCAATCCAAGTTATTGCATCAAGATTTGCGCCCTGTTCTTTTGCCTTTGCTGCAGCATCCTTCATTGAGATTTCAGTATGTTGTCTTGGCCAGTTACTATCCATTGACATCGTAGAAAAACTCCTGGTACCAATGTCCTTATTGGCGATGCTCTTTCCCTGGATACTTACCATAAACCAGTTCTCTCCGACAGGGTCAGCATACCATACGAACCACGCAGCAGAGAGGTCATTATGTTGCCAGTCAGAATGGAGGCGAATAGTTGTAGAATCGCGTTCCTCAATTGGTGCCAAGCGCCACAATACGGCATTACCAAACACCTTCTTTGCTTCTGCCCACGCAAGTTCCTCTGCCTCAATAGATGTCAGTCCCACTAAAGCTGGAACCGTATCTGTTTTATCTGTCTTCCGCCCACAAGCAGTTAACATTAATAAGACCATACAAATTATGCAAAAAAAGACAAGAGTGCTCTTGGTTTCGTGAGATAAAGTATTAATCGCTTTTTTAGACGACCTCTCGCTCATACTCCCTCCTTTTTGTTTGTTTAGCAAGCAGAGACAAAATATCCAAAGAATCAATTTGTTTCATCAGTAATATTGTACAAATTTTGCCAAATTTTTAAAACAATGTTGAAGGAAAAAACTATTTTTCAATCATGAACTAACAACATACTTGCATGTTATCCTGAAATTTTTCAAGGATAATTCTTCACCTCTCTATGTTTAACTTCTCAAATTCACATTTTCCATGATGTTGA
>JAIMJY010000065.1 GCA_020692945.1 Caldisericum sp. | reverse complement strand
TATATCACCCCGAACACATTCGCTTCGCTCAGTGTAATCCACTGAAGAAGAGTATGGATTTATTATTTTCTTATTTTTCTGGAGCCTGCTCACGGAGATTGCAGGTTACAGAAGATTAAATCCAAGATCATTTTCATCGGATTTATCCCCGATCTTTATCAGGGGTTCCAAAGGAGTAAAACTCCGTGAAGGGTCTCTCATTTGTCCCCCCCTGTCACCCTGAGCGTATTTTGCGATGGGTCTCTATTCATTTAGGAGGTGAAAAGACCCTCCTCAAGACTCCACCCAAAGACAAAAGCAAAAAGGATTAATAAACGACGAGGTTCTTCGCTGTGACTTGCCTTTGGCAAGAAAAAGAGTGCAGAATGTCATTTTTACACCTTTGAAATTCACTGAAAAGGAGTGTGGATTAAAATCTCCCAATTTCGGATATAATTGTTAAAATGGAGACATTTAAAATAAACGGCAGTACGATTTTAAAGTTTACATTTGGACCACTTAAAGCCAATTGTTATCTGCTTGCAAGTAACGGCGAGGTTGCAGTAATTGACCCAACAAACTCAAATAGCGAAGAAAACGCGCTTGTTTTTAGTGGATTAAAAGAAAATGGAACTCTGAAATATATTATTAACACTCACGGACACTTCGACCATATCATAGGCAATGCTTTTCTCAAAAAAGAATTTCCCAGTGCAAAATTGTTCATCCACCCTCTTGACAGGGATAAGATGGGTGATCCATCAAAAAACGGTTCGGCTTATTTTGGGAATTTGGTTGTTTCTCCTGATTGCGACGAAATTATTGATGATGGATCTGAAATAAACTTAGGGAACACTCACCTCAAATTTCTGCATACGCCAGGACACACCAAAGGAAGCGTTTCAATTATAGGAGATGGTTTCGTTTTCACTGGCGACACACTCTTTCAAGGAACAATAGGCATAGCAAAAGAGTACAAAGGGGCTTTCAAAGAAATAGTCCAATCGATAAAAAATCACCTTGCAATACTCCCTCCAAATTTAGTAGTGCTCCCGGGACATGGAGAAAACTCAAAAATTGGAGAGGAAGTTAACTTCAACCCCTTTTTGCAATAGTTGACAAAAAAACAAATATTTATATGATAGTATTAGAGGTAAAAATTAGTTGAGAGGAGGCGTTGAGCTAAAGCAAATTTTAGAAAAGAGAGGAAAATAAAAATTTAACAAAGGAGGTTTAAGATGTTAAAGAAAGTATTACTAATCTTAGTAGTAGTATCGATGCTGGGAACTTTCGCAGGATGTAAGAAAGCTGCACCAGTTGAAGAAATGGTATTAAAGTACAACGTAGGCGCTGAACCACAATACTTTGATCCAAGGAAAGCAACAGGTATTCCCGAGTTTACAATGCTTTTGAACCTGTTCGACGGTCTTATGAGGTATGATAATCAAGGACAGATTGTACCATCTGTTGCAGAAAGCTACACTATTTCATCCGATGGTCTTGTATGGACATTTAAACTGAAAGACACAAAATGGTCAAACGGAGAACCACTTACAGCGCAGGACTTTGAATATGCATGGAAGACTGCTCTGAGCCCGGAAATAGCATCTGAATATTCATATCAGCTATACTACATAAAAAACGGTGAAAAATACAATTCAGGTGAGTTAACAAATGCAGATGAAGTTGGTGTAAAAGCTCTTGACGACAAAACACTCGAAGTAACTCTTGAAGCTCCTACTCCATACTTTACTTCCCTTCTTTCATTCACAACATACCTTCCGATAAATAAGAAACTCGACCAATCAAATCCTGACTGGGCAAAGTCCGCCGACAACTTTGTAAGCAATGGACCTTTCAAGCTTACATTGTGGGATCATAACCATACAATTGAGATGGTAAATAACCCGAACTACTGGGATAAAGATAAGGTAAAGCTTAGCAAGATTGTCTTTACAATGGTAGAAGAGAGTTCAACTGAGTTAATGATGTTCGAAAACGGTGAAATTGATTGGGGACCAAACCCACCTCCAGCAGAACTTGACAGGCTTAAGTCAGAGGGTAAACTAACTGTAAATCCATACCTCGGAACATACTACTACCTGTTCAATGTAACAAAGAAGCCATTTGATGATGTAAGAGTAAGAAAAGCACTCATTTTTGCAGTTGATAGAGAAGCAATCGTTAAAAACATCACAAAGTCAGGAGAACTTCCCGCAACTGCTTATGTCCCACCCGGTGTTCCAGATGCAACAGCGGGAAGTGACTTCAGAAAAGTTGGCGGAGATTTCTTTAAAACGTACGATCCTGACGAAGCAAAGAGGTTACTTGCTGAGGCAGGCTATCCTAATGGCAAAGGCTTCCCTACCTTCGTTCTTCTTTATAACACAAATGAAATACACAAGACAATTGCTGAAGCAATACAGAGAATGTGGAAAGAAACTCTTGGTATAAACTGCACACTCACAAACCAGGAATGGAAAGTTTATCTTGATAACAGAAATAGACTGAACTATGATGTGGCAAGGGCAGGCTGGATTGGAGATTACACTGACCCTATGACATTTATCGATATGTGGGTTACAGGTGGCGGAAACAACGATACTGGCTGGAGCAACACACAATACGATGAGTATGTAAGAATAGCAAAATCAACCGGTGACCAGGCAGCAAGGATGGATGCAATGCACAAAGCAGAAGCAATCCTTATGGCCGAAATGCCGATTGGCCCAATTTACTTCTATACAAGACCTGAACTTATAAAACCTTACATAAAAGGTTACTATACATCAGCAATCGGTTACACAGACTTTAAGGACGCTTATATCGAAAAACACTAACACGAAAAGAGCCATGCCTCTGTTAATATCGGGGCATGGCTCCCACTGGAGGACTAACAGATGAAAAAATTTGTCTTACAAAGAATTATTGCAATGTTAATCACTCTCTTTATTATTGCAACTATTACCTTTTTCCTTGCTAAAGCAATTCCAGGCGGTCCTTTTACAAAAGAGAAAGCAGTTCCGGATGCTGTTCTCAAAAATCTTGAACGAAAATATCATTTTAATGACCCGCTCTGGAAACAATATACAGATTATATGATAAGCCTTATAAAAGGTAATTTGGGACCTTCATTCAGGTACGATGCACTTACTGTAAATGATATCGTGAGAAAGGGGTTCCCTGTGTCTGCGCTCCTAGGATTTGTTGCAATACTTATCTCGCTTGGGCTCGGGATTCCTGCAGGAATAATATCAGCGTATAAACAGAATTTCTGGCAGGATAACTTTGTAATGTTTTTCTCTGTTCTGGGGATTTCTATACCAAACTTTATACTTGCAACTCTCTTTATGTATATATTTGGCCTGAAGCTTCATATATTTAATATCGCAGGATGGGGCAGATGGCAGGATGTTATACTCCCTGCAATTACTCTTGCTGCGTATCCAACTGCATACATAGCAAGACTTATGAGGTCGAGTATGCTCGACGTTTTGAGCCAGGATTACATTAAAACAGCTCGCTCAAAGGGACTATCAGAATACAGAGTTATGACAATACATGCGTTAAAAAATGCACTAATTCCAGTTGTTACTTATCTTGGTCCGTTGATTGCAGCAGTATTCACAGGTAGTTTTATTGTAGAGAGACTTTTCTTTATACCCGGCCTTGGGAGATATTATGTAACAAGCATATACGATAGAGATTATACAGTAATTCTCGGAACTACGGTGTTCTATGCTGCATTTTTAATTGTTGCTAACTTTGCCGTTGATATAATATACGCTTTTATTGATCCAAGAATAACATATTCAACGGAGAAATAACCCGTTGAAAATATCGCGGATTACAAAGGAATAAAAATGATTGACGAAAAAGAACTTTTTAAACAAGTAAATATTGAAGAACTTGAAGCAAAAGAATATATAAGACCAAGTATCGGATACTGGGCAGATGCATGGAGAAGACTCAAGAAGAATAAGTTAGCTGTTGCAGGTCTTGTAATCATAATTTTTCTTATCATACTGGCAATCTTTGGGCCAATGTTTTCTCCCTATGAATACGACGGTACAAATCTAAATAATGTTTATGCGTCAATGTCTCGTTCACATTGGTTTGGAACAGATGAGTTAGGAAGGGATGTTTTTACAAGAGTATTATACGGAGCAAGAATATCACTTGCGGTTGGTTTTGTTGCAAGTTTCATAAACCTTATTATAGGCGTACTTTATGGGGGAATTTCAGGATTCATCGGCGGGAGAGTAGACAACATAATGATGAGATTTGTTGATATCCTCTACGGTGTCCCAATACTTCTCATTGTAATTCTTCTCATGGTTGTACTTAGACCAGGACTTACAAACATTTTTATAGCACTTGGAATTGGTTACTGGGTAGGTATGGCAAGAATTGTAAGAGGCCAAACATTAAGTTTAAAAGAACAGGAATTTACGCTTGCTGCAAAAACACTCGGAGCAACAAGAGGAAGAATACTCGTAAGACACATCATCCCAAATGCAATCGGTCCAATTGTTGTTACAGCTACACTTCTTATTCCAAATGCAATCTTTTTTGAAGCATTCCTGAGCTTTATAGGCCTGGGTGTTTCAGCACCTATGGCAAGCTGGGGTGTACTTGCATCAGACGGTGTAAGGTCGTTCCAATCACATCCAAATCTTCTATTTTTCCCTGCGCTGTTTATTTCCATCACTATGCTATCTTTTAATTTCCTCGGCGACGGTTTGCGAGACGCACTCGACCCGAGATTGAGAAAATAGGAGGAATAATGGAACCAGTTCTCAGAATAAAAGATCTCAAAACAGAATTCTTCACATATGCAGGCACTGTAAAAGCTGTAAGAGGAGTTGATTTCAATATATATCCGGGGGAAGCGGTTGGAATTGTAGGAGAATCAGGGTGTGGAAAGACTGTAACAGGTCTGTCAATTATGAGACTCATTACATATCCCCCAGGAAAAATTGTTTCCGGTGAAATAAATTTAGATGAGATTGATTTACTCAAATTATCTGAACCTGAAATGAGAAAAATAAGAGGCGGAAAAATATCAATGATATTCCAGGATCCTATGACATCCCTTAACCCAGCATTAACAATAGGTTACCAGCTGTCTGAGTCACTTATACTCCATAAAATAATAAGCAAAGGGGAAGCAAAAAAGAGAGTCATTGAATTGCTTAATTTAGTCCGTATAAAATCCCCTGAAACAGTATTTAACCAATATCCACACCAATTAAGTGGAGGAATGAGGCAAAGAGCTATGATTGCCCTTGCAATTTCTTGCGAACCGAAGGTTATAATTGCAGATGAACCAACTACGTCAGTTGATGTAACTATACAGGCCCAGATCTTGAATTTACTTCAGGATTTAAAATCAAGGGTTAACTCTTCAATTATCTTAATCACACATAATCTTGCGGTTGTTGCAGGTCTTTGCAGCAGAATCATCGTTATGTATGCAGGATTGATTATTGAAGAAGGGACAGACACTCAAATTTTTGATAATCCCAAGCATCCTTATACGTGGGGATTGCTCCGTGCCGTGCCAAGAATAGATGAACAAGAAAAAGAAAGACTTACAACAATTAGGGGGTTGCCGCCCGATTTACTATCTCCCCCAAAAGGTTGTCCTTTCGCTTTGAGATGCTCCTACGCAATGGAGATCTGCTTTAAAGAAAGACCTCCTTATTTCAACCCCGAAGAAGGTCATAGAGTAATGTGCTGGCTCCTTGATAAAAGGGCTCAAAAAGTAGAAAGGAGCAAATAATGGAGAACGAAATCATCCTTGAAGTACAAAACCTTAAAAAATACTTCTCTGTGAAAAGCGGCCTTTTTGCAAACACAAAAAGTGATGCCGTCAAAGCAGTTGATGATATAAGCTTCAAGGTTAAAAAAGGGGAGACAGTGGGCCTGGTGGGTGAAACGGGAAGTGGCAAAACAACGGTAGGCAGAACAATAATAAGACTTTATGACCCAACTTCAGGAAAAATCATCTTTAAGGGAATAGATATTGCCAAGCTCAGTGAAGAAGAAATGAGAAAAATGAGAAGGAAATTACAGATGATATTTCAGGACCCCTATGCCTCACTAGACCCGAGACTCACTGTCGAAGACATTGTTAAGGAACCTATGGAGATTCATAATTTATACAAGCCAAATGAGAGGAAAGAAAGAGCTGCTGAGATTTTAAGCCTTCTCGGGCTTAACCAGGAACATCTTGCGAGGTTTCCACACGAATTTTCTGGAGGACAAAGACAAAGAATTGGCCTTGCAAGAGCACTTGCCGTAGAACCAGAATTTATTGTTGCAGATGAACCCGTTTCTGCACTTGATGTATCAATTCAAGCACAGATAATAAATACTTTTGAGGACCTTCAAGAAAAATTTAATCTTACTTATCTATTTATTTCGCACGACCTTGCTATGGTTAAGCATATAAGTAACTCAATCGTCGTTATGTACCTCGGCAGGATAATGGAAATTGCACCAAGCGACGAAATATACAATAATCCTCTACATCCATATACAAAGGCGTTGATTTCTGCAGTTCCAATCCCAGACCCACAAGTTGAAAAAAGGAGAGAAAGAGTAATCCTTGAAGGAGACATCACAAGTAACATCAAACTT
>JAIMJY010000064.1:1849-6659 GCA_020692945.1 Caldisericum sp. | reverse complement strand
GATATAAACTCTTCGTTCTCGATGCGTACAACATTAGTATTGGCTACGTTCCAATGCCAGGAATACCCCGTGGATGGGTTCTCGGTAAGCACAATTTTTGCAGTTTGCCCCGTGGTTAATTCAATTATTTGGGCGTTTCCTTTTGTAACAAGAGTTTTTGCCAAAACAGAGATAGCAACAGCAAAAACGATCACAACAATTACAGCCAAAACAAAATAACGATTTTTAAACATTTTACACCTCCTTATCTCTTTTATATCATTTAGACTCCGCAATGGCAAAAAAAGTTCCAAAAAAATGTTACTTAAAATCTTGCCATTGAGAGGAGCACTCTTTTCGTTTTGAGGTAGACCCACTGCTTAATAGGAACTCATATTTAGGTTTGCATTTTCAAACAGATTTAAAAAAGGCTCAAAGCTGTTGATAAACATTTTTGCTATTCGCGTAAAAAAGCTATAATTAGGATAGAAAGGAGAGTAAAATGGATATTAAACGTTTTCTTGAAAATGTAAACAATGACCTTAAAGGATTAGGTACAAGAGTTGCTCTTGCCTACTGGAATCTTGCTACAACCGGAAAGGCTGAATACGCAGACGACGTAGAAAAACGCGAAATAGAGCTCAGAATGTACCTTGCGGACAAAGAACGATTTGAAGTAGTAAAAGATGCCTTAGGAATGAACTTAGGAGAAATAGATAATCGGCAATTAAAACTTCTTTTTAACTCAGTGCTTCCAAACCAACTTTCAAAAGAGGCTATCGAAGAAACGGTAAAGCGTGAAGTTGAGATCGAGGGTATTTTCGCAAACTACAGGGCAAAAATAGATGGCAAAGAAGTAACAAACAACGACATTAGCGACATTCTCTCAAAAAGTGACGATACTGACCTCAGGGAAAAAGCTTGGATTGCAGGCAAAGAGATTGGGCAAGAAATAGCTCCACGCCTTATAGAACTCGTAAAGATCCGCAATGAAAACGCAAAAACACTTGGTTTTAATAACTACTACGACATGTCGATGGAGCTTCAAGAGCTTACAACAGATCAGGTTCATTCTATGTTCAGATCATTCAAAGAGCAAACCGACGAAATATTTACCGAGATAAAAGGAGAAATCGATTCTTTAATATCTGAAAAGTTTGGAATATCAAAAGCAGATGTTGCCCCATGGCACTATGGTGATTTGTGGTTCCAGGAAGTTCCCGAAATAGATGACTTTGATTATGATTCTCTATTCAAATACAAAGACATCGTGGAACTTGCAACCAAAACGTACAATTCCATTGGACTTGACATAAGGGATATTACCAAAAAATCTGACCTATACGAGAGAAAAGGCAAGAACCAGCACGCCTTTACAATCTCCATCGACAGAACAAGCGATGTAAGGGTACTTGAAAATATAAAACTAAATGTTAAATGGGCAGAAGCCACCCTTCACGAATACGGACATGCAGTTTACGACAAATACATAAGAAAGGACATTCCATATGTACTTCGGGAGCCCGCACATATCTTTACAACAGAAGCAGTGGCAATGTTCTTTGGAAGAAGGGCTCGCGATGCCGAGTGGTACGGGAAAATTATGAATGTAAATAGGAGAATGCTTAAAGAAATTGAGCCTCTCCTAGAGAAATTGCTGAAATTCCAGCTTGCAATAACTACAAGATGGGTAATTGCATTTGTATTCTTTGAGAAAGAACTCTACAGAGATCCAGATGGCGACCTCAATAACCTCTGGTATGATACTGTTCACGAGTTGCAGTATGTTAACGTTCCTAAAGTAAGAAGAGAATATCCCGACTGGGCAGCTAAGATTCATTTTGGGTCATCGCCAGTTTATTACCACAACTACCTTCTTGGGGAAATGACAGCATCGCAGTTTGAACACTACATAAGGAAAAATATTGGTGATAGTCTGATAGACAAGAGAGCCGGAGAATTCTTTGTAGAAAATATCTTTAAGCCAGGCTCGAGTTATAAGTGGGACGAGCTCATCGAAAAAGGAACAGGTGAGCCACTTAATCCACAATTTCTTGCAGAGCAGATAAAATAGTAATTTCATATTTTGTCATGGCATGATATATCTGGTGCCTGGTACCAAGTGTGTAATTCCAGGAATAAAGTGCGCAATGACAGAGGAGGTAAGAATAGTTGTGGTGTGGAGGATTTCATAATAATTCCAGCATACAAAAAAGGGGGCCTTGAGCCCCCTTTAAAATTTACATTAGATGCTTCTAAGGATTGACAAAAGTTATCCTTCCGTCAACGGTAACATCAACCTTTGGATTTGCTTTGATATAATCTACAAGGTCATCTCGCATCCAATTGCCCGTAACCCACTTAGATGATTTGGCTTTTTTCATTACCGTATAGCCATCTCCGCCTGCTGCCATAAAGTTATTCACAACAACGGTGTAAACTTTATCAAGTTCAATAGTCTTACCATTGAAAAGCACTTCGACCACTCTTGAACCTGCGGGTTTCTTAAGGTCAACTTTAACTCTAATTCCTGAAATCTGAGGGAATCTTCCGGCACCTAATTCAACTTGAGAGAAACCGTTTTCAAGAGAACTTACAACCTGAGCACCTGTAAGCTCAATCTTTACAAGAAGGTTGTCGAAAGGAATTGCAGTGTAAGCACTCCCAACGGAAATTGGTCCTTTTGGAATGCTTGCTCTAATTCCTCCACCATTTGTAATTGCAATGTCAGCCCCTGAAATTGCCTTCATCCAATCAGCAATATAATCTCCAAGGTTTGTTTCTTTGGATCTGACATCTGCTCTTTCGCCATCGAGGGTAACAAGTGCTTCGCCAATAACTATGCTCATTTTCTTAGTGACCTCATCGTTATAAGGGACAATTATTGCTTTGATTGTCGGGTCTTCAGGTATTGCATCAATGATTGGTATAAGTCTGTATCTTGTATTAAGAACCTTTACGCCATTTGCAGAAGCCTCAAACTCAAGAACAACTTTTCCAACGTTGTTTCCATAGTTTCCTGTCTGGACGATATTGGTGCCGTTTACTACGGTTGGGGTTGTAAGAACGGTATGGGTATGTCCTCCGATAATGAGGTTAATTCCTGAAACGTTACTTGCAAGAGCTTGGTCGCCGTCATATCCAAGGTGAGAAAGTAAAATTACATAGTTTGTCTTACCTGAAAGCGTGTTAACCATATTTGTTGCAGTTGTAGCAGGATTGAGAATTTCGAGTCCCTTGAGGCCATCTGGGTTAACAAGCGTTGGAAGGTCTGGATTCTCAAGACCAAATAGTCCAAGGTTGACAAGCCCAATACTCTTTATTACATAAGGGTCTGACATGTAAGTGCTGTTTGTTTTTGTATCAATAACATTGGAGCAGATATATTTATATTTTGCTTCGGTTACCCTTTGTGCAAGTAGATCCTTTCCCCAGTCGAATTCGTGGTTTCCAAATGTTTCGTAATCATACCCCATTGCATTGTAAACTTCAATTACATCCTTGCCGTAGAAAAATGCTCCAATTGGAGGTCCTCCTCCGATTGAATCGCCTGCATCAACAAGAAGGGTGGTGGGGTTGTATGCCCTCTCCTGCTGGACAAGAGTGTAAATCCTTGCGCTTCCGCCAATTGGTTTCTTTGTGGTTGCATCAGTGCTTCCCAATAGGTACATGTGGAAGTCGTTTGTGTGGAGAATCGTAACAACAGGGAACCTTAGATTTACAATAAACTTCGCAACGTCTGCGCTCGTTAATGCTCCTTTTGGATCATCTGTTGCATTAAAGAGCCCAAGACTAACTGCTTTATTAAAGTTTTTACTAAGACTCCCTTGATCCATTCCCATTAATCTAAAGAAGATTGTTGCAATAGCATCTCTTGAGACAGGATCATAAGGTCCGAATGTATCATTTCCATAGCCATTTATAAAGCCTGCTTTTGCAAGCGTTAGAATGTAAGAATAAAAAGGATTATCTGTCATAACATCTTTAAAGCTTACTATTTTATTCTTCCATGTGAAAATATCGTTAATAAAAGACTTTACTGCGAGTTCAGTAAATTCACCTCTTGTTACTAATTCATCTGGCCTAACGACTATACCAAGATTTGTAGGAGTAATTACTCCTCTCCTTACGAGTGTGTCAAAATCGCCTCTTGCAGGACTCAATAAATAATCAGGAATTAACTTCCAGTTGTTATCTATTTCAGGACTTATTGTTCCCTTCTTCTTGATGTAGTCAATCATCATGTTCCGAATCTCGTCAACAGACATAGATATGAGAGTGTCTTTGGCGAATGCAGGATAACCACCACCGTTTCCTCTGTAATTATTAACTGCAAGCTTGAATTGCTGACCGTCAGTTACAGGTTTACCTTTGTAAGTTAAGCTTACGACCCTTGAGCCTACGGGTTTGGAGGTATCAATGACGTAATTCATTCCCTGGAGCGTGTCAAAGTTGTAGACTTTGAAATTGGGATTCACAAGCAGTGTATCTGTTTTCCCGAAATCGTAGGTGTTATAGTACATATAAGAACTTTCAAGAGCGTTTTTAATATCTTTGCCTGTAACTTCTTTTACCCAAAGTGTGTTATCATAGATATATAGAGAATAAACGTCTCGAACTTTTATTGGACCTTTTTTCCACACAGGAGGGACCGCTGGGAGCATTGCAGCAATAGATATGTCTGCACCAGTTATTTCAAGTTGCACTTTATGAATAAGGTCAAGCATTGCGTTATCCTGGATTCTTGATAGAGTTCCATCAAAATCGCCTGAGGCTTCCCCAATTGTAGAGTCAACGTAAGCAACGGTCTTATCATTATAATCTTTTGCAA
>JAIMJY010000064.1:0-1700 GCA_020692945.1 Caldisericum sp. | reverse complement strand
ATAATTGAAATTTTTAGTGTCATTTCCCCACTCAAACCCCATATGAGCAGATACAACAAGAATGTCAACCTTAGGTCGAAGCTCTTTGACGTACTTGCCTGTCGTTTCAACAGCATCATCAAACCAGTGTCCTTTGAGGTTGTAATCAGGAGTTACCGTGTTTGTTTGGGTGGTTGTGATGCCGATAATTCCGATTTTCACTCCGTTAACCTCTTTGATAATGTAGGGGGTCATTACCCCTTGGTCAGTTGTTTTATCAACCATGTTTGCAGATAGGAACGGGAATTTTGCATCCTTTGCTACCTTCTGAAGCCAATCCCAGCCATAGTCCTGAATTTCATGGTTTCCAACAACCATTGCATCGTAGCCCATGTAGTTCATCACGGCCATCATAGGGTGAGTTTTATCTGGATCAATCTTTGTGTAGTAGTATACAAGTGGAGTTCCCTGAATAGCATCACCGTTACTTATAAGGACAGAATTTGAATTCTCTGCACGCACTTGTTTGACAAGAGTATAAACCTTTGCAAGGCCTCTTTCTGCAGATTTCAAAGTGTAGTAGTCAATAGGATAGATGTTTCCGTGTAAGTCAGATGTAGTCATGATGGTAATTTTGGTGGTAGTGTCAGCTTGAGCAAGTGGAGCAACAAAAGACAAAAAAGACATAACAAGCATCAAAACAATGAAGATGCTTAAACTTCTCTTCGCATTTGCTTTCATACTTTCCTCCTTTCAGAATTTTATTTTACCTATATGTAAAGTATACCATTTTCTAAAATAATGCAAAATAAATTTTAGCAAGGAGAAGAAAATGGGTTACATTGATTCCTCAAGCGTTAAGCTTTATTACGAAGTCTATGGGGAAGGCAAGCCTCTTGCCTTTGTGGGTGGTATTGCTCAGCAAATTTGCATGTGGAAATATCAAATTGATGATTTTAAAAAAGACTACAAAGTTATTGTTTTCGATGGAAGAGGCACAGGAAGAAGTGACAAACCTCAGAGCGGGTATTCCGTTGATGCGTTTGCAGACGACGTAAAAGTAATTATTGACACACTTAAGCTCGAAAAACCTCATATCCTCGGAGTTTCATTTGGCGGCTTTGTTGCACAAAAAGTAGCGTATAAGTATGGCAATCTTATTGACAAACTTATACTTGTAAATACAGCTTTTGGAGGGCCAAAATATGTTTCCCCATCTATGGAAGTTCTAAACACGATGTTATACGGAGCGCAAGGTTCAACTCCTGTTGAAAAAGGTATAAACGCACTTTCGTTTAGCTTTATTGAAGACTATTTCAAAAACAACAGGCCGATTATTGAAGAACTTGTTAAGTGTATGCTTACAAACCCCCAACCCTCTTATGCATACCAAGGACAGGTTTTTGCTGGGGTTACATTCAACATGGAAAAAGAGTCAAAGGAGATTAAAAACCAAACGCTTGTAATTATTTCAGAGCTTGACAGAGTTGTAAAAGCAGAAAATGGCATTATGCTTCAGCAAAACATTCCCAATACTAAACTTGTTAAAATACCAAACGCTGGGCATTTATCTTTTATAGAAAAGTATGAGGAATTTAACCGTGCCGTAAGAGAATTTTTAAAATAAGGAGGCCTTATGGGTGACAAGGGATTTGCAAAAATCCTTGCAACGGGTATGTACCTTCCCGAGAAAGTTATAACGAATGAAGAATTAAGCAAAC
>JAIMJY010000162.1 GCA_020692945.1 Caldisericum sp. | reverse complement strand
AATCCACTGAAAAAGGGTGTGGATAAATCCGATGAAAATGATCTCGGATTACAGAGAAGTAAGAAAGGAGAAAAAAATGCGAAAAAAGATGAGAACAACAAAGTCAGCAGCGAAGAGGTTTAAAATTACAGGAACGGGTAAAATCGTTGCTTGTGGTGCAGGACACAGTCACCACTTAGAGAAGAAAACCATAAAGAGAAAAAGTAGAATGCTTGCCCTCAGGGAGATAGGCAAGACTGATATAAAAAATATCAAGGCTTTGCTCCCCTATATCAAATAATCGCAAAGACAGCGAATACAAAAAAATAAAGAAAGGAAGTGAAATTATGAGAGTTAAAGCAGGAGTAGTTAATAGGAGAAAACATAAGAAAATTTTGAAGCTTGCTAAGGGTATGCGAGGCGCCTCTTCAACGAGGTTTAAAGTTGCAAATGAAGCTGTAATGCACGCTTTGAGGTATTCATATGTTCACAGAAGACTAAAAAAGAGAGAGTACAGAAGTCTCTGGATAACAAGAATTAATGCGCTTGCAAGACAATATGATCTTTCTTACAGCAGGCTTATGAATGGGCTAAAAATTGCAAATGTTGACATAGATAGGAAAATGCTGGCAGATCTTGCTGTTAACGATGTAAAGGCATTTGAAGAAATCGTTAACAGAGCCAAGGAAGCACTTGAGAAAACAGTCGTTACAAAAAATTAGAAATCTGTATCTTAAATTTTAGGGGAGGTGTAATTGCCTCCCCTTTTTATTTTACTCAAAAAACTTTCTTTTTCTCAAAGCGAAAGCAATGATTGTTGTAACTAATACGTCAATTGCACCCTTAATAAGATTGAAAGGCACATTCACCTTAAAGATGTAATCATAAAGTGCCTGTCTCATTTCTGGTTTCGCGAAATTTGGTGAAAACCGCGGCACTGCCCATAAGTTTACTGGTATCATTACAAGAACCATTGCAATCATACCGACGACGAGGCCCAAAAGAATTGTTACAGTAGATTTCTTTCGTGCAGTAAAAAGGCCGACAATTAACGCGAATGTTGCTACTGCGATGAAGTTAACGAGAACGCCTAATGGACCGCCTTGCCCTGCGCCGCTAATCAAGAAAATTAAGTTCTTAATTAGTGCAATTGCTACTGCATAGATGGGACCTAACTGTATTGCTCCGATTAAGAGAGGGATATCTCCTAAGTCTGTTTTTAGAAAGGACGCCGAAGGCATTAGTGGAAATTCTGTAAATCGCATTAACACAAAACTCAATGCTGCAAGTATCCCCGCATAAATAATGCTGCGGAGCTTTTTTTTGTTGTTATTCCAGGACATAATTCACCTCCTTCTTTCCAGACTTTACTGTCGGCTTTGGATTTGCACCAAATCTACCCCTTCTTTGAAGAGGCTCGTGGGCTCAAGAGATTATTTACTCTTTTACCACCGATCAGGAATTGTTACTCCTAAATGAGTAGCTCACCTTGCCCTGGAGGCATTTTTCTCTACTTTGGATCTTTTATATCCATCTTTATTGTACAATTTATTAATTTTCTGTCAATAG
>JAIMJY010000063.1 GCA_020692945.1 Caldisericum sp. | reverse complement strand
TTGACAAATTTTAAAATTAGTATAAAATGTGCATAGTTATGGATAATAATTTATCAGTGAGTGACGATGAAAAAGACAATTCTTTCGAAAAAAGAGCTTGAGATTCTAGAGAAGATTATTGTTAAATACGGTTACATTGTTAGCTCTCATGATATCAAAGGGCTTTTAAGTAACTATTCCTACGACGAGGTTAATCAAGAGATTAAATTTCTTGTTAATAGAGGTTGGTTAATAAGAATCAAAAGATCTTATTATGCAGTAGCAAATTTGGAGTCTCACAATTTTTCTAATTTATCCCCTCTTATAATATCTAGAATCTTCGTGCCCGATTCATATATTTCATTTGAGTTTTCACTCAATTATCATGGCCTTTTTGATCAACTACCTAATAGAGTAAGTGCTGTTACAACACTTAAGTCAAAAAGGTACAATTTTCAAAATATTGAGTATAAATTTGTTAAAGCAAAAACTGAGATGATATTTGGGTTTGAGGAAGTACAAATTGATCAACAGATAGCTAGGGTGGCGAGTGTTGAAAAAGCGATTCTTGATTTTTTACACTTCAGAAAAGACACTTACACAATTGATTTGATAATTGAGAAATTGAAAGAAGCAAAAGATGATATTTCTTACTCTAAGCTGGTAGATTATGCTGCTGTTTATCCTGTGGCACTCAAGCGCAGATTAGGATTTATTTTAGATATTATAGGAATTGATTCTGTAGAACTTAATAAGGCTGTTAGGAAAATCCCTGGTTATGCTAAGCTAACTAAAGATTCTAATATTTTTAATGCCAAATGGCGTATTTATTATGAAAACAGGTTTATTAAATAAAGCACAGCTATCTATTATCAACAAAAACAGTTTTCGTTACCCATTGGCCATTGCCGAAAGAGATTATTTATTATTAATTGTTCTAAAGATTATTTATTCTTCTTTGCTTAAGAATACATTGATTTTTAAAGGAGGAACAGCTCTTCACCACCTTTATCTCGATCAACTTCGTTTTTCAGAGGATTTGGATTTTGGAACACTTAATTCGATTAGTATAAAAGAGCTTCAAGAAGTCTTTTTGAAATATACTTTTTTGGAAATTAAGAAGATTTCCTATTCGCCTTTTTCATTGAAAATCGATCGTTTGAAATTTATTGGGCCTTTGTATCAAGCTAATTCACTAAAGGTTGATATCGATTTGACTCAAGAATTGGTACTGCCAGCCCAGCAATTAAGCTATCATAATATATATAATATTGATTTGAAAGTCTTGGGCATGGATTTATCTGAAATTTGTGCTGAAAAAATAAGAGCTATCAATGAAAGAGCCAGATACAGAGATTTCTATGATTTGGCCATGGCCTTTAGAAATAGCTCATTAGATCCATCTTATGTAATTAATATTCTTAAAAAGAAAGAGCTAAGAAAGCCGCTAAAAAGAGAATTTATTTTAGAAAATCTTAACATAGCTCAGGAAGCAAAAAATAAAGGTCTCGAGAATCTTTACTACCGTGAAGAAATTACAAGGGACGAGATAGATCGGATACTCTATAGATTGTTACCGTTGCTAGATTAATTATTTAACTTTTTGTACAGATTTTGATGTGAGGCAACGATTCAACCTGCACTTTTTAAAATGCTTTGTAAAATAATCGAAAAGAGGGGAAAGTGAAAATAAATTTTAGGAAAAGGCAATTTTTAAGCATAAACAAAATGCTTGTGCAACGAATGCAAAAAGAAGAAGTAAAATGGATTTTCTTGCAGTTAGCCTCGCTGCCTTAGCATTAATACTTTCAAGTTTTATAAAAGAGACTTACCTTAACGTTATTGTGTACATTTCTGTAGGTTTCATATTGCTTGTTTTTGGTTTCGTTTATCCAAAGCCGTTGACAAAACTTATTCTTAGGGTGCTCCTTGGGATTTTGATCATAGTGTTTACGTTTGTTAAAAGTGCCGTAGCTTTTGGCACGCTGCATTCAATTGTATCTGTGATTATCAGCGTTTTATCGCTTGCATCTATTTTCATAAAAGACAGAAAGTAGCGCCCGTAGCTCAACGGATAGAGTGATGGCCTCCGGAGCCGTAGATAGGAGTTCGATTCTCCTCAGGCGCACTAGAGAACAAAAAAGGCGGGAGTCTCTGCCCGCCATATAAATCAAAGTCAACAAATCACTTCATTAACTTTTCAAATGCATCCTTAACTCTACGTAAGCCTTCTCTTATGTTTTCCTGAGAGGTTGCATATGAGAACCTGATGTATCCTTCACCATAAGAGCCAAAAGCAGTCCCGGCAAGAGTACAGACACCTGCGTCATAGAGCAGATAATCTGCAATTTCCTTGGAGGTTTTGCCTGTTTTCTTTATGTTTGCAAACACGTAGAATGCACCTTTCGGCATTTTTACAGAAATTCCAGGAATTTTATTCAGTTCATTTACTATGAGATTCCTTCTTGCTTCATATTCTTTGCGCATAAGCTCGGGATCTTCTTGAGGACCGTTCAATGCTTCCGCCCCTGCCATTTGAACGAAGGTTGCAACGCATGAAAAGGAATTGACTGCGATTTTCTTAAGCCCTTCTATAATATCCTTGTTGGCAACGGCATAGCCAAGCCTCCAGCCAGTCATTGCATAGGTTTTAGAGAAGCCATCAAGGATTATCGTAAGTTCCTTCATTCCCGGAAGTGATGCAATGCTGTAGAATGTGCCATCGTAGATGATCCTTGAATAGATCTCGTCAGAAAGGATGTAAATGCCATTCTTTTTTGCAATCTCTGCTATAAATTTGAGGTCGTCCAAAGAAAAAATACCGCTTGTCGGGTTACCAGGGGAGTTTATGACGATAAGCTTTGTCTTAGGTGTAATAAGTTTTACAAATTGTTCCCTGTCAAATGCAAAATCATTTTCTTCAAGCAGTGGCATCGGCACGGCCGTTGCTCCTGCAAGTTTGATGGCAGACTCATAAATCGGGTAGCCTGGATTTGGATAAATTGCCTCGTCTCCTTCATCAAGAAGTGCAAGCATGGTTCCAAAGATTACTTCCTTCCCTCCGGGAGTCGCAATAACTTCATCCGGGCTTACATCGATTTTTCTAGTTTTCGAGATGTATTTTGCAACAGTTTCTCTCAAATCTAAAATTCCTTGCGTTGGGGAGTAATGAGTAAAATTGTCATGAATCGCTTTAATACCCGTATTTTTGATGTTCTCTGGGGTGTTGAAATCCGGTTCGCCAATCTCAAAATGGACTACGTTCTTTCCCTGCCGCTCCAAGTCCTTTGCCTTTGCAAGCATCTCAAAAGCAGTCTCAGTTCCTGCTCGTCCTACTAATTTTGATAATTTCATTAACTACCTCCTTGCTCCTTCGTAATTGCAATAGCAATTATTCTCATTTTCTATTTACTCTTTTTCAGCCAATTATTAGTATAACGAAATTCCAACTTTTTCAAACTTTTTTCTTACCTGCCCGAGGTTCAAGAAAAGGAAGTGGCACAATTTCTGCACCAACTTCTCTGTTCCTTATTAAAACTTGAACTAAGTTTTTAGGTTCGGCATATGCAAGTTCAACATAACCCATCGCGAAAACTTTTTTAAGCGTAGGCGAGTAATTGCCCGAAGTGATATAGCCAACTCTTTTCTTGTCTTTCAGTATCTCCATTTCGTGGCGAGGAATACCTCCCTCTGGAATCAAAAGGCCGACCAACTTACGGTGAATGCCATTTTTTTGTATTTCAAGTAATGAATTTCTTCCTATGAAATCAGCTTTGTTAAGCTTCACTGCAAAACTCTGCCCTGCTTCAAGCGGGTTTGTTGTCTCACATATATCGTCACCGTAAAGCCAATAGGCAACTTCGAATCTTAATGTATCTCTGGCTCCTAACCCTGCTGGCTTTATCTCGTAGGCTTTACCTTTTTCAAGAGCGGCTCTCCAGAGATCTACAATATCATCCTTTGAGGTGTAAATTTCAAAGCCATCTTCCCCCGTATAACCCGTACGGGAAAGCATTACGTTCAATCCAAAAAGTTTGCCGTCGGTCCATTTGAAGTAGCCTAATTCTGATAGAGGTTTGTTTCCCTCAAAATGACCATTCAGGAATGTTTCAGCCTTAGGCCCCTGTATTGCAACCTCTCCATAATCAAAGCTCTTGCCTTCGATAGAAACGTTAAAACTTCCTTTATTTTTAAGAACCCAGTCAAGGTCTTTTTCGTAATTTGAAGCATTTACCACAAGCAGAATAAAATCATCCGCCATCATGTAAACAAATAGGTCATCTACTTCTCCTCCGTCAGGGTAACACATCGGCGTATACTTTACTTTTCCGGTTTTCATGTCTTTGACTGAGTTAGTTACAAGGTAATCCGCAAATGCAACTGCATCAGGTCCTTTAACCTCAATTTCGCCCATATGAGAAACGTCAAATATGCCAACCTTCTCCCTGACATTTGCATGTTCTTCAATGATGCTCGTATATTGAATAGACATGTCCCATCCGCCAAAAGGTACCATCTTTGCGCCTAATTTGATATGCTCCCCGTAGAGAGGAGTTCTCTTAAGACCCTCCACATTATCCTCCTTTTAAAATTTCTCCGTTTGAAATAACGGTTCCCACATAATTTTCACCAACACGGTACGGCATTTCTTCAAAATGCTCTATATTCAGTACATTTATATTGGCTCGTTTGCCTACTTCTAATGTCCCGACTTCTTTATCCATCTCGATTGCTTTAGCAGCATTAATAGTTACGGCAAAGATTATTTCTTCGATTTTCATCTTCAGCCTTGTAGCAGCAAAAGACATAACGAGAGGCATTGAAGGGCACATAGAAGTCCCAGGGTTATAATCAGTCCCCAGTGCAACAGTTAAGCCCATGTCAAGCATCTTTCTTCCGTCGGCATATTTCTCTTCTCCGAGAGAAAAAGTTGTCAAAGGTAAGAGCACGGCAATTACATTCGCCTCTTTCATTTTTTTCAGGGAATCATCATTTGCGTAGACAAGATGGTCTGCAGAAACCGCCTGAACTATTGCAGCTACCTCCGCACCTCCGGCATCACTCATTTCATCTGCATGGATTTTGGGCTTCAATCCAAGTTTTTTACCAATCTGGAGGATCCTTTTCGACTGCTCTCGCGTGAAAGCTCCCTTGTCACAGTAAACATCATTAAAATCAGCCAATTTATTTTTTGCAATAATAGGGATTATATCTTCTAAGACAAGGTCGACGTACTTTTCATCGCGCATATGATACTCTGGAGGGATTATATGTGCAGCAAGGAGGGTGGACTTAACGTTGACCGGAGTGTATTTCCCAAGATGTTTTGCAATCTTCAAAATCTTTATTTCTTCTTCAAGATTAAGTCCATAACCACTTTTTATTTCTACGGTGGTAGTGCCCCAGTCAACAAGCAATGCAAGGTGTTTGCTTGATTCGTCAAGTAACTCATCGAATGTCGCTTTCCTTGTCCAACGAACTGTTGAGATGATCCCGGTATTTTCTTCCTTCAATATCTTTGCCATAGGAATTTTCTGCTGACGTAAAAGAAATTCTCTCTCTCTCGTGCCTTTAAAAACAAGGTGGGTATGAGGATCAACGAATCCAGGCATCACAACTTTGTTGGAGGCATCTATCTGGTGGGTGTCCTTTCCCGCTTCGATTACCTTCATCACATCGTCCGATTTTCCGACAGCGATTATTCTTCCATCCTTAACTGCAATGGCACCGTCATAAATTAAACCAAGCTTTCTCTCTCGTTCGCGTTCCTCTGTTGAAAGATCATATGATAGAGTGAGAAGTTCTCTTGCATTAATGATAATGATATCAGGTGTTGATAATCCCATATTAACCTCCTTATTCCCTTGGAATCCATACTCTTCTTCAATGGATTTATTCATTTATTTTTGTTTCAAGTATCTGTTGCTCTGTAAGCTCGGGTAATTGTATGTAAAAGGCAAAACTTTCAAGCACTGCGCGCATTGGCATGAGACCGATTAGTTCACTTTCAATAATATTCACGCCGTACCTGGATGCTTCCATTTTTACGATTTCGAAGGCCCTGTAAATTGGAGCCTTCTTGTAATTGAGAATGTTCATTGATATCTGGACACAACCTTTGTCTTCGAGGTACATTTCTTTTGCCTGGACATACTGCAAACCTCCCGAACTTTCTCGAATTGAGCGGGAAATCTTCTTTCCAATATTTATATCTTTTGTGTTGAGGTTAATATTGTAGGCAATAAGAAATTCTCTTGCTCCAACGGCTGTAACACCTGCAGACGGATGAATCTCGGAAGGTCCAAAATCCGGCACCCAATCCGGATTTTTAATCTTTTCACTGAAACCTTCAAACTCGCCTTTTCTGATTGACGGAAGAGCTTTTCTTGACTCCCTTGTAGCAGATTCTGCATAGAGATAAATAGGCAAATTAAGATCTTCGGCAATCTCTCGAGCTACCTCTCTACTAAGCTCAACACACTCTTTCATGGTGATTCCACTGATGGGAATAAATGGGATCACGTCAATGGCTCCCATCCTTGGATGAGTCCCCTTATGGTGCCTTAAATCGATGAGCCGCACGGCGTCTCTTGCCACCTGAACTGCTCCTTGCTTAACTTTGGTTATGTCTCCCGCAAATGTAATAACGGTTCTGTTATGATCTGTGTCTGAAGAGTAATCCAGCAATTTTACATCTCTTTTCTTAAGATTTTCTATGATTTCTTCGATTACTTCCTTGTTGCGTCCTTCGCTAATGTTTGGAACACATTCTATTATTTCGCTCATTTGCCACCTCTTTTCAAACATATTTTAGCACTTTTAACTTCGTTTGTCAA
>JAIMJY010000161.1 GCA_020692945.1 Caldisericum sp. | reverse complement strand
AACCTAACTTATAATCACCAAGAAGAAGGTGATTGCAGAAAAATAAAGGAGAGATTGAAGATTGTATTTTGCCATGTTGGAACAAATAACCGTAATTATTTTTAGCAGGTTCCAAAGGAATGAAAAAATTTCTTAAAGCTATGCAGAAAAAAGGACTAAGTAAATGAAGACGGAGGATTTATGAAAGAGGAAATTTCGTTAATACACGTTCAGGAGGGTAAGAAAGTAAGAGTCGTTCGTTTTGATGGAGCCGAAGGCGGCTCTCACGAGAGACATATTGGCTACGTGAGGAGGCTCGAGGAGATGGGAATCCTTCCTCAAGAAGTTCTTGAAGTTTTAAGAAATGGACGCATCGGACCTGTCGAAGTAATTGTTAAAGGCTCACACCTTGTAATGGGGCGTGGAATTGCTTCAAAGATAATCGTTGAGGAGATTAATGGATAATAAGATATTTACGATCGCCCTTGCAGGTAACGCAAACGTTGGGAAAAGTGTTATTTTTAATCAGCTTACCGGGGGCAACCAGATAATTGGCAACTGGCCCGGGAAAACTGTTGAAAAAGCTGAGGGTTATATCGAGCAAGAAGGAATCGAAATCAAGGTGGTTGACCTGCCTGGAATTTATTCACTTTCTACCTACTCCGAGGAGGAGATTGTTTCGCGTGAGTTCATTGCAACAGAACATCCAGACCTTGTTGTTGGCATTTTAGACTCATCCAACCTTGAACGAAACCTTTTCTTCCTGCTGCAAATAATTGAGCTTGAGGTTCCTATTGTTGTGGTGCTTAATCAATACGATGTGCTTGAAGAGAAGGGGATTGAGATTGATAGTAAGAAGTTTTCTCAGCTACTTGGGCTGCCTGTGGTAAAGACCATTGCTACTAAGAATAAAGGATTGAAAGAGCTTTTTGAAATAATTAAGAGAACGCTTTTAGTAAAAGACAAACCAAAAAGCAATCTAAGCTATGGAAAGGAAGTTGAGGCAAGAGTAAAAAGACTTGCAGAGCAAATAGCTTTGAAAAATCTTTTTCCTGAATACCCCAACCGTTTTGTAGCAATAAAACTCATCGAGGGTGACCCGTATTTTGCCGATAAATTAGATGACAAGGAGCTTTTAGTAACTCTCAACGAAATCAAGAGAGAGCTAAAAGAAATCCATGGAGAGGACGCGCAAACAGTTATTATTTCAGAGCGTTATTCCATAGCGTCACGCATCACTGAACAATCTATGACAAAGAAAAAAGGCAAAATGCTTGATATGACTGACAAACTTGACAATATCTTTCTGCACCGATTTTTTGGGTACGTCGCCCTAATAGCTCTTGTATTATTTATATTCTTTGTCGTTTTTAAATTCGGCAGTATCGTCTCTGGATGGATTGGCGGCTTGTTTGACCTTGCAAAGCCTTATTTTATGAATCTAAACTGGCCTTCTTCTGTTAAGACTATCATCTGGAACGGGTTAATAGAAGGTGTCGCAGCAAGCTTTGGTATTGTGCTACCCTATATTGCTCCATTTTATCTGATACTTGCATTTCTTGAAGACTCAGGTTACCTTGCTCGGATAGCATTT
>JAIMJY010000160.1 GCA_020692945.1 Caldisericum sp. | reverse complement strand
ATTGAAAAGTCAAATGCGATAAATGAGTTAAAAATGGAGATATCGTAAGAAAATCAGCCGTAATCCTTGATGATTCCTGTTAAAAACAATAAAAAAGCCTTATAATTAGAGTTAGGGTAGTCCTTGCCCAAATCTCTAATCATAAGGAGATTTCAAATGCAGGACAAGGATACTACGCAATCCACATTTATGCAACTGTTTCAACCGATTTTTTCGCCAAAAATTTGGGCCAAAATTCATCAGGAAGTACCTAATCTAGATCATCGAGCCCAAAAACTCAAATCCAGCCAGCTCACGTCTCTTATCAGTTATGCTCAACTTCAAGAATTTAAGGCCTTACGAGAAATTAGTTTAAGTGTTCAAAATCAGGATTTTGGTCAAGAGATTGGATTGGAAAGCATCAGTCATAGCCAGATATCTCGCAGACTCAGAGATTTGCCCATTAAAGTTTCGGAAATGCTCTTCAAAGGGGTTTTGAATCAAGTTGGTCAGAAAAAAGGGTATGGGCTAATCCAGCAACGCCTTGGGAAGTTGTATATGATCGATGCTTCTGTCATCAGTCTGTGTCTGTCACGCTATCCTTGGGCCGTCTTTAGAAAGAGTAAGTCTGGTGTAAAGATGCATTTGCGATTAAGCTTTGATGGAGTTGCTGTTCCAGACGAAGTGATCGTAACCCCGGCTAAGACGGCAGATAAGAAAAAACTCGATGAACTCATTGTTGTCGATAATGCTGCCCTTAATATTTTTGACCGAGGCTACATTGACTACAAGCTGTTCGATAAATATTGCTCAGAAGGGGTACGCTTTGTAACTCGTCTTAAGAACAATGCTGTCATTGAGTTCACTGGTGTGGAACGGACAGTTACAGAAGAAGGGATTATTGAAGAAGACGTTGATGTTATCCTGGGTACGAATTCTCGAAAAATGGAGCATACCCTCCGAGTGGTAACTATTGATGATGAAGTCAACGAACCCTTCTCGATCTTGACCAATGATTTTGACCTAAGTGCGGAGGAGTTAGGAGACATTTATCGATACCGTTGGCAAATTGAACTGTTCTTTAAATGGCTAAAGCAACATGCTCAGATTAAGCACTTCTACGGCACAAGTGAAACTGCAGTCATCAACCAATTACTCTTAGCACTCATGGCTTACTGCACACTGATTCTGCTCAAACTTGAAATTGAGTACCAAAAGGATCTCCTAACCTTTCAAAGAATGCTAACCGCCTGTCTATTCGAGAGCTATGACTTGTTTCTAGAAAAGCTCCGCCGGCAAAGAAGGCGCTCCAGCCGGATTGATTATGGGCTAATCTACAAAATGACAGAACATCAGATCATGAACGAAGAGACAGATTGGCTGAATGATTTAGCTTACGATCCCGTAGAACTGTAAAAATAAAACTGTGTCAAAATGTGGAAAAGGACTACCTCTTGGGTCAAAGCTTCGTTAGGCTTTGAGAAAAGAAGGTTCTGGTTGTATACACCATAAACGTTTATATAAGTAAAAGGCTTTAGTATGGCTTTTCCTTGACAAGAGGTAAAGCTAGCTCAATGCAACGCTACT
>JAIMJY010000159.1 GCA_020692945.1 Caldisericum sp. | reverse complement strand
TAAGAGGCTCTTCTTTCTTATAGAGGAAAGGATTATCGCCAACCCACTCTACAATTCCAAGACGAGTAAAAGAACCTAAAGTCCTGAAAATATCAGTTTTGATTTTCTCTTTAGGTACCTCAGGATATTTGTTCACAAAATTCGATTCTATCTCATTCATTGTTCTGCTTCCATCAGTAAGTTCAAGTATATTTCTAGCGATAGGATTGATTATTAACTCCCTTGCTTCAGGATGCACCCTTGAAGTAATAGTCCAATATCCCTCTTTCTCTTCCCTTTCATAAAGAAGGTTCTCTTTCTTAAACACAGGTTTTGCTTCTTTCATCGGCTCCTCCTAAAAGATTATCATCTATCAAATCTAAATCAATATCGTCGTCAAACCAAACAGTCGGGATCGCCTTATCGCTTCTTCCCATATCCTTGACAGATACGACTCTTCTTGCAAGCTCTTTTACTTTTGGAATTTCCCACATTCTTGCTAAACCTTTATCACAATACTCACTGAATTTGTGCCTTCTAATATTCCCTACAGTTATGGGAAGATATGGCGAAACTTGTATAGAACCATCTGCTTTTAATCCCGCAAATGTGCTACAATGCTCTACAATTGTTGGAAAGCGGATTAGGTGGTCAACTGGGTCACCCCATTCAATATTCATATTATGGGCAGCACTTGGCGTTAAACTACAAACAGCACAGGTAGAACCTTCTTCAAACATATACTTCTCCTTCATAAGATTAATTGTTTTTACCAATTCTCTATATTGCAAAGGCGTCGGGAGAATGGATTCAGCATTTTCTTTGCCTCTTCCCAATAACATTAATGGCTGCACCCTGAAACCACTTACCCCAAGTTCTTTGCAAAGAAGAAAAGTACTTTCGACCTCATTAATGTTCCAAGACGTAGGACAAAATGCTACATCTACTTCTTTAAAACCTACTTCCTTTAGGATTTTAATAGCATTTACTGCCTTTTCAAAAGAACCTTCTAGTCCTCTTAATCTTTCATATGAGACAGGATTATCTCCAT
Organism: Caldisericum sp.; assembly: GCA_020692945.1. GTDB lineage: Bacteria > Caldisericota > Caldisericia > Caldisericales > Caldisericaceae > JAIMJY01. The sequence continues at coordinate 359 of JAIMJY010000159.1, read as the reverse complement.
CCAAACTTACCTGTCCTCTTGTTACACCGCTTGCTAAAAGTTTCTTTGCCTTTTCCTCTGTTATAAGGCTTCCGTTACTCACAAATGAAACCATTGAACCTGAAGCAGAGAGTATTTCGGCAACTTTGCACATGAGTTCAAATCTTAAGAACGGCTCTCCTCCACAAAAACAAAAATTAAATAACTTCAAGTTTGCAAGGTCATACGCAAATTCTAAAACCTCATCGTCAGTTAACTCTTTTGCAATTACAGGGTTTTCTCCGCTTCTATTGTAACAATGAAGACATCTGAAGTTGCATTTGTTAGTGATGTCAAAAGACATTTGATATGGACCTCTCAAGATCCTTGCATGCTTCATT
>JAIMJY010000158.1:358-1572 GCA_020692945.1 Caldisericum sp. | reverse complement strand
AGTGAAACGAAGCGTGGTGATCTCAAACCTCTCCAACTCATAATAAGCTTGACGAAGTTATAGAATCTTGTATAATTCTTTTGGAGTGAAATTATTGATAAAGTTAAACTAAAGAGAGAAAAATTGGAAAGATACCGAGGGAGTAGGGAGATGGATAGAACAATAAAACTTATAAAAGAGAAGATTTATAAGATTTCTGATGAAAAAGGAATAAAGATTGACAGGGTCATTCTTTTTGGCTCAAGAGCAAGGGGAGATTTTAAGCATAATAGTGATTGGGATATTTTAATAGTAGTGAATAAGGATTTGCCTTTTCAAGAGAAAAGAGAGTTATCAAGGATTATAAGAAAGAGACTTGCGGAATTTTTAATTCCTTCTGACATCATTGTTAAATCCAAAGAAGAAATAAACTACTACAAGGATTTCATGGGATCAGTTGTAAGGGAAGCACTAAAGGAAGGAATAAATATATGAATGAAAAAGTAAGCTTATGGGTAAAGAAAGCAATAGAGGATTTCAAAACTGCAGAGCATGAAATGAATTTACCTGAAAGTGAGACTGTAACAAGTTCGGTTTGTTTTCATTCTCAGCAATTTGTAGAAAAAATGCTAAAGGCATTTCTAACTTCAAGGGGAACAGATTTTGGTAAAACTCACAATATTGAGTATTTATTAAAGCTATGCTCAGAGACAGATAAAAATTTCGAAAAAGTAGATCTTCCTGATTTAACTATCTATGCTGTTGAAGTAAGATATCCTGATGAGTTTTACACTCCTTCTTTTAGGGAAGCTAAAGAGTGTTTTGAAGCCATTTCAAGATTTGGAAAATTCATTTTTGAGAAATTAGGAATCAGGCAGGGTAACTTATAATGTCTAAATTCTACTGGAAAATAGAAAGCAAAGATGAGAGTGCCACAATTGTAAACATCATAAACAAATTCTCCTGCTTAACGTTTAATCTCTTCTTTACTTATGCCAGCTTGCCTGAGAATCTCAAGCAATGTGCCTTTTGGTAAATCTTTCTTGTGGAAAGGTACAACCACTCTCTTTCCTGTCATTCTAACACTCCATCTTCTGTTGGTATCCCTTCTCCATGTGCCTGTAAACTTTCTATGTAAAGTTCAATGGCTTCCTTTGCCATATTTATTGCTTCTTCTATCGTATTACCATAAGTTACACAACCGGGCAAAGATGGAACTGTTACGGTATAGCCGC
>JAIMJY010000158.1:151-266 GCA_020692945.1 Caldisericum sp. | reverse complement strand
TTGCAACTACATAAGTTACCTTACCAAAGACTATACTGTATCTGCTTGTTCAGGCTGGTAGTGACAATGAGGTTGTCAGCGAAAAATAGATTTAATTTTTTAATACATCTGATAT
>JAIMJY010000158.1:0-113 GCA_020692945.1 Caldisericum sp. | reverse complement strand
TCACACATTACAAAGGAGAATTCATAGGAAAAGATTAATGAATACAAAAGAATAAAAGGAGGCGATATGAAAGTATTAGTTACAGGTGGTGCGGGTTTTATTGGGTCAAATGT
>JAIMJY010000062.1 GCA_020692945.1 Caldisericum sp. | reverse complement strand
GCACTATATCACTTTATGGTGGGCGAAACAGGATTCGAACCTGTGACCCCTTCCGTGTGAGGGAAGTGCTCTACCGCTGAGCCATCCGCCCGATAATGGTGCCCTCGAGGAGGGTCGGACTCCTATCGCCGCCTTGAAAGGGCGATGTCCTAACCGTTAGACTACGAGGGCATTTGGTGAGCCGTACAGGGCTCGAACCTGTGACACCCGGCTTAAAAGGCCGGTGCTCTACCACCTGAGCTAACGGCCCAGCTCACCTATTTCTAACCTATACCATAATACGAATTATAAAGTTTGTGTCAAGAGGTTAAGCGCTATTTTGAAACAAGGCACCTATTATATATATAATAGTTTCTAAAAAATATTATAATATTGAAAAATCTCTGAAGAGAGGAAAAAATGGATAACAATAAAAAATTTGTGTTACTTGCTGGATTTACTAATGGAGAGACGATAGAGTTACTTAAAATTTATAAAGCAAACAATAAGCTCCCAAAAGCTATTTTTGCTTCATTAACCGAAACCGCAATGAATTGGAAAGTGTCAGATTGGCTGGATGAGCTCAGTAAAGAAGACAATTATTATCAAAAAAAATAAATTTCTATAAAAAACTACCTTAAAGGTATTGACAGAAGGTTTGACTTTTGTATAATTAATTAGCACTCCAGTTATGAGAGTGCTAATTAATGCAAAACGATATTGAAAGGAGGCTTATTTATGGCAGAAATTGTACCAATTAATGAGCACATCGTAGTAAAGGCAGAAGAAAGTGAAGAAAAAACAAAGGGAGGCATAGTGCTTCCTGACACAGCTAAGGAAAAGCCACAAAAAGGTAAAGTCGTGGCTGTAGGGTCAGGGAAGGTTCTCGAAAACGGGCAGAAACTTCCTCTCGAAGTAAAAGTCGGTGACACAATTATTTTCTCAAAGTATTCAGGCACCGAGTTAAAGCTTGATGAAGAGAAATATCTAATTCTCTCTGAGAGCGATGTTCTTGCAATTTTGAAGTAAGGAGGTAAAATGTGGAAGCCAAACAGATTATTTTTGGAACAGAAGTAAGAAGATCAATTCAGGCGGGTGTTGATAAATTAGCAAACACGGTGAAGGTTACGCTTGGACCAAAAGGAAAGCACGTAGCACTTGAGAAAAAATTCGGTTCTCCTACGCTTTCAGATGATGGCGTCGCTATCGCAAAAGAAATCGACCTTGAGGATCCAAACGAAAACATCGGCGCACAGCTTGTTAGAGAAGTAGCATCTAAAACCGCAGATGCAGCAGGAGATGGAACAACAACAGCAACAGTCCTTGCCCAGGTCATGATTGATGAAGGAATGAAGAACGTTGCAGCAGGAGCTGACCCTCTGCTTCTCAAAAAAGGTATTGACAAAGCAGTAGAAACAATCACCGAGGAGATGAAAAAATTCAAGAAAGATATCTCCACAAAAGAAGAGGTGGCTCAAGTCGGTGCTGTTTCTTCAAAAATTAAAGAGGTCGGAGAGGCAATCTCTGAAGCAGTTGACAAAGTTGGAAAGGATGGCGTTATTACTGTTGAAGAGTCGCAAGGCCTTGGAATCGAGGTTAAAACAGTCAAAGGCATGCAGTTTGATAGAGGCTATGCTTCGCCATATTTTGTTACTGACGCAGAAAAAATGGAAGTAGAACTCAAAGAGCCGTATATCATTATTACCGACAAAAAAGTATCTTCAATTCAAGACTTCCTTCCATTGTTGGAAAAGATTGTCCAAACTGGCAAACCTTTCCTTCTCATTGCCGATGATATAACGGGTGAAGCGCTTCCAACTCTCGTTCTCAATAAAATCAAAGGGACATTTAGCTGCTGCACCGTGAAAGCTCCAGGGTTTGGGGACAGAAGAAAGGCAATGCTTGATGATATTGCAATTCTTACTAACGGCCAGGTCATTTCAGAAGACCTTGGCATAAAGTTTGAGAGCGTTACTCTTGATATGCTTGGAAGAGCTGATGCAGTAAAAGTTGACAAAGATAATACAACAATCGTTGGTGGAAAAGGCAATAAAGACAATATCAATGCAAGAATCAAACAGATAAAAGAAGAGGTTCAGAAAACTACTTCAAGCTATGATAAAGAAAAACTTCAAGAAAGACTTGCAAAACTTTCTGGAGGCGTTGCAATCATTAAAGTTGGCGGTGCCACTGAAACTGCAATAAAAGAAATGAAACTTAGAGTTGAAGACGCAGTTGCAGCAACAAAAGCTGCCCTTGCAGAAGGAGTTGTTGCAGGTGGAGGCGTTGCCTTCATAAAGACAATCGCATCTATAGACAGCTTAAAGCTTGTAGGAGACGAGAAAACAGGTGCAGAAATCGTAAAGAAAGCTCTAAAGGAGCCTCTCAGACTAATTGCTTCAAACGCCGGGTATGATGGAATAATTGCCCTATACAAGGTAATGGAAGCAAAAGATAATGCTGGTTTCAATGCTGAAACTGGGAAATTTGAGGATATGTTTAAGGCCGGCGTCATAGACCCATTCAAAGTGGTCCGTATAGCTTTACAGAATGCTGCAAGTATTGCAGGACTTCTTTTAAGCACTGAGGCAATCGTTACAACAATCCCAAAAGAAGAAAAAACTGTATCAGGAGCTCCTCAGTATCCTGAATATTAATAAATTCAGCTTCAAAAATAAAAAGCCCCTTTATATTACGAGGGGCTTTTTATTTTTGGTATATTCAAATTAAAGGAGGTTCACCCTTTTTATATAAGCATTAACGTCAAATTTCTTTGTTAATCTATCAGTACTGATGCATCTTACAGTACCGTAGACAGGGCGTTCCTTAAAAGGTTTATCATGCTTTCCAAAACACCAAGATATACCAGCATAAGAATTAGGATCGCTACCGTCAAGTGCGTATTTATTATTCAAATATACGGCACTTTTATAGGCCTTTACGGGGTCTTCCGTCCACTCGAGAATTTTCTTTCCCCAGTACATTCTCATAAAGGAATGGATTTTGCCTGTTTTTAATAATTCCATTTGGCAAGCATTCCATAACACATCTTGAGTCTTTGCATTCTCAAATTCTTCAATCGAGTAAAGGTAAGGTCTTTGATCATTGGCATGCTTCATTAGAGTGTTTTGAGCCCAAGAGGGCAGAGAATCAAACGATCGATATCTCTTGTTATAGAATACAAAATTGATTGCAAGTTCCCTTCTTACAATTAGCTCTTCAAGAAATTCCTCTACACCCTCTCCACCGGCTTCAATTACTTTGAGGGCTATGTCAATTGGTGATATTTGTCCAAAGTGCAAATAAGCGCTCAAGCCTGAACTGACTGCAAAGTTAGGATCTTTTCGTTTCGTCGCATAGTACTTTAGTCCATTCTTGATAAAGATGTCGAGCTTCTTGTATGCTTCAGATTGCCCTCCGATATTTGCATCTAAATTTTTCACGCTTCGGTTAATGTTCATCTTTTTTAAGGCACGCTTTTTGTTTCTTATGTCAAACGAGTAAAATTTAAGGTGACTTGATTTAATTTTTACTGTTTTTTCTTCCAAGGGAACAAGAAATTGTGGTACAAGGGTCTTAATTTTTCTTCTGAGGGTATATGCAGCATACTCCTCTTTTGGAGAGGAAGTTTCCACAGGCACGACTACGTCGCTTTCAATTTGATAAAATTGGCACTTTACTCTTTCAGCTATAACTCTATCCCATTCCCGTTGGGTAGAAAGATAACCTCTGTCAGTCACAAGAATCGAAGCTTCTTTTGAAAATTCAGTGACAACTTGTACGGGATCGCCTATTCTGACAACAAATTTAATTCCTCTTTTCGACAATTGTTCCCAAACATCCCTCAGGCCATCTAACATAAATGCATAATGTCGTTCATTTGCCTCAGGATAGTTCTCGAACAACACAAACAATACAACAAGAGGTTGTGAAAGCTCATTGGCTTTTTCGATAGAATAAACGAGTGCATGATTAAACCGCGCTTTCTGGGAGGACTGCATCCAATAAACTACAAACTTCCCTTTTTTGGACATCATCTCATTTAGGGTTTTAATTCTTTCTTTTTCCATACAACCTCATTCTAAAAGCAGCTACAGTCCTCCCCTTCTTTTAAGGTTCTTCTTTAAACACAAACAAAAATTAAGCGCTAAAAACTCAATCTACTTGGATGCTTTCTTAGGCTTCCCGCAACCAGAAGACATCTTTCCGGTGACTTTGGCTTCTACTGTCTTCTTGGCAATAGTTTTCTTTACAACAGCCTTTTTTGCAACTGGCTTCTTTACAACTTTCTTCTTTACAACAGCCTTTTTTGCAACTGGCTTCTTTACAATTTTCTTCTCGGCCATTTCAATTCCCTCCTTTCTGAATGTCTTATTTTAAATTATATTATACTTTCTCGAAAGCCTTCAATTTAATTGTTTATAATTCCACGATTTTTGCAATAGATAAGACACCTTTTTTTGAGGAATTTTGAAATTTTAATGAAAGTGGCTCGCATGTAAAAATATACGCAAAGGAAATAACTGTGTTTATGCTCTGTAATAGTGATTGTTAATGATTTCCTCTTTAACTTTCCAAGGAACAAGATAATCTATATGTTGACCTTCTTTTATTCTCTCCCGGATAATTGTGGAGGAAACACGGTAAAAAGGATGCAATAAAAGTTTTATTTTTTCAGTGTAATTCTTATATTTTGTTAAAATGTACTCTTTTGTCGATGCAAAAGAATCTTCGTATCTCTCTGCTATTATCATATTTGTAAGTTTGATAATGTTTTCATTTTCTTTCCAACGATGAAAATATCGAAAAGTATCTTCTCCAAGAATGGAATAGATTTCATCATTTATCCCGTTTAAAAGATTCTTAAGTGTATCAATGTAATAGGAAGGGGCATCTCTCTCAGTTTCAAACTTAGAAACCGTAAACCTTGGCTCATCTTTTGTGGCAAGTTCCACAAGGCGTAATCGTGCATCTTTATCAAGCAGGTCGCTCTTTTCGAAAACAGGATTGCCTGTTGGCACAAAGATGACATAGTCAAGATGAAAGACTTCCATTGACTCTTTTGCAATAAAAAGATGTCCATTGTGGATAGGGTTAAACGCTCCCCCAAAAACTCCAATCCTACCCATCTTCTCTAAAAATAAAACTTTTATTACCAATAATTACCTTGTCGCCCTCTTTTATGCCTGCCTTCTTAAGCAAGTTCTCCAGCTCTATTTTATCAAAATATTTCAAAAGATTGTTAACGCTTGCGGATTTTTGGAAGTCTGCAAGCTCTACTCTTCTCTCAAGCTCTTTATTATAAACTTTGAACGAGTGTTCATCAGTAACTTCTATTTTAACTTCTCTATTCACGAGTCTTTTATCAACCCCTATTATTACCTCATCTTCCTTTGTATCAATAGCCGGTTTAGTTTCTTTTACAATTTCATACATCTTCTCGATAAGTGGCTCCAATCCAATTTTATTTATGGCAGAGATAAAGAAAACTCCCTCTCCATTCTTATTAAAATAAACTTCAAGCTCTTTAGTCCTCAAAACTCTCCATAGATCAATTTTGTTAATAACAATAAGCCGTTTTTTTTGTAAGAGTTCTCCTTTATATTTTTTAAGCTCCTCTAATAACATCTTATACGTTTCTTTAATTTTTTTCTTATCAGCTCCGTCCACAAGAAGGATAAGCAGCTTTGTTCTTTCAACGTGTGAAAGAAACTCTAACCCCATCCCTTTCCCTTCGCTTGCACCTTCAATAAGACCGGGCAAATCAGCGATTACAAAAGATTTTCCCATCGAAAGCTCAACCGTCCCTATCTTTGGTGAAAGAGTCGTAAATGGATAACTCGCTATTTTAGGTTTTGCATTAGAAACAGCTGAAAGTAACGTTGATTTTCCAGCATTTGGAGCACCAACTAACCCAACATCAGAAAGAATTTTCAGCACAAGCTCTATTGATTTCTCTTCGCTCGATTCGCCTTTTTCACTATATCGCGGGGCCCTGTCAGTGGATGTGGCAAAACTTCTGTTTCCTCGTCCACCTCTTCCACCATTTACAACAACAATAACTTCTCCATCTTTGTCTAAGTCCTTAATTACTCTACTTGATTCCCTATCAATTACCGTTGTTCCAACAGGTACCTGAACAAATAGGTCCTCTGCATTTTTTCCATGTTTATTGCGAGAACCGCCATTTCCTCCATTTTCAGCAAAAAAATGTTTCTTATAAAGAAAATTAGTAAGTGTATTAAGGGAGCGATTGGCTTCTATGATAACGCTTCCGCCTCTGCCCCCGCTGCCACCATCTGGACCACCTTTCGGAACAAACTTTTCTCTCCTGAAACTAACTGCACCATCGCCACCTTTTCCACTTCTAACCGTAATAAAAGCGTGGTCAATGAGAGACTTTTTAGGCGTTTTGGTTCTCCTCGACGATGTCAATAATTGTCAAATTTCTCTTTTTTTGAAACTTGACAGTACCCTCTTTGAGTGCAAAAAGAGTAAAGTCTTTACCCTCACCAACATTTCTCCCCGGCTTTACGCGTTCTCCACGTTGTCTTACAATTATACTTCCTGCTTTTGCTATTTCCCCATCATATAGTTTTACACCAAGATAATGCGGATTACTATCCCTTCCGTTAACTTTAGACCGTTTTCTTGCCATTATTACTCACCTCCAACAATTTTCCCGATCTTTACAAGAGTATACGGCTGACGATGACCATTTTTCTTTCTGTTTCTCGTCTTATGCTTATAGAAGAAAATAATAATCTTCTTCTCTCTCCCCTGCTCTGTGATTATGCCTTCAACGTAAGCATTCTTAACTTTGGGATTACCAATAGCAATACTGTCGTCCTTCTTAATCAAGAACACTTCATCAAACTTAACTTCTTTTCCAACCTCACTATCAAGTTTCTGGACTTTAATGGTGTCACCTTCTTTTACTCTGTACTGATGACCGCCAGCTTTAATAATTGCTTCCATATTGACCTCCTTTCACTGCTAAAGGTACTGGTAAACCTTTTGCAAGTGATATATAATCTCTTAAGTTTAGCGAAAAAGAATTTTTTGTCAAGGTTTTGTACGCGTTACATAGATACGAGACTCTGGATAATATTAAATTCGCTCATGAAGAGTGCAAATTACAAAAGAATAAATTCG
>JAIMJY010000157.1 GCA_020692945.1 Caldisericum sp. | reverse complement strand
ACATACTCCCCGACCTGAAGGTACGGGGATTCTAACTTCAAGCAACACTTGCTACCAAAGGCAGTCTTACTGTGTCTAGGTTAAGAGAAGATGTCCCTTCTCTTTGAATATTAATAGCTGCGTTTTTATCTCTATCGTGACGGGTATTGCATTTAGGACATACCCAGGTTCTATCTCTTAGATGGAGTTCACTGTGTTTGTGTCCGCAACTACTGCAAAGCTTTGAGCTGGCAAACCACTGTCCGACAAACTCAATTTTTTTGCCTTTCATCGCAGCTACAGTTTGCAAGATTTCCAAGAAAGAGCCAAAAGCTAAGTCTCCTATTTTCTTACCCCATAATCTTTGCATTCCCTTTAGATTCAATGTTTCAAAACACATTAAATCATAGGTATCGCATAGTTTGTGAGATAACTTCCAAAGCCAATTACGTCTTTTATCAGTAATATTTTGATGGAATCTAGCAAGTGTAATTCGAGCTTTATTCCAGTTTTTAGAACCAAGCTTTTTAGATGACAATTGCTGAGATAATTTACGCAGTTGTTTTTTAGCTTTCAACAAAAACAAAGGAGACTCTATATCACTACCGTTTGAGTTAGTTAGAAATGTTTTAAGACCGAAATCAAAGCCTGCTATTTGACCAGTCACAACTCCGATTGATTCACTGTGCGCGTCGGTCACTATAAAGATATACATATCTCCAGTTGAAACTCGCTTAACAGTAACCGTCTTGATTTTTCCTTCTACTTCTCTCGACTTGTAATATCCGTAAATCTTTTTCCCTATTCTTATCTTATTTCCAATTAACTTATACCCAGTTTGTTTTAAAGTGAATGATTTATACTTTTTACTCTTACAAAAAGAAGGTGGTCTGACACCTCTTTCATGATGTTTAAAAAACAACTTATAGCTTTTATCGATCCTATCGCTAATATCTTGAACCGCTTGTGCGTCTACCAGTTTCCAATAACTATTTTTGTTACGTAATTTGGCTATATGCTTCATCAATTGAAACTTATTCAAATGCTTGCCAAACATTGAATAGTATCGTTTGTGAAGAGCAATGCAGTGATTCCAAATACTCGCAGAAGCATTAATAATTCGTTTTAGATACCTATTTCTTTTGTGACTATAGAGTTTAAATTTGTATGTCTTCATCACACCCGACCTATGCTATTTTTTAACTATACCATAGTTGGCTTGAAGTGAAAAAAGATATATACAGACGAGAGAAATCAAGTGTTTCAAAGATTAACCTACATTTGGTTTTCGTGCTTAAATACCGAAAAAAGTTGTTTACTAAAGAAATCTTAGATTTTATGAAAACTGTTATGTACGGTGTTGCCAGCAAAATGAATTTTAAAATACTAGAAATAGAAGGAGAGGCAGACCACGTACACTTGTTAGTCGAGATTCCACCTAAGTTATCAGTATCTCAGATGGTTAATGCTCTAAAAGGCGTTTCTAGTCGTATGTTAAGAAAGAATTACCCACAGCTAAGAAAATACAAATCACTTTGGAGTCCAAGTTATTTTGCTATTAGCTGTGGAGGTGCGCCTATCGATGCTATTGAAGAATATATTAAGAATCAAAGTACCCCTGAAGGGGCAGGCTCTGACCCCAATTCCGAGAGGTAG
>JAIMJY010000156.1 GCA_020692945.1 Caldisericum sp. | reverse complement strand
AACCTATTGCAAAAAAAGATTAAGCTATTTTTAGAAGAGGAACAAATTTAGCCCTCGGAAGGGAGATGATGGTTGTGCAAGAGGGAATAATCTGCTGAGGAGAGCACAGATTACAGAAGAATAAGTTCCCCGAAGGATAAGTAGGAGGTGAGATATTTGGGAAACTGCGAAAAGAGAATTAAATGGATTTACGCAATAGAAAAGCTTTGCAAATTAAAAACAAAAATAAAATTACAAGGAGGCAAAAATGAAGAAAATTAAAGTTTTGATTTCTTTACTTGTAGTCTTGTCAATGACTATTGGATTTACTTTATCGTTAAAATCCAATCAAAATGTACTTTCAAACACTCAATCTTTAATAATTGATGAGGTTTCAAAAAGCGTAGAGAAATGGGTTCAAGTTAGGGAATCGCCATTCTATAAGAACATCTCAGTAAAATCTGTTCTGATTGAGAGTAATATCCAGCCAGGTTCGCTTTCTGAAGTTATCTTTAACGCCAATGAGCAGCAAGTCTTAAAGGCACAATCGCCAGAAGAGCTTCCAATGATAAAAGGTATGATAAACTGCTTTAATTATAAAAAGCCGAGCCTCAAAAAATCACAGATTGACTATGCAAATAGACAACTTGAAGACCAGCTAAAAGAACTGAGAGGATATATTAATAAGGTAGAAGAGTGGAATGAGACAATTAAAGTTACATTCAATACAGACTCTAATTGCAACATAAAACCAGATTCGATTAAATTTTATGTGGCAGATGACCCATTTGGAGGAAATAGCTTTGTAGATGCAGATACTTGTAAATTAGAAACTGCTGAAGAAATGGAGCAGCGTGGTTACAAAGATATGGAGGAAATAACCTGCTGAAGAAGATCGCAGGTTACAGAGGAATAAATTGACAAAAGTGGCAAGGATAATTTACCTTGCGCAACACTTACACTCGTTGACGCCTACGATAGGATAAAGGCTGGTGATTATGCTGATAATCCGCTGAAGAAAAGTGCGGATTACAGAGGAATAAAGTGGACATCAGAACTTAATTCGGGTGTAGACCGATCAAAATGGAAAGTCGGAAAACCTACAAACCCAAGCGATGACCCAGAAAATGATGGTGAGTTTAAGTTTTCGCTAAATGTCCAGGAAGATTGTGCGGATTACGTATCCCAGGCACTCTATAAAGGGGGAATACCTATGGATATTTACACGGGTATATCTTATTGGCGTTGTGAGAGATACACTATGACAACTCCAGTTAACGGCTCTCCCTGGGTTTATGTGCCAAAACTGGAAAGCTATATGATTAATCATAACTACTTTGAGCAATCAAATTTCGATCTTGCAAATAAAGGAAGCGTAATTGTTTTTCATTGCTATCAGGATGCTAATTACGTCTGGCATCCAACAACTGATGGTCAGCATGTCGTGATGATCACCTTGAATAATACAATTACAAGAACATTTTCTGCCCACAATACTGATAAGCAGAAACACAAATATTATTCTTCTGATGGGTGGGTGTCTTATTCCTCTGTAATCCGAGCTCTTTTTCATCGGATTTA
>JAIMJY010000061.1 GCA_020692945.1 Caldisericum sp. | reverse complement strand
CGGCTCGTCAGAATGACAAAGAAAATGCAAGAGACGAGATTGCCACGTCGCTTACGCTCCTCGTATGACACCAAAAAAAAGACTTTTGTGAGAAACCTAGCAATCAAAAATTGACTGCTCTCAGTTCAAGAGGAATATTTAAATCAAATAAAGATTGCAAAGTTTTTTGCACAAAATAAACAACATTCAACCCTAATTATAACTGGGGTCTAGAGCATATTGAAGATTTTGCATTCTAAGGGGTATTTTAGAGCGGCCAAGAATCAAGTTTAACGGGAGGACTGAATGCCAACACCTAACCACACGGGTCCGGCATAATTACCTATAGCTGCACCTGTCTCAATCAAGTCTATATTTCGTTCAACAACTTTTCTGACTCTGGCTGTAAAATCGTTTGCTTCATCTAAATTGTTACCGTACATGACCGAAAGTCTTTCTATCCCTGCATTGTTTTTAACATTCTCTATAAATTTAATCAGAGATTCCTTTGCCTTTTTCCATGTCCTCGCAATGCCGTTCACTTTTATGACCCCGTCCGTAAAAGATAGGACAGGCTTTATATTGAGGAAACTACCAATGAGCCCTTCAGCCTTATTAAGCCTGCCACTTGCAGAAAGATATTTAAGATCGTTTAAAATGAACCTGTCGTGAAACCTTTCCACAAGTCGCTCAGTTGATTCACAAACGGCATCTAAACCTAAACCATCTTTGATAAGATGTAGCGCGTGTTCGGCAAGGTAACGTATGGAAAATATGGTGCTCTTGGAATCAATTATCTTTATTGCGTCTGATTTTAAATGGTTTATTGCCATACGGGCGGTATTGATAGTCCCGCTGACTTTCTCAGAGATATGAATGGAGATAATCGAATCACCTTTATCAACTATTGGCTTGTAAACATCAATGAAGTCTTGCACTGATGGCTGGGATGTTTTTGGAAAATCATCAGATTTTTCAAGAAATTTGTAAAAATCAGTTACGGAAAGGTTATCGGTTTCCCTGTAGTCAACATCTCCGATGAGAATCTTAACAGGTACAATCCCGATATCATTTTCCTTAACAAAACCCGGGTCAAAATATCCAGTAGAGTCGACAACAATTTTTACCATAATCTCTCCTTTATTGATTTATATATTTGGTATTTAACGGAAATAGATTCAATGGGAGGACTGTATGCCAACAGCCAACCATACAGGGCCAGCATAAGTCCCAATTACTGCTCCGCACTGGAGCATATCAGCATTTACTTGAAGAGTGTTCTTGATTATTTCCGCAAACTCTTTCCCCTCGTTTACATTTTCTCCACAAATAACGCATAGTTTCTCTATGCCAACAGTACTTTTGACGCTTTCAGTAAATTTCATCAACACTTCTTTTGCCTTTCTCCAGGTTCTACTGATTCCTTCAGGTTTAACTACTCCGTCAGTAAAGGACAGGACAGGCTTTATATTTAGAAGGCTACCTATAAGCCCTTCCGCCCTGTTGAGTCTCCCTCCCTCCACAACGTATTTAATGTCTTCCAAGATAAACCTGTTGTAAAAGCGCTTGACAAGTTTTTCTGTGGACTCACACACGCTTTCGAAGTTTGCACCTTCCTTGACGAGTTTTGCTGCATGTTCTGCAAGAAATCTAATAGAAAACGTCGTGATTTTAGAATCAATAATTCTAACCTTATCTGTTTGAAGTTCATTTATTGCCAAGCGAGCGGAATTAATTGTGCCGCTTACTTTTTCTGAAAGATGAATTGAAATAATAGAATATCCTTCATCTAAGGCTTTCTTATAAACATCTATAAAATTCTGTACAGATGGCTGAGATGTTTTTGGAAGTTCGCGGGTCTCTCTCAATAATCTGTAAAATTCATCTACAGATAGGTTCACGCCCTCTGTATACTCTTTTCCACCAATTGATACTCTAAGTGGAACAACACTTATATTGTTCTTTTCGATATAGCTCTTATCTATGTACCCTGTTGAGTCAACAATAATCTTAATCATCGTTACCTCCTTCTAAATATTATATATAAAAATATTTCTGATGCAAACCGATTACTTCATTATCAAACATTCCACCAACTGAAATTGCTACGGCTTCAAAAGAACGGTCAGCCACACAAAGACAACCCTAAAGCTTCTTTCAAAAACAAAAAGGGCAGGGAGTAACCTGCCCGGCAATAAAAAATTGCCATCTTATACAAGTTTCTTTGACCACAGTCCGTGAATGTTACAGTAAGTTCTTACTTCCACAATATTCTCAATGCTCCAGCCAATGTGTGTCTCTGGTTTACCTCCGGGCTTCAACATTATTTTTACGACCTTGCCGTCTTTGTTAAATGCCTCAATCCATTCAATGTAGTGATTCTCTTCCATTGGGTGAGGAACGCTTCCAATTTTTATGCTAGTCCCGTGTTCTGCCTTCTCAACTACAGGTAAATGCTTCTCATTTCCAACTTCGGTTGATTTTTCCATCATCTTTGTCATAGGTTGCCCACAGCAAACAAGAGCACCTGCTCCCTCATGAGTCATCTCTACAATGTTACCGCAAATTTCGCATTTGTAAATCTCGAACTTTTGTGTCATTTCATTGCCTCCTTACATTTCTCTCACAAGTCAAAAGCGAGATTGCCACCCACCACGCTTCGCTCGTGGCTTTGCTTTGCTCAGCTATTTCGCTCGCAATGACGTTCACTTTTTAGACCCTCTTTTTCAGATAATTCCAAGTGATTTGTGTTTATCGACAATTATCTCTGCAAGATTATCAACTTTTTTAAGGTCCTCTTCGTTAGGAAGTCCTTTTATTTCAAGAGTTTCTAAAAATTCCCCCTTGAAATTTCCAAGGTGATTCTTCACCCAGCTTATTATTTGCCCTCCCCACCCATAAGATGTAATTGCTGTGGTGAATTTTGCCTTTGGCTTAATAGCATTTATAAAGATTGTTGCGTAAGCTCCGAGAGGGTGAGGCCCGGCAAGAACTGTTGGAATCGCAAAAACAATCGTTGCCGTATCAACTGCATCAATTAGCACGGTTTTTTCGCTTCCAAATATCAGGTATGAATTGTAACTTGTACCATCTGGCAACGGGATGAGTTCATCAAAAATCTTTCTGTCCCAATGATTAACTCCTACCGCAAAAATATTTTCTTTGATTTTTCTCACAGCCATTTAATATCGCCTCCATTTGTTAGATTATATTACTTATTATTCGAGTGTCAACAAAACAAGAATCGTAAATTTTCATAAATAACCCTATTGCAAAATTTATCAAAATTTGAGAGAATATAGTAATGGCATATATAACAAATATTATAAACGAAATAGGTTGGAGCAATATAACACTCACCGTAATTGATATACTGATTGTGAGCATCTTAGTATATTTCGTACTCAGGGCAATACAGCATACGCGAACTCTTCAGCTTGCGGAGGGAATAGGGCTTTATTTCCTCGCCGTGCTGATTCTTGCAAAAGTTAGTAGCATCACTCACTTGGTTGCTCTCTCGTTTATCTCAAACAACATTCTAAAATTTTCAATAAGTTTCTTACCGTTTTTGCTCGTTGTCGTCTTCCAGCCAGAGCTAAGAAAATGGTTCACAGGACTTGGTAAAGGGATATCGATTCAAGAAACTCCAGAGCCCGACGAAGAAGACTTCAGGGCTATCATCGAAGAGCTCGTCAAAAGCGCAAACTACCTATCACTCAATAAAATAGGGGCTTTAATCGTAATTGAGAGAGGTGTTCCTCTTAACGACTATATAGAAACAGGCACAAAGGTAAATGCCACAGTAAGAGCAGAGCTCCTTAACACGATATTTTTCCCAAACACGTCTCTCCATGACGGAGCCGTGATAATAAAAAATGGCAAAATCGCTGCAGCAAGATGCGTTTTACCACTCTCAATGGATAAAGAATTTGACAAAAACGATGTTGGCACTCGACACAGAGCAGCGGCAGGAATAAGCGAAGAAACAGATGCCCTCGCAGTAGTCGTGTCAGAGGAAACAGGCATAATATCAATTGCAGTAAGAGGAAAGCTCACTCGCTACCTTAGCCCTCTTGAACTTAAGGGGATGCTCCTCGTGATGGCAAAACCCGTAGAAAAGAAAGAAGGTCTTAAGAAAATATGAAAAAATTTTTTACAAGACTGTTGAATATAAAAGCAATTTCGGTTGTTTTTGCAATTGCTTTGTGGTACTATGTTATCGGGATACAAGGCCCTATAATTCAGGGGACGTTTAGCAACGTTCCTGTTCTGCCTATTAATGTCCCAAGCGGAAGTTTCGTCGTTAATAATATCGGCACAGTGTCAATAACGGCAGAAGGACCAAGTAAAATTATACTTGGGCTAAAAGACACAGATTTCAGCTCAATTGTTGACTTGACGGGGAAGACTTTTGGCGACTTCTATTTGCCGGTTGAGGTTCATTCACCTCTCACAAACATTACCTCAAAAGGTATTTCCCCTCCCGAAATCAAAGTAAGCGTTGAAAAACTAACGACTCTAACCCTTCCTATAAGCGTTGTTTTCGAGAATATCCCAAAGGATTTTTTGCCTTCTATGCCCGTTGTCTCACCTGTCAGCGCAAACGTCGTAGGGCCAGAGAGCATGCTTTCGCAGGTTGATAAGGTTTACGTCTCTGTTGATTTAACTTCAATAACTGACGTCGCCACCTTCAATTTACCAGTTAAGATAGCAATGAAGGAGGGGACAGAGCCCAATAATATCTACGTTAACCCATCAAACTGTGTGGTAGTGGTTAGCAAAGCATCCATAAGCACAAGCATCACTGTACCGATAATTCCATCAATTACAGGCAACCCTTTGAGTGGTTTCGGGGTTAAATCTCTATCAATAGACCCACGAACAATTACTTTAAGCGGTGATTATTCAAAAATCTCTAACGTTCAGGGGGTGAGCATCGAGCCTATAGACATCTCAAACCTTTCAAAAACGACCACTTTCAATGCAAACATCGTTATACCAGAAGGAGCAAAATCAACCATTAACAAATGCAGTGTAAAAATCGAGGTAGAGCCTTTAAAAACTGTAAGGATTCAAATACCAATCGTAATACTTCACGACGATACGAAACTCGCAACAAGCGCTACTGACTCTGTAGAAATAACAATTTCGGGATTTGCCGATAGCATTAACGGCATTCAAGCCCAATCTATCTCTGCAACTGTAGATGCAACTAACCTTGATTCAGGCACTTACACCTTGCCCATTACCATCACAAACTTGCCTCAGAATCTCATTCTCCATTTTATGAATCCTACCTCTTGCGAGGTTAGAATATCTTGAATGTAGTACGAATTAACTTTTCAGGCATCCCTCTTTTCGTAGAAATAAGGCAAGGAGTTGTCCTTTCGGTTAGTTTTAAAAGTATAAGCAGTCAGCAAGGAGACGCTTCTCTTTTAGACAAAATTACAGCATTTGTTCACGGAGATCATGACGTTCTTAAACTTTCATTTGTGAAAGCACAAAAAAACATAAGACCAATCTTGTTAAAAGCCCTTGAAATTCCTTTTGGGAGAGTTGTTTCCTACGGAGAGCTTTCAAGAGCAGTTTTCGGGAGCGAGAGCCATTCACGGTTCGTTGGGTACGCAATGGGAAAGAATCCGATGCCTGTTGTTGTTCCCTGTCACAGAGTTGTATTTTCCGATGGCAAGTTCAATGGATTTTCTGCTCCTCTCACCATAAAGAAAAACCTTCTCTTAAACGAAGGAATTGAAATTAAAGATGGAAAAATTGACAAAACCTTTTTTACTCATTTCTAAGCCGTATGGCATAACATCAAGAAAATTTCTTGACGCAATTAGCGTGCCTCTCTTGAAGCCGAAAATAGGCCACACGGGAACCCTTGACCCTATAGCAACAGGGCTATTAGTCGTTGCTATAGGAAATGGGACGCGTCTGATACCGTATCTCGACTTGGACACAAAAGAATATTTCATAAAGATTAAGTTAGGAATTCAAACCGACACTGACGATGTCACGGGAAAAGTTATCGAAGTGAGCGAAAAGATTGTATCTATTGACGAGATAAAACATTCACTTGAAAAATTTCAAGGAGAAATAGAGCAGTATCCCCCTATTTATTCAGCCAAGAAAATTCAGGGAAAAGAAATATACAAATATGCACGAGAATGCAAAGAAATCCCTGAAATAAAACCTTCAAAGGTAAATATTTTTGGCATAGAACTTGTGAGCTTCGGAGGTAGAGATATTGTCCTCAGAGTGAATTGTTCAAAGGGGACATATATGAGGTCAATAGCACGAGACCTTGGAAAGGACCTTGGCACATTCGGAACCATCTCTGCCATTGCAAGGACAAAGGTTGGAAAATTCACTATTAATGAGGCTACAACTTTACGGGAGATATCCAAAGGGAACTTAGAAAAAGGCTTTTTGTCAGAAGAAGAAGCGATATCTCTTCCAACACTCGTCATTGCCGATACGAAGAGTTTTGAAACTGGCATAAGCATTAAAGAGAACTTTTTCTTAGTAAAATCTGATGAAGGGAACTTTTTGGGAATAGCAGAGCTCAAAAATGGTGAAATACACCCAGAGGTTGTGATAAATGAAAATCATTAATTTTAGAGAAACTGTTGATTTCGATTGCGCAGTCACGATTGGAATGTTTGACGGAGTGCATATTGGACACCAAAAGCTAATAGAAAAAACAATAAAACTTGCACGCGATAACAGGTTGACGCCCGTTGTATATACTTTTACTAACCATCCAGTAAAAGAGAAGGTACGCAAGTACTTAACAACACTTGAAGAGAAGCTCTACCTTCTTGAAAAATTCGGGATTAATACGGTTTATCTTGCTGAGTTGAATGATAAGTTCATGAAGACAACTGCCAGAGAGTTTTTTGAGAGAGAACTTCTTGTTAACCTCAAAACAAGGGCAATCGTCGTTGGGGAAGATTTCAGATTTGGCTTTGGGAAAGTAGGAGACGTTAGTTTACTAAAGGAATTTGGCTCAAGAGAGGCAATTATCATTGAATCCATGCCAATTGTGAAGATAGAGGACACGGAAGTAAGCAGCTCTCTAATATACAACTGCATTAAAGATGGGAAGATAGAAAGAGCAAACAAGTGCCTCGGATATAATTTTTTCATATCTGGAGAAGTCGAGAAGGGAAAGGGGCTCGGGAGGCATATCGGATTTCCTACCGCAAACATTAAGTTCGAAGTTCACTCAAAGGCACTTCCAAAGAACGGCGTCTACGTTACTCTTGGAGAGATAGACGGCTCCTTATTTCAGTCAGTTGCTAACGTTGGATTCAACCCAACTTTTGAAGAAGGCAAAAAAGTAAAAATTGAAGTACATTTTCTCGATATAAATAATCTACTGAGAAAGATTGTAGATTACAGAGGAGTAAATCTACTGAGAAA
>JAIMJY010000060.1 GCA_020692945.1 Caldisericum sp. | reverse complement strand
TGTACACATTTTATAGGACAAAATTTTTCATTAATCCATGTATAATAATAACAAAAAGGAGGCAGTTAAAAATGGAAATTTGGAAAGGTGCAGAAAGTTTTTCCCATAGAGGACAATCAAAGATAGGCGTTCTTGTTTCACAAGGGTTTACCGGCACAACGAGCAGTGTCATCTATCTTGCAAAGTTCTTTGCCGACAAAGGGTTTAATGTTGAATGTCCCAGGCTTACGGGCCACGGTACACGTTGGGAAGAGCTCAATACAGTTAAGTACACTGATTGGGTTAACGATGTTGAACAAGCTTATGCAAAGCTCAAGAAGGATTCGGATGAGGTATTTGTAGCAGGGCTATCAATGGGCGGAGCACTTGCACTTTACCTTCAAGAAATGCATCCTGAGATTAAGGGTGGCATCCTTATAAACCATGCATTGGTTTTTGAAGACCCACGCATCGGATTCTTGCCAATTTTGAAGTATTTTATCAAGTCAACTCCTGCTATTTCAAATGACATCAAAGACCCTTCTCAAAAGGAGCTTGCCTACGATAGCACGCCTACTGCCGGTGCTCACGAAATGATAAGGCTCACAAAGGTGATCATAGAAAACCTCGGTAAGGTTAACCAGCCCCAGCTTATTTTTAAGTCAAAAGAAGACCATGTTGTTTCTCTCAAAAATGTTCAGTTTACCCTTGATAGGATTTCGTCAAAAGAAAAAGATGTCATCTGGCTTGAAAATTCATACCACGTGGCGACGATGGACTTTGATAAAGACCTCATTTGTGAGAAGAGCATGGAGTTTGTGAAAAAACACGCATAATTTTTTAAGGCCTCCGAAAAACCCTCTTTTGTCACCCTGAATGAAGTGAAGGGTCTCTCATTTGTCTTTCTCTTTGTCATCGCGATGAGTGAATGTAGTGAACGACGTGGCGATCTCGCTTTGGCTTTTGTCATTTTTAGGGAACGTTCGAAGGGGGTCTTTTAACCTCTTCGAGTGATAGAGATTCTTCGCCTTCGGGCTCGCTTATGCGAGGAAAGGATTGCAGAATGACATTTTTACTCCTTTGGAACCTACTGAACAAACCGCAGGTTACAGAAGAATAAGCCTGCACTCTTTTTCAACAGACTATTTTGTTCCCACACTTTTAGGAGAGACCTTTTTTTGACTTGTAGACAACACAATTTGCATTTAAAGAAAAAATCAATATAATATTTTAACTCCGATTAAGAGAACCTAATGGTGCAAACCTATGGACTCTTGACGGTAGGGTATAGTTGGAAACGGCTATGCCTGCTATTTTGCAAAGGAGGCAAAAGATGAAATTCAGTGTAAAGAAAGTAGTAATTTTGTTGTTCACTTTCGCCGTGCTTGTAGGGATGGTTTGTTTCTCACCTACAAAGGCAGATGAGAGTGCAATCATTCAACTCACAATCGGTAGTACAAAAGCCTATGTAAACTTCAAGGAAGTTACTCTTGACCAACCTCCGGTAATTGAAAACGGACGAACTCTTGTGCCTATTAGATTCGTTGCTGAGGCGTTAGATGTTCTCGTAGATTGGAGCCCTAAGGACCAAATTGTAAGCCTTATTTTTGATAACAAGGAGATTGACTTAAAAATTGGCTCTACTACTGCTAATGTAAATGGAAGCGAATACAAGCTCGATGCCCCACCGAAGATTCTTCCGGGAGGTCGGACTGTTGTGCCCATAAGATTTATTTCTGAGGCAATCGGTGCAAAAGTTAGCTGGGATAGCAACAAAAAAATGGTTACAGTTGTTTATTCGCTTGAACCAATTACCCAAAAGCAAAAAGTGACACTCAAAGTTATCCATGCAGGAAGCCTAACTCAGCCGATAAGAGCAGTGGAAGATGCCTTTAGAAAATATTATTTAAATAGAGGCTATGACATTACTTTTCAAGATCAATCGGGAGGAAGTGTAAAAGTTGTTAAAGCTGTATCAGAGCTTCATGGCGAGTTCGATGTGGTTTTGACGGCAGACTCCCATCTTATTCCTCAATATCTTGTTCCAGATTATGCTGACTGGTACGTTGAGTTTGCAACAAATAAACTCGTGCTTTGCTATACCGATAAGAGCCGATATGTTAATGAAATTAATGCAAGCAATTGGTACAACATCTTGCTCCGCAAGGATTTGGAATTTGGATATGCCGACCCCAACGTGGACCCATGTGGATACAGGGCTGTGCTAATGTTTCAGCTTGCAGAAAAGTATTATAAAATTCCAAATTTAAACGATGCTTTAATTAATGCAACAAAGCCCAATAATATTCGCCCAAAGTCTGTTGAATTGGTTTCTCTCCTTCAAGCCCACGAGCTCGATTATGCCTTTGAGTACGAATCTGTTGCGGTGCAAAATAACCTCAAATACGTTAAACTTCCAGACGAGCTCAACCTCGGCAACCCCGAACTTAAGGATTTTTATGGGCAGGCAAGCCTTACACTCAAAAATGGAACTATTGTAAAAGGAGCACCAATTATTTATGGACTAACAATCCCCAAAAATGCACCTCAAAAATTTCTTGCAGAAAGGTTTGTTGCATATCTCCTTAAAAATGGTTCTACCACCTTTCAATCCTTCGGGCAACCTTTTATAACATTCAAAGCATATCCAGGCGAGGAAGTGCTGCCGAAAGTCGTAAGGGCAGGGTTAAATGGGGGAAAATAATGCAACCGCGAGATGAAAATAAAAGATAGGATTTTCAAAAGCATTTTAATGGGTATAGGGCTAATCTCTATCTTATTTATTTTTCTCCCTATATTGCGCTTGATAACATACTCTAATCCTTCTCTTATTATTGATGCAATAAAGGACCAATCAACAATCAATGCAATTATGAACAGTATCGCATTTTCACTTTTGACTGCAGTCTTTGCGGTAATTTTTGGGACCCCTCTTGCCTATCTTATGGCAAAAAAGTCTTTTGGAAGATTCGAGGGGATTGTCGAAGCAGTTTCTGATATTCCGCTTGCAGTGCCTCATACCGTTGCAGGCATTGCCCTACTACTTATCTATGGGCGAGATGGCACAATCGGCAGCTTATTTTATAAGACGCTTGGCATAAAGTTTACGGGTACGTCTATCGTAATAATTATTGCAATGCTTTTTGTATCGTTCCCCTTTTTCATTGACGCAGCAAGGGAGGGATTCAAGAATGTTGACAAAGCGCTTGAAAATGCATCAAGAAGCCTGGGAGCATCGATATTCTCAACTTTTTTCCTCATCAACCTTCCTCTTTCTACCCAATCAATCCTCACTGGATTCCTTTCCACATGGGCAAGGGCTATTTCTGAATTTGGCGCTGTTGTAATCCTTGCATACTACCCAATGACTGCACCTGTCAAGATATATGATGCATTCACGCAGTACAACCTGAGTGTTTCAATTGCAATCGCAGCCACTTTATTGATGTTCTCGCTTGCTATATTCATTGCACTCAAAATTCTAACGAGGGAAAGAAATGGAAACGCTAACCGTTAGAAATATTTCTGCAAAAAACGGGACATTCGAGCTTTCTAAAGTCTCTTTTTCTATTAAAGGGGGTGAGATACTTGTTGTGCTTGGGCAAAACGGCTCGGGCAAAACAACTCTTCTCAACTCTATCGCAGGTTTTATTCCTGTAATGAGCGGTACAATTGAGCTTTTGGGGCAGGCTATAACCAATGCCCTTCCTGAGGAACGAAACATTGGATACATATTCCAAAATCTTGCCCTGTTCCCGCATAGGAGTGTAAAGAAAAATATTCTTTACGGGACAAGGTTTAAGAAAATTGAAAAGGTGAAAGAAAGTTTTGATTCATTGGTTAGTTTTTTCCATTTGCAAACGTTGCTTGAGAGAATGCCTTCCTCATTAAGTGGGGGGGAACGTCAAAAAGTTGCACTTGCAAGGGCACTTATCGTTGATCCAAAGGTCTTGCTTCTTGACGAGCCTACATCGCAGCTTTCGCCTCTCGAGAAAGAGAGAGTTTCTCTTGAGATAAAGCAATCCATTAAAGCTTATGGCAAAAGCGCTATTTTTGTTACGCACAGTCTTGAAGAAGCATATATTGTAGCCGACCGTATTCTTGTGCTCGAGCAAGGAAGAATGTTGCAGATAGGCACACCTGAGGAAATTTTTTACACTCCAAATTCTCAAAGTGTTGCAGAAATTGGCGAGGTTAATGTCGTTCAGGGCGTTGTGGTAGAGGCTGACGGAAATCTGATGAAAATAGACGTAAACGGGATTTATATTTGGGTAATTGGTGAATATAATAAGAACGATTTGGTTAAAGTTTTTATAAGGCCTGAAGAAATAACCCTATCTAAAACTCTTACAAAAACGAGCGCTCGCAACAATTTTGAAGGAGCTGTCGAAAAAACTGTAAACAGAGGCGTGCTTTCGCGCATAAAAATAAGGATAAACGAGCGTGTCACTCTCAATGCAATCGTAACAAGGCAATCGCAGAATGAACTTGAAATCTCAGGAGGTAAAAAAATCTATCTCAGTTTTAAAATCACTTCAATTCATTCTATAAAAATGTGACAGGCTAATTAAGGGATGTTGTTTTACTATTTCCGAAAAACCTTCAATTACTGTTTATCAAGGTTTGCCTTTGCAATATCGTAGTTCATCTGAGCAAGTTCAAGGGAATTCTGTGCAGAATTTAGCTGGTCTTCATAATTCTGGATTGCACTTCTAAGGGTCATCTCTGCTTGTTCCACCTGGTACTCTGCCTGTTGTATCTGGTCTTCAGCAGAAGGAGTTGGGTTTTTTGCCTTCTCGAGGTTTCTTCCGGCAGTACCTACGTTCATTTGAGCAGTAATTAAAGTATTCTGAAGAGAATTCATTTCTGAATCGGTAGTATTTGGATTTCTCGCCGCTTCATCAAGTTTTTCTTGGGTATTTTCCAAATTAAGTTTTGCCGATGTCAGCTGATCCTCTGCAGTTTTTACGTTATCTTCTTGAGTTGTCGAATTCTTCAAGACTTTCAAGTTCTGTTGTGTCAGAGCCAAAGATATTTGAGCATTTTTCACTTGAATTTCAGCAGAGGGTAAAGTGTCGCCGGAAGGATCTTGTAAAGATGCAAGAGTTTGCTTGGCATTATTGAGGTTAATTTCCGCATTTTTTAATTGCTGTTGGGCTTGAAGAAGTTGAGTTTGGGAATTATCTGTTTGCTCAGAAAGAGAAATGTTAAGATTTGTTACTTCATAAGAAAGCTGAGCTGTTTCAAGATTTGCATTTGCTTGGTCCAGGCTGGTTTCAAGGTCTTTTAAGGAATCTTCACTTACAAGATAGTTCATTTGAGAAATCTGATAATTAGTTTGTGCATTATCATAGTTTTCCCTTGCCGCCGTGGAATCAATTTCTGCAATTACATCTTCTTTTTTGACAGAATTACCACCGGTTACATACACCTTCAGCACTTTCCCTGAAACGTTTGAAGTCACAGAAACCGCAGGGTCATAACTGACTAAACCTGAAAGAGTCACTGTAGAAGTTATGTTTCTTTTTGCCACAGTGTACGTACTTGTTGCAGTTTTCTTGGCTGTGGATGACGAAGCACATCCAGCAAGAGTTAAAACCAAGGCAATTGCAATGACAATGCTCATTAAAGTCTTCTTCATTTTTCCTCCTATCTTGAAGCTATGTTTTAGTTTAGTCTCTAATTATGAATAAATTATGAATATCTTTATAAAACTTTTTGGAACTTTTTAACCATTTGCATAGTCTAAATATTGGAGGCGAAAAAAATGAATAAAAAATTAGTGGCATTTTTAGCAGTTGTTGTATTGTTGAGTGTTGTTGTGATCGGTGGAAAGACTCTTCCAAGAGGAACGGTTACTGCGCAGGATACTGGTATAAACCACATAATATCAGTTACAGGTAACGGTTCTATTGCCATTACTCCTGATGTTGCAGTTATCAATGCAGGCGTGTTTGTGGAAAACATGGATCCAGCAAAGGCAATGGATGGGTTGGCTGTTAAGGCAAATGCAATTGTTGATGCAGTTGCGAATGCAGGCGTAAAGAAAGAGGATATCCAGACTTCAAACCTCGCACTCTATCCAATCTACAGCTACGAAAAGGATACAGGTAAACCAATTCTTGAAGGTTACAGGGCTTCTGAATCATTTACAATCAAATCAAAGATTGCCGATGCAGGCAAAATCATTAGCACGGTTAGCAAAAACGGTGCTAATGAAATTAGCGGTATTAGCTTTGATGCTTCCAATAGGGACTCACTCAAGTTTGATGCCATTGAAGCAGCTATGAAAGACGCACGTTCCAAGGCTGACACTGTTCTTAAAGGAACAAATTACAAAGTTACAGGTATTTCGACAATATCTGTTGAGTCATCGACACCGTCGCCCATTTTCTACAAGGGCATGGCAGCAGACTCGGCAAATGTGCCAGTCGAAGGTGGTACAATCAACGTCAATGCAGATGTTCAGGTCGTATTTACTTTTGACTAATTAAGTGCAACATGGGGAGTGAAAACGCAAAAAGTTCATTCCCCCCCTATTTAAAAGAGTAATTAAATTTCAAGGGTAGTGTTTTGTGTTTGATTTTTTGGAGGCCTCTTTGTGAAAAAGAATATGATTTTTTTATTACTCATTGGTGTTCTTGCAGTAATTATTATACTCGCTTTACAGCTTGTCGTTAAAAGGAACAGTGTGCAGTCAGTTTCGATAGAGGTAATCGGGGAATCAATAATCGGAGAAAATTACCACAAAACAGCAATTGTTGGCAACGAAAGCGGAGAGTATTTCCTCGCTTATAAATGCACATCAAAAGAGCCAAATAAGAACTGCAATTGTAACGATGTTGGCAAGAAAGTAAGTGACGATGAGTTCAATGAGCTAATCAAAGTCATCGCAACTCTCAAGGATGGTGGAGAGACTGCAAAGTGCTGCGATCATCCCTGGACTGAAATTGAAATCAACTATGTAAACGGAGCAGCAAAAAAATTAACCGTTGCGATGGAACCCGTTGAGGTTGAAAAAATATTTAAGCTTGATTGCAAGTAATCTGCTGAAAAGGAGTGCAGATTACAAAGGAGTAAGTTCATCGTGACAGAGGAGGGGTTGTCATTCCGCAATCTTTTCCTTGCTATGCAAGCACTTGTTTCAGCATCTCTCCTTTAAATCCTTTTTGGGTGGAGTATTGAGGAGGGTTTTTCCACCTCCTCAAATTAAATCAGACCCTGAAATGAATTCATCGGGACAATGCTTTATTTAGAATAGAGCCAAAAAAGTTTTTTAAGTAACTTCTATAAAATCCTTGACTTAAGAGAAAATATTCTTATAATTTTATTAGTGCTCTGGCCTATACCTAACATGGCGAATAAAGCGCTATATTCTTCTAACTTTTTAAGAGAGGGAGAG
>JAIMJY010000059.1 GCA_020692945.1 Caldisericum sp. | reverse complement strand
TTTTTTTAAAAAAGTTAACAAAAGCCATCAAATCCTCACGAATTCTTGCTTTTACGGTAAGCATCTGCTTCAATTTTTGAATAGGTACAACCACAATAATCTTGCCTGTATAAGCCATAAAACTTACTCAGAACAATGCTGTATTTGAATCCGTCGTGTTTTTTAAAGTCAACTTGCAAAAACCGTACACCGTATTTCTCCTCCAAGCGCTTAGAAATTTCAAAAACCCATTCAGAATTCTTGTGAGGACTTATTGAAATGGTGGTAGTAAAATAATCAAAACCTTTTCCCCTGGCAAGTTTGGCAGTGACATCTAGTCTCTCTTCGTAACATAGGTAGCATCTTTTTTCACCCTCTTTTTCATTTTCAAGACCTTTCGTGAGCTCAAACCACTTATTAATATTGTATTCTCCTTCGATAAGTGGCATGCCAACAATTTGGGCAAGCTTACACGCTTCATTTAACCTAAGTTCATATTCTCTTAGAGGATGGATGTTAGGGCCATAGAAAAATCCGGTAACATCGTAATGCCTCCCCTTTAGATATAGAAATGGATACGAAGCATCAGGTGCACAACAAATGTGCATTAAAACTTTTTCGTGATTGCCAATCGGGACGTACGTGTTTCCTTTCATATTCTCCTTATACTTATTTTACCCTAATATGACCAATTTTACAAAAATATTTTTTTCCAAAAGAAGACATTCGTATATAATATAAAAATGAATAAAATAATCTTAGAATTGTTGAGGAATGATATTTTTATTGCTTCTGTTATTTCAAGCAGTCTTGCTCAGCTTTTAAAAGTTTTTACAGCCAAAAATGGAGAAAAACTGAACTGGCATCTTCTTTTTTCGTCTGGCGGAAACCCAAGTTCTCATACGTCAGCAGTTACGACACTCACCTTGCTTCTCGGCACAAGATACGGTTTTGATTCAGCATACTTTACAATTTCAATAGTCTTTGGAGCAATTGTCATTATCGATGCTCTATCAGTAAGAAGAGAGGTAGGAGAGCATTCTAAAACGCTCAACGACATATTCACAGATACAGTTCTTGGGAAGAGACTGCAAGAAATGATGGACATTAAGTTGTTCAAGGAGCTTATTGGACACACGGGCATTGAAGTTTTTTTTGGTTTCCTGGTAGGTATAATCATAGCAATGCTCGACCTTTTAATTATTAAAAAGTAAAAAGCGCTTCAAGTGAAACTTTTAATAAATCTAACCTATTCGACAGAAAGATCTGTTCTATACTGAATTGCCTCCGCAATGTGAGGAAGCCGCACACGAGAGCTCCCGTCAAGATCAGCTATTGTACGCGCAACTTTTAAAATCTTGTCAAACCCTCTACCAGTCAATCCAAGTTTGTCAGCTGCATTATTGAGGAATCCATTCTCGTCTTGCCCAAGCTCAATAAATTTCTTGATGAGCCTTGGAGTAAGTGCAGAGTTGTTAAAAATTTTCTCCCTTTTGTAACGTTCAATCTGTATACCCTTTGCCCTCGTAACTCTATCACGTACATCTTTAGAAATCTCACCTTTAACAGTTTTCGTTAGTTCCTCTGGAAGGAGGCGTGGCACCTCAACCTGCATATCAAACCTATCCCACATCGGCCCAGAAATTTTGTTCCTATATCTTTTTATATCAGAAACAGAGCAGGAGCAATTGTGAACAGGATCTTTGTACCAGCCACAGGGACATGGATTCATTGCAGCCACCAGCATAAACCTTGCAGGATACGTTACTCGTTCCTTAACACGTGTGATAGTTATAAAAGCATCTTCCAAAGGCTGTCTGAGCGCTTCAAGTACATCTCTTCTGAATTCTGGAAGCTCGTCAAGAAATAGAACTCCGTTGTGGGCAAGGCTTATTTCGCCTGGCTTAGGTGAATTTCCACCTCCTATTATGGATGCGGATGAAGCAGTATGATGCGGTGACCTAAAAGGTCTTGTATTTACAACTCCTGAGTCTTTCAATAAGCCTCCTGCACTGTAAATTTGGGTCACCTCAAGGGCCTCTTTTTCAATAAGAGGTGGGAGTATAGTGGGCAATCTTCTTGCAAGAAGTGTTTTACCGCTTCCGGGAGATCCAACCATTACGATGTTGTGTCCGCCAGAAGCAGCTATTTCAAGTGCGCGCTTTGCCTGAAACTGTCCTTTTATATCAGAAAAATCTTCATCAAAATTATTATCCAAATGAAGGAGGTCAGGAATACTCCTGTGTTCAGGGACGATTTTCTTGTCTCCGTTCAAAAATTCTACGACCTCTTTTATATGTTTAACTGGAAAAATCAAAACGCTATCAACAATCTCAGTTTCTGCTCTATTATCGTACGGAATTACAAAGTTTTTAACATCATCCTTAACACTTAACACCATTGGAAGCGCTCCTGAAATACGCCTAACGCTGCCGTCTAAAGAAAGCTCACCTGCAAAATAAAAATCTTTAATGACTTCAGTGTTTTTAATTGCCCCTGTAACTGCAAGCACGCCAATTGCAATAGGAAGATCAAACGTTGAACCCTCTTTTCTTACTTCAGCTGGGGCAAGGTTAACGGTAATTCTTCTCAAAGGAAACTCAAAGCCAGCATTTTTTATAGCAGACCTAACTCTCTCGCTTGATTCTTGGACTGCTTTGTCAGGAAGCCCAACGATGTTAAGCGAAGGCAAACCATTAGAAATATCAACCTCAACACTTACTTTTACTCCCAGGAGACCAGCCAAGGCAATGCTCTTCACTTTTGCAAACATTTCAAGGCCTAACCACGAAAGTATCTTCGTCAAAATAGATACTTCTGTCCCATTCTACTTCGTCTTTAACCAGCGGATTGGGCGAATCTACCAACTCAAGCCTCACAAAAGTTGACCTGTACCACGCATAATCAGGAGGATTAACCTTTATCGGGGATTCTTCTACTACAGAATATCCTTCTTTAAGAATGCGCTCTCCCATGAGAAGGTATTCGTTAAAATCTCTCAGCACATCAGTTATAACAAAATTCATCGCAAGCAAGTCCTTTTCAACCTCATGCCATTTCTTTAAAGGCGATTCATAATGGCTTATTCCAAAATACCCTGCGCTTCCTTTTCCCTTAAGAGATTGCGCACATCTTGAGAGAAATACTCTCATTCCCTTTACTGTCTCAACAGGGTCGTTAAGAAAAGTATCAAACGAGCCAACGAACTCCTTAGGCAAAGGCTTAACAGCATTATATGTATAAGCTTCAAGATTGAGTTTTTCGTAACTAGCAATGCTATTGATATAGTTGACTATCCTGTCGTCAACTTCGATAACAACTATTCTGGAAGAAAGTTTTGTAAGAGCCATGGCAACGCTTGTAAGGTCATCGTCACCAAGAAACATTATGCTCTTGCCATGAAGGTCCCCTCTTTCATACAAAAATTCAACTCTCTTTATTGAGTTTTCTGGAGGGACTACGCCTTGGTCAAATTCCGCAGTCTCTGAAGGACGATTGTTAAAGATGCCCCTAAAATGAGCAAGTATATCGTTGAAACTTTCATTAACAACGAGTCCTTTGCCACCACAAGCAGCACACTTAGAATCTATTAAAGTTTCAATGCCTTGTTCCTGAAGAAGGAGTTTACCTTCATCAGTGAGTTCTATTCTATCGCCTTTGAATTTTATCAACCGTTCATCATGCAAATGTTTAATTGTTTCTAATGTATGTTTTATGTCCCCGTCCTGAATGTTTATGGTTTGCCATAGGTTCATCGGCGATTGAATCAAATGGCTCAAAATTTGAAATTCTGTTCTGTCCATAAATGTACTC
Organism: Caldisericum sp.; assembly: GCA_020692945.1. Classification (GTDB taxonomy): domain Bacteria; phylum Caldisericota; class Caldisericia; order Caldisericales; family Caldisericaceae; genus JAIMJY01. The sequence goes on along the minus strand of JAIMJY010000059.1, from coordinate 3,636 downwards.
TCCTTTTTCGAATATTGTAACAAAAATTTGTTTTTAAAAAAAACGCAATAATAGTATAATTTTATAATGGGGTAAAAGGGCTTGGGGTAGATATTGTAGAAATAGAAAGAATTTCTAAACTCATTGATGCCTACGGAGATAGGTTTTTGTTTAGGATTTTTACTGAAAATGAGCTCGATTATTCTTTAGGAAAGCAATCATATGCAGAAACACTTGCCGGAAAATTCGCGGCAAAAGAAGCGGTTATAAAAGCAATTGGAAAATTCGTGGCTTTCTCTAAAATTGAAATACTCAACAAAAGTAATGGAATCGCTTATGTCGCAGGGAGAAATGATCTTCTTGTCTCAATTTCACATGAGAAAGGCTATGCGGTAGCAGCTGCAATAAAGGTAGGTGACAATGAAAATAGCATCGATTGACGAAATAAGAAAACTCGACAACAGGGCAATTATTGAGTATGGAATAAGCGAAGAACTGCTAATGGAAAACGCAGGTAATGCGGCATATACCGTAATTAAGGCACTTTCTTCAGTAGAGTCAAAGCATTTTGTTGTTTTTGCAGGCACTGGTAACAACGGGGGAGACGGGTTTGTTGTTTCAAGAAAACTCTCTTCTGAGGGAGGAAATGTTTCTATTTTCATATTAGGAGATGTAAATAAAATAACAGGGGTAAGCAGATTAAACCTCGATAGATTAAAAAATTTTCCTGTAGAGGTTTACGAAGTTCGCGCAGTTAACAGAATACTTGAAAACTCTCTGCTTGAAGCTAATTGTGTAATCGATTCAATTTTCGGTGTAGGATTATCTCATGAAATAACAGGTTTGTATAAGGAAGTCATCAATGAAATTAACCTAAGCAATAAAACAGTAGTAAGCATTGACATCCCTTCCGGAATCAATGGAGACACAGGTGAGGTGATGGGAACCGCAGTGAAAGCTAACTATACTGTAACTTTCGGCCTTCCCAAAAGAGGACAATTTCAATATCCTGGTGCAGAATTTGTTGGCAAGCTTTTCGTCTCACACGTTTCCTATCCTCCGCAACTCTTCGAAACCGAAGAGATAAAAGTGGAATTAAATATACCGGAAAACCTGCCCGAGAGGAAAAGAGACTTTCACAAAGGAGATTTCGGAAAAGCACTTTTCATAGCAGGGTCAAAAAGCTACCTTGGGGCACCTTTCTTTTCTTCATATTCGTTCCTTAAGGGGGGAGGAGGCGTATCCTACCTTGCCACACCAGAAAGTATAGCGAACATTTCAACGACAGAAGCTCGGGAAGTCGTGCTCCTTCCGTTGAAAGAAACAAGCGAAGGAACAATTTCCAGAGTTAATTTACAATTTCTGCTTGATTTTGCAAAGAATATGGATGTTGTAGTGATCGGCCCTGGCATTTCACTTAATGTCGAAACGAAGGAACTTTTTTATGCCTTTGTAAAGGGAGTCGAGAAACCTCTCCTAATTGATGGAGACGGGCTAACGCTACTTGCAGATAATCAAGACATCATAGCTACTAAAAACTCTCCACTCATACTTACCCCGCATCTCGGTGAATTTTCAAGGATAACCCGCTTGGAAACTAAAGAAATAAAGAGTAGAAAATTTGAAATTTTAAGTGAATACTCGCAAAAACTAAACGCTACAATCGTACTAAAGGGAGCATTTACACTCATAGCCAAAAATGATGGAAGAATTCTTATTAACCCTTCTGGCAATCCCGGGATGGCAACAGCAGGAAGCGGAGATGTACTTACAGGTTTAATAGCCGCTATGATCGGGATAGGATTTAGCGCAAAAAAGGCTGCTGATATCGGAGTGTTCATACACGGTTTCGCTGGCGATTTAAAAGCAAAAGAGATTGGCGAAGACGGGCTTACGGCAAGAGACATAATGGAAGGAATTCCTTATGCGATAAAACGTATAAGAGAGCAGTACGAAGAAATAAAGGAGAATAATTATGAAAGAGCACGAGCTGTATGATAAACTTAGCATAACGAAAGATCACCGTGAGCTAAGGCCAATTTCGAATGTACTCAATTTACTTGTATTTTCTTATCTTACGCTTCTTGGGAAATATGATGAATTGCTGGAAACATCATCAAATTATTCCATGTCGGCCCTTACCTCTTCAATACTGTGCGAAGATTTCAGGACAATGAGCTATATTGCAAAATCTGATATAGAAAGTGCTAAAGTTCAAGTAAAATATGCCCTCACTGTAGATCCAGAAGACTTTTACTCTTACCTCTTCGAAGGAATCATTAAAAAATTGGAAAGTGAAAATGGAGATATTTCGTTAAGCAAAGCAATCGCACTTGCAAGCCCAAGAGAAAAGAAGGCGATTAAAGACTTTGTAAAAACGGAGGAAGATTCAACAATATCTTATTTATTAAATCGCACCGGAGAAACTTCAGAACGAATCAACAGGGTTCAAAAAATAATTAAAGAGAATCCCTCTTCTCCTATTGCAAAGTTGTCGCTTGCTGAAACATCGTTAGAGAAGGGAGAGGTAGAAAATGCACTTCGTATTGTTAGCTCACTGGTTTCGCTTTATCCTTCTTACCCCCGAGCATTAAGGATCTTGTATAAGATTTACAGTGAATTTCTAAAGAATGATGCAGCGGCAAACCATTATGCAGATAAACTTTTTAGCGTAAACCCAATTAGTTTCTATACCCCGATTGATAAAACTTCATCAAGCGAAAGTGAAGAGGCTGAGGTTTCTGAACTAGAAAAAATTTTTATATATGATAACCCGCTGCTTGGCTTCATCAAAAATAAGCTTCGAAATATCGAAGAAAATGGTGTTCAAGGTAATAATCCGCTGAAGAAGAGTACAGATTACAGAGGGCTAAAAGAAAAAATAAAAGCCAAAGCCGAAGAAGAGCCTGAGAAAAATATTAGGGAAACAAAAAGCACAGGAGAAGCCACTGATGAAACCACAGATTACATCGAATGTGGCTTTAACGCGCTCTCTAAAAAAGATTACGCTGAAGCAATAACCTATTTCCTCAAGTCACTTAAAGAGAATCAATAATGCGATAGCCCAGAAGAAAATACCGACAAAGTAGTCATAAACGCTTTGGGTTTTGACAGTTAACGGAAACTTAAATGATTTTGAGCATACAGGCATAGGAAGTTTTACTCCTTTTGAGTTAAACGCATCAAGAAAAAGATGTGAGATGTAGCCAATTATAAAAGGTGATATTATTTGGTTTTTAAATATTAGATAGTAAATAAGGTAGATAGAAAGAGGAGTTACGAGCCAATGAGTAATACCTCGATGAGGTAGATTATTTCCGTTTTTATTGAGAGAAAGTCTACTGATATTGGAGAATGGCAGATCAATGTCGGGAAAAACGCTTCCAACAGCAGAAAGGCACATTCCCGACGCACTTACTCCTTTCTAATCCCCTGATAAGGATCGGGGGTAAACTTGCTGAAAAGATTGCAAGTTACAAAGGATTAAGAAAATAATAAACCTGCGTTCTTTTTCAGCAGGTAATTTAAGACATAATGCGGAAGAAAATGGCTACCGATTGTTATCAAGAAGACGTTAGGCATTACGAAACCAGGTCGTCAAAAAATTTCACGGTTTAAAGACAATAGTCATGATTTGCATATTCACAAAGATAAAAT
>JAIMJY010000155.1:1227-1642 GCA_020692945.1 Caldisericum sp. | reverse complement strand
AGTAAATCCATAATCTTTTTCAGTGGATTCTATACGAAATTGTTTTGAGTCAAAGGAAAATCATTGGGTGATTTTTCATCAACTTTCTGTGTTTTCTTCTCTCTTCCTTTCATCTTTTTATCATATGTCTTTACAAGCTCTTGAGTGATTTTATCTATCTCTCTTTTGCGTTTAAAAGGATTTAATTCTTCATATGTTCTTCTGAGATTCTCCTTCACTTCTTCTGATCCCGTATCTGAATCAATGATTCTTCTGTATGATGTTTCAGGTTTATCATACTTCTTTTAATCCTTTGTAACCTGCGATCTTCTTCAGCAGGTTTATTACCTTACTTCCAATCCTTGTTTTCTCCTTGAGTTTCATTGAAGGCTGAAAGAAGTTTGTATAGAGCCTCAAGACTTTATACAATTCATTC
>JAIMJY010000155.1:869-1171 GCA_020692945.1 Caldisericum sp. | reverse complement strand
AACAGAGTAGTTCTTCTGTTCCACGAAACAGTTATCGTTCTTTCTGTAAGGTCTTGAACGAGTAAATGTGATGTGCTCTTTCTCACAGTAGTTCAATAGATGTGCATTGATAAACTCACTTCCATTGTCTGAATCAATACCTTTAACTGGAAATGGGAATCTATCTTTAATCTCCTTTAATGCATTAAACGTCCATATCTGTGCCTTGTTTCTGATTGCTTTTGTTTCTGTCCATCCTGTATGTACATCAGTTTAATCCTTTCTATTCGTTGCTCCTTTCCTACGAATCCATCAAGAGAATA
>JAIMJY010000155.1:241-812 GCA_020692945.1 Caldisericum sp. | reverse complement strand
TTCTGTAACCCACGATCTTTTTCAGTGGATTCCAAAACCTGGTTCTTTTTCATTCCAGCCAGAAAATGTCCTTATCGGTATCTGATGCTTTAATAGAGTTCCTGGCTTTGTTAATGACCTACCTTTTAGTTTAAACTTCATCTTCTCTTTCTTTAACAACCTATCTATTATAGCTGGGCTTTATTCTTTTGTAATCCACGATTCTTTTCAGTGGATTCTACTAATTAGCTTCTCTTTTGTTTCTTCATTAAAATTTATCTCATTAAATTTTGAAAATAACGGGATTATCTCTCGAAGGTATACATAAAGCCTTTTGCCACAGAGGTAATCTGACATCTTCCAAAGATGTATGAGAGCATTCGTTATCTTCTCATCATATATTCTACCTCTCCTTCTTTTTCTTACCTTTAACCCTCTTCCTCTGTATAGATCATCTCCTATGAATACAGTTCTTTTCCCATCATTTGAATCAACAACAACTTTCTTTCCATACATCCTCAATGCATATGAAGCATAACACCTTGAATATCCTGTGAGTTTCGCAAATTCATCAAGCATTTCCATCTTCCCT
>JAIMJY010000155.1:0-211 GCA_020692945.1 Caldisericum sp. | reverse complement strand
TCTTCTCTAATAACAGCCTTTCTCTCTTTCAAGGATAAACTCATAAAGCCTCCTTCTCTCAGTTTCTTTAGAACTTCTTCTAAGTTCTTCATCATTTTACCTCCATTTTAATTTTTGAATAGATTTTTACGTGAGGCAACGATTCAATTTCATATAGATTTTTGATGAGGCAATTCGACTACTTGATTTTTTATTGCGATTCTATACAATA
>JAIMJY010000058.1 GCA_020692945.1 Caldisericum sp. | reverse complement strand
TAAGGATCGTGGATTACAAAGGATTAAGACTTCAAAACTCTCAAAAAAGTTCCAAAATTTTCAAAGAATTTCTTATTAATTTTTAAAAATGTTTTTAAAACCCTCTAAATATTTCTAAATTCATGAATTTTCTATATATTAGAGTGTATTAATCCATATATGGAGGATATGATGAAAGAAAAAATTGAAGGTAAAGTTCATTATGCAAAGAGTTTTAAGGAACAATTAAATCTCAGGGTAATAATCCTGGGAATGCTTGGCTCAGCAATTATATCAATGAGCTCAATGTATGTTGCTCTGAGGCTTGGGGCGCTCCCCTGGCCTACGATTTTTGTTGCAATACTCTCAATGGCACTCCTTAAACTCTTAAAAAACACTAATGTGAATGAAATTAATGTAACCCACACGGGAATGTCCGCTGGGGCAATGGTTGCAGGAGGAATTGCCTTCACTATTCCAGGCATCTGGATGATTCAAAAGGACTCTCATGTGAGCTTCCTGTATGTCCTTACAATAGCAATTTTGGGCGTTATCCTTGGAGTGATAGCAGTGATTCTCATCAGGGATTACTTTATTGAGAAGTCTGGACTTCCTTACCCTATCGGCGTTGCTTCGGCACAAACTGTTATTACCGGTGATACAGGAGGGCGCAAAGCTAACATACTTTTTTCTTCGCTTGCAGCTTCGGCCATTTTTACTGCGCTTAGAGACGGCTTCAATAAAATTCCTCAGGCAATTGTTTCAAAAACACTCAATGCAAAAAATATTCCCCTTGGACTTTGGCTTTCTCCTATGGCTTTTGGCATCGGGTATATCATCGGTCCGCTCTATATGGGTGTGTGGTTCCTTGGAAGCGTTATCGGTAATTTACTCATCGTCCCTATTGGGCTTCAAACGAAGTGGTTTGTTGATATAAATGCGGCAAATGCCTTCAAAAACAGTCTTGGAATAGGGATGATCATCGGCGGAGGAGTTGCTATTCTCGTAAAAGATATTCTTCCAAAGTCAAAGCAAATTTTCTTATCGCTCTTCGAAGGGAAAAGCTCAATACTAAAGGCTAAGTACTTGGCCCTCGTCGCCGCAGGCGTTGTGTTTATCGCTACACTTTATTTCAGGCTTGACTTACTTTCAAGTATCATCTTAATCGTTGGCGTATGGGTAACTGTTGGAATGGCTGCATACATTGACGGAGCAACGGGCATTGACCCTCTCGAAATATTTGGAATCATCGTACTTCTTCTTGTAAGATGGATTTCTTCACTTTATACAACGCTTGGGCTTTTACCTTTGTTTGCCGTGGCAGGAGTCGTGGCTGTGGCGTGTGGACTTGCCGGAGACAATCTTCAGGACTTTAAGTCAGGGCAAATCCTAAAGACTAATCCAAATGCGCAGATACTTTCCGAGCTGATTGGTGGACTTACCGGCGCAGTTTTTGCAACGATTGCACTGTTTGTGATGCATGCAGCTTACAAGGAAATCGGGCCAAACACTTTCATGCCAGCTCCACAGGCGTATGCTGTGAGCACGATGATAAAAGGACTTCCAGACCCAAGGGCATTCCTGTTCGGCTTGATTATGGGCATTATCATTTACTTTTTTGGCTTTCAGTCAGCCATTCTTGGCATAGGGATTTATTTGCCTTTCATAATCAGCGGCACTGCATTTCTTGGAGGAGTGACAAGAATTATTATCAAGAAATTTTTCCCTAAACTTGACGAAAGTGGGACGCTTGTAAGTTCTGGACTTCTTGGAGGAGAAGGAGTAACGGGAGTCCTCATTGCGATTATAAAATTTATAGGAGGTTTCTAATGGGAAGCATCACTGACGTTAGGGGAATAAAAGTAGGACACTACGAAAACAAAGATGCGCTAACTGGCTGCACGGTAATTATCGTAGAATCTGGCGCAACGTGTGGCGTTGACGTGAGGGGTGGGGCACCTGGAACAAGGGAAACCGACCTTTTAAACCCTGTAAATCTTGTTGAGAAAGTCCATGCAATTTATATTGGTGGAGGAAGTGCTTTTGGACTTGACGGAGCGTCGGGCGTGATGAAATATCTTGAGGAGAAAGGAATTGGTTTTGATACAGGTTATGCAAAGGTGCCTATCGTGCCTGCCGCAATTATCTACGACCTTGGGGTAGGAAATCCAAATGTAAGACCTGATGCAGAGATGGGCTACAAGGCATGCCTCAATGCCTCACAAGAAAACGCTCTTGAGGGGAATGTTGGCGTTGGCATTGGTGCTACTGTTGGCAAAATCCGGGGAATGGATTTTGCAATGAAGAGCGGATTGGGAACTGAAAGTATTAGAAGCGAAAACCTTATAGTTGGTGCGCTTGTTGTAGTGAATGCACTGGGAGATATCATAGACCCTTCAACAAACGAAATTATTGCAGGGGCTCTCAATAACGACAAGAAAACTTTTCTCAACACCGAGAAATTTATCATAGAGGGCGCTCAAAGCAAGCAGCAATTCAAAAATACGACCATCGGAGTTGTTGCAACAAATGCAGTGCTCACAAAAACATCTGCAACACGAGTTGCAATGATGGCGCAAGATGCACTCGCACGCACGATAAGGCCAGCACATACGATGTTTGACGGAGATACAGTGTTTGCAATATCAACGAATGAAATTGAAGGAGATATTACAAAAATTGGAACAATGGCCGCAAAAGCGCTTGAACTTGCTATATTGAATGCTGTAAGAAAAACAGAAACAATTGGTTGTATAGTTTCATACGAGGATTTATTCGCCAAAAAGGCAGTGAATACAAAGGAGTAAACCTGCAATTCTTTTCGGAAGGTTCCAGAGGGATAAACCTGCTCCCGAAGATTGCAGGTTGCAGAGGAATAAAATCAAATAAATCAAAGAGGAGTATAATAAATTGAGGTGATATTATGAGAGCACTTTTAATTGTGGATATGCTTCAGGACTTCATTGAGGATTGGGGCACACTTAAGGTGGAAGGCGCAAAAGAAATCATCCCGTTTATCGCAACCCTTAGAAAGGAATTCAAAAATAATGGAGCGCCTGTAATTTACCTATGTGATTCGCATTCAAATGACGACCCTGAGTTTAAGCTCTGGCCTCCTCACTGCGTAGAAGGTACAAAAGGAGCAAATGTAGTTGAAGAGCTTAAACCCAAAGCAGGTGATATTGTTATCAAAAAGACAACTTATTCTGGTTTCTTCGGGACAACTTTGAATGAAACACTTAAAAGTTTGGGTGTGGGCAAAATTTACATCACAGGCGTTGCAATGAACATCTGCGTACACTATACAGCCGTGGATGCAAGGATGCTTGGCTACGATGTAATAGTTCCTCTTAATTGCGTGAGAGGCTTAACAAAAGAAGACGAAGAGTATATGAAGAAACAATTTCAGTATGTTTTGAATATCAAGCTCATTTAAGGAGGTATAAGTGATTACAAAGGAAAGCGTATTCAAGGCAATAGAAGAGGCGAAAGCAACAGGACTTGCAAAGTCAAAAATTGATGGTTATAAAAAGAATAAGGAACTCGTTATGCGGTCTATAACAGAACTTGAAAACGAAGGGAAAATTAAGCAAAAGGGCGCGAGGTACTATTTGCCAGAGTTTGCAATTGCTAAAAAAAGGTTAGCTAAAACCACTACTGCAAAACTCTCATCTATCGAAACCCCTTTAAAGGATTACGTTAAACGTAAGGAACTTGAGGATCTCCTGTCAGAAATTTTCAACAGGCAGGCGTCTCTTAAAGAGCAGGTTGACCGTGCATTTGACTATATTAACGATATCTACGTTGAGATGAAGAAAAGCGTTCCAACATTAAAAGAAGCTCCTACGGATGAAGATTTTAGAATAATTTATGATAATTTAAATACCTTAGGGCACTTCGGCAATTCAGTTCCTGTGCCGCTGTTCAAAGATGAAGTTATGAAAAAATTCAAAATAACTGAAGAAGATATTAACCATGCTTTGCTTGACCTTGACAAGGAGGAAATAATCTATCTGCAAACTGCCGATAAGCCAGAGGAACTTGAGGATAAGAACCGTGGCATAAAATTCCAAGGGAAATTTCTCTACTTCATAACATGGACCAAACGATAATTGAACGCTTCAAGGCTCTTGGTTCTTTTAGAAGTAATGTCGTAAAAACTCCCTGGGACAAGGACGTTGTTGATGTAGAAACAATTCATAAAAACGCTTTTGAAAGTATCCTCAATGAGCTCAACAGGGTAAAAGCAACAAGCACATCTGATATTTTTGTGCTTAAGGGAGAACCTGGAAGTGGGAAATCCCATCTTCTTTGGAGGATTGCTAAGAGTGCGGAACAAAAGAGATTCCTATTTGTGAGTCTTGACTTGTACTTATCTGAAGAGAATATCACTTATTCATCGTTGCTTGCGCACACAATCGAAAGCTTGCTGAGAAAGCATTCGGAGCTCAAAGCAAAACCAATAGACCACCTTGTTGGTGCTATTATCAAGGAAGGTTTAGAGGAGCAGGAAATTGATATAAAAGGAAAAGACGGTATTTTGATTAGCGACATACAAAACCCGAAAATGGAACAACTGCCTTATGTCTACAAAATGAAGTTCAGTATGCTTTCTAAGGAAACTAAAAATAAAATTAAATTCCTAATTGCAGATAACATACAAGCAAAACTTCCTGCGCCAAAAGGATATCTCACAGGCATCCTCAGCGGTTTAATTGATCCACAATCAGAGAAAAGTGTCCTTGATCTTTTAAGAGGAGAAAAAGTTGATAAAGAATCGCTCAAAGAATTAAAACTCACGTCAAATTTTTTCATTGATGAACATATTGCATTTGAAGTTCTTAAAACCATATTTAACATTTCCCCTTTCCCTTTTATCGTCTCAATTGATCAGGTTGACGCCCTCCTCAACAGGCTAACCGAAGAAAAAATCCAAAGAATATTCTCAGATATCATAGCCCTTGAGGAAAAATCTGAAAATGTACTTTTCTTTCTTTCAGCACAGACACAAACTTTAATGAAACTTACTAATAAATTCCCTAAAAATGTCAACGATAGACTTTCGAATGCAACAACAATAAATCCCATTACGCTCGAGGAAGCTCTTGAAATAGTGAAGAAAAGAATTTGTTTTGCGTGGGACAAACTTGGCGAAAAACAAACAGATTATTTTTATCCTTTAAAAGAAAATGACATCACTAAAATATATAAAGCAGGCAGACTGAGAAACCCAAGAGCAATAATAAAATCTGTTGATTACCTGTTAGAAAATGGCGCAATTGAAATGCAATATCATGAGGATTTCGAAGAAGTATTTAAAGAGTATAATTCCAAAGTTTGGTATGAGCGAGAGCTCATGCGAAGAGAAACAAGTGACTTACTCATTAAACTCCTTGGTGCAGAAAATATAAAATCAACTAATACCTTCACGATATTAAAAGTGGGAAGGACAGGATTTGGCATAAACAACTCAAAAACAACTTATTTCAGTACGGTGAAAAACCTATCTGAACGCATAACCAAAGGAATTATTAATTCAGGGGTTTTAATACGAGATGCAACGCTTCCCATAAGCAATTTGAGGAAAACCTCTGGCTTGCTCAGAAAGTACGATATTAAAGTAAAATACTTCGACAGTCGTGAAGGAAAAGAGCTCATTGCTATCGGTAAAATTCTTAGAGACACTGAATCGAAAGATATTGCTTTAGATATCAATGAAGTTTATACTAAAGCAACCGAAAGGATAAAAAAAATTATAGAAGTAAAAACAAATGATAAATATATTCCGTGCAACAAGGAAAATATTACTGCTCAAAGAAAAGCAAAAGAGAAAAACAACAAAAAGAATCCACTGAAAAGGAGTGTGGATTACAGAAAAGTAAATGAGCAAAATTCACTAAATAATGACGAAATAGATTCCATTGTTGCAAGAATTGAAAAGTTAGTTCTCAGTAGGCGGGTAATAAATTTAAACGACCACCTCGTTGATAGTAAATCGATTTCTTTGGTCGAGCAAATTGCCTCTATCATTGAAAAGAAGCCGCAATTTAAAGTAACGCGAAGAGAAGACGGAGTAATATGGCTATTTTTGAGTACAGATTCTCTGTATCAGAGGTAGTTAGTGCTTTTGAGTGCGAAATGCACTTTTACCTAAAGAAAAAGGGATTCAATGTAAACTTTTATTATGGAAGCTCCAACGTGGGGACTCTTGTCCACAAAGTTCTCGATAGATTCGCAAAAGATTTTATGGAACCTTCGCTCTTTACAGCAATGGTTTCAACTGACAATTTAAGCTCACTCGATAAATTCATTGTGGAAAAGCTCTACTCAATCTTATACTATGAGGCTAAAGAAGCTAAAAATATTAACAAAAGTCACGAACACAGAAAATTAAATGCAGACTTTGAGTTGGCATGGAAGCAATTGGAAGCCATGGCAGTATACTTTCTTGAATATTCTCTTGGTAGAAGTTCCGAAGAGATAACCAATGCGTTTATGTACTCAGAGAAGCATTTTGAACTCCCAATAATAGACTCGGTAATTATATCTGGCAAATTTGACCTACTTATGAAAGTTCAAGATTCCATAAAACTCATCGATTACAAAACAAGAAGCGAAGACATCGAAAATGACATCATTCAACTCACTCTTTACAAGCTCGGAATTGAGAGGTCAATAAAAAAATCTGTTACACCATCTGTTCTTTACATTTCAAAAAGCGAAGTGCAGGAAATCAGCTTTTCTGATGAGGAAGTCGAAGAAGTGCTCAAACAGATAAAGCTCAAGGTTGCTGAAATGATAGACTGTCTCGAAGGGAAAAGGAAACCTATAAGGATGAGCGAACCCAAAGTTTGCCAATACTGCTCTGCAAGAAAACTTAAAATCTGCTCCTCCAAAGACCAATAACTTTGCCGATGATTTTCATTTCTCTTGTAACGTAAATAGATTCGTATTTTGGATTCATAGGTACAAGATAAAAACCGTTTCTTCTCTTTTCAAGTTTTTTGACTGTTGCCTCATCTCCAATTACTGCAACGCAGATATCACAGTCTTTTACCATTATCTCCGGATCAACCACAACAAGGTCGCCATCTTCAATGTACTCCTCTATCATACTGTCACCTTTTACCCGGAGCAAAAAAGCATGCGGATGAGCTGCAGTGTCAATTGGAAGTGGCAAAAATCCCTCAATCTCTTCGACTGCTACGGTAGGCGCTCCTGCATGAACTGTGCCAACAAGTGGAAACTTGTTAAAGTTGGGGGCAACGACTCTTAATGAACGAGCCTTGCCATCTTTCGTTAGATACCCAAGACGTTCAAGGCTTCTCACGTGCTGGAAAGCTGTTGCAACAGAACTATAGTGAAAGTGGTCTCTTATCTCTCTGAATGTGGGAAAATGCCCATTCATCTCCTCTTCTGCAATGTAATCTAAAATTTCTTTTTGCTTCTCTGTTAGCTCACTCATATTCACCTCCATTTGTATTATACGAACAAATGTTTTTGTGTCAAGGTAGCATACTTATGGACTAATTGAAAATTTGATTAAAATATATACGGAGGCGCA
>JAIMJY010000057.1:5317-7551 GCA_020692945.1 Caldisericum sp. | reverse complement strand
TTTTTGCGGTCTTTGTACCGATTTCAATTTTTATTGCAAATAAATCTCGCTCAAGGAAAAAATAAATTATCTAAAATTAAGTGCTTGACTTAGAGATGCAAAAGTATATAATTGTTGCAATATATATTAGAGGGATGTTAAGTAAAGTGAACAAAGGAGGTAAATGCCGACAAAAGCAGTGAAAAGTGATGTAAAAGCAAGTACTTTAGAAAAGGTTTTTAGTTTAAACTTAATTTTAAAGGAGGCGATTTGAATGGCTGAAGAACAAAAGCCAATTGTCTTTACAAGAAGATCTTCTGGTCTTGTAAGGTCCGTTTCTGTATTTTCTGCGTTTGCACTTGTTATGTGCCACACCGTTGGAGGCGGCATTAACAAGTTGATGATTTTTGCAGAATACAACAATCCTGGTGCAAATGTCGCTCTTGCGTTTCTTATTACTGGTATACTTGCTCTAATTACTGCGTATGTTTACTCTGAAATGTCAGCCCTTATGCCAAGAACAGGCGGTGACTATATCTTTATATCCAGAGGTATCTCTCCACTTTTAGGATTTTTAGCAAGCTGGGGCTTCTGGTTTACAGAAGTATTATCCTTTGGAGTAATTGCCTTTTACGACATCCCTCTCTGGGGACTTAGTTTTCAAATTGCGGGTGCTGCAGCAAAAAATACAGCTCTGCTTGATTTAAGTACAAAAATTTCTCTACCCTATCCTTGGACTTTCTGGCTTGGTATGCTTATGGTTGCAATTTTTGGTGTCGTGGCGCTTTTTGGTATGAGAAAATATACGACTCTTATTAACGTCTTACTCATTCTCCCAATAATTGGAAGTGTTATTATGATCATTGTTCTTTTAAAGAGTCCGGCTGTTGCTCATCCAAGTTGGGATGCCACTTGGGGGGCTGGTATGTGGGATACGGTAGTGAGGCTATCAAAGCAGGCAACCGATCAGTGGGTTCAAACACCGTTTAATATGACAGCAACGCTTATGGCTGGTGTAGGTGGTTTGTGGGCATATATTGGTGTTACTGCTGCATCTTATGCCGGCGGAGAAGTAAAGAACCCTGAAAGAAATATGAGTATAGCAATGCTCGGTGGAGCTGCAGTAATCGTCTTTTACTATGTCGTACTGAGCATAGAAGTCTATCGTATGTATGCAACGCCTGATGGCTCATTTATTTCTATGTATTGCAATGTATTTCAACACAAAGATTTGTGGGGACAACTTACTGCTATATATCCGTATGCACCTAATCCATACTTACCAGTATTTGCTGCAGCGCTTATGCCAGGTCAATATGTATTCCAGTTTATCGTTGCTATATCCGCTGCAATATGGTTGATGAACGACATCCCAGTATTCCTTGTTGTTTGCTCCCGTCAGATATTCGCATGGTCCTTTGATAGAATGTTCCCCGAATCATTCGCAGCGGTTAATGAAAGGTGGCATACTCCTCATAACGCAATATTGCTTACGACCATCGGGGGGTTTTTGGGTGTACTATTGTCACTTTCAACAGAACTATCAAAATTTGGTTCATTTGTTGCTGCTATGGATACGACAATGCTTTACGAATTTGCAGTGGTATTTGCCTCGCTCGCCGCAGTTGTACTTCCATTTGTAAGACCTGATATCTATGAAAGAGGAAGAAGATTATCCTGGTTTGGAGTGCCTGTCCTCACAATCTTTGGTATTATCTCGTTCTTTGCAAATTTCTGGTACCTCTTCATTGCAGGTGCGTGGCTTAAGACAACTAGTGATCTTATGCTTCAAGTTGGCTGGATGGCCGCTGGTGTTGCAATATTTGTAGGCTATTATATTTATAACACAAAGAAGGGAGTAGATGTAAGAAGTATTTATCAGCAGATTCCCCCTGCATAGAGAACTGAGTTCTGGGAGGCAAAATGACTTTGCCTCCCGTTTATTTTAGATAAGGAGGCAATGTGAAAAGAATATTTTTTTCTGTAGATGCACACGGGGCGAACATTGTATGGAGGAAGTGGCTCAGCGCGGTTAACATGTATCATGCTGATATTTTAATACTTTCTGGTGATTTAACTGGCAAGGTTTTTGTTCCCATTATTAAACAAAAAGATAACACATGGCAGTACAGCTATTTTGGCACAACATTCACTCTCAAGAACGAGGGTGAAGTAAAAGCAGCAGTCGATAGACTTAATAATGCTGCTATCTACCCCTTTATTGCTACGGGAGCAGAAGTTAGTGAACTTCAAAA
>JAIMJY010000057.1:0-5300 GCA_020692945.1 Caldisericum sp. | reverse complement strand
AGGGGCTGATGAATAAGTTGATCTGGGATAGATTAGACCAGTGGCTTAAGATGCTCGTTAAAGCTGTTGATACTTCAAAGGTAATGACAATTGTCATGCCTGGGAATGATGACTTTTTTATCTTTGATGACCTTATTAAATCTTATGCAAATAAGGGTGTAATATATCCATTGGATGAAGCAATTCAATTTCCTTACGGAATAGAAATGGTGAGTTGTGCCTATGTAAACCCTACTCCCTGGAATACCGATAGAGAGGCTGACGAAGGAAAACTTGAGAAAATGTTAGAGACGGAAATTAATCGCTTAAAAGACCCTCATTGGTCAATTTTCAATTTTCATGCGCCTCCCCATAATACAAAGCTTGATATTGCCCCAAAACTTGACAAAACGCTGAAACCAGTTGTGTCCTTTGGCGACGTAGACACAGAACACGTAGGGAGCAAAGCAGTAAGAAAGGTTGAGGAAAAATATCAACCACTCATGGGCGTACATGGACATATTCACGAATCTTTTGCATCTGACTACATAAAAAAGACACCCGTTGTAAATCCTGGCTCAGAATATTCTGAAGGTATTCTACGTGCATTTATTATAGAAATAGAAGAAGACGGTATCAAAAATTACTGGAAGATAGAGGGATAATAGATATGCCATCAGAAAAAGAATTTGAGGAACAGGAAAAGAATTTTTTTGCACTTCGGGATAGTTTGATGAAGGAAGTTGAAATAAGGGGTATTACGATGCGTTTATTAGGTGCTATTGCTTTTAGGACACATTGCCCTCTATTCAAGCATTATGAATATCGTGCAGGTAGATTGCTTTCAGATATCGACTTCGCTGCCTACTCCAAAGAAAAACGAAAAATAGAAGAAATGTTTTTAGACCTTGGATACGAGATAGACAAACATGCAAAATTTTTATTTCAGGGGAAAAGGTATATTTTTTATAACCCCAAAGGTATACACTCAGATATTTTCTTTGATAAGCTTGAAATGTGTCATGATGTAAATTTCACGGGAAGATTAGAAATTGATTCTCCTACTATTCCACTTTCAGATCTGTTTTTCGAAAAGGTGCAAATAGTAGAGATTAATGAAAAAGACCTTATTGATACTGCTGTGTTGTTACGAGAACATAGTGTGGGGCCAGGAGATAAAGAAACAATCAATAGTGATTACATTTCAACAGTTCTTTCTAATGATTGGGGGTTTTGGAAGACAACGATAATAAACCTCGAGAAGATTTCGCAATATGTGAAAAATGCGAATTTTTTTAAAGAGGAAGATAAAAGTGACATTCTCGGGAAAATTGAGCTCCTCCTGAAGATTATAGATGAGAAACCTAAATCTTTCCAATGGAGGATGCGCGCAAAGATAGGTGAAAAAAGGAAATGGTACAAGGATGTAGAGGAATTCGAGCGATAGGGGAAACGCTAAATGCAAATACATAATATAATAAGAGACAGGCGTGCAATAACGGTATTTAAAGATAAACCAGTGGAAGAGGAGGCAGTTCTCCAAGTTCTTGATGCAGGTAGATGGGCTCCATCTTCAAATAACAGTCAACCATGGGAATTTATTGTCGTTTCAGAAAGAGCACGAAAAAACGCAATTGCCGACCTTTATGTAGAAGGTTACAGGAATAGGGCAAAAAAAGTTGATGAAAAAACAGGTGAAGAAATAGTCAAAATACTCCCCTATCTCGAGAATGAGTTGAAAGCGCCTCCTTACTTGATTATTGTGTGCGCAAATCCCGAAAAATCTAAATCGTACCTTATTGATACTTCTGCAGCAATTGAAAATATGTTACTTTCGGCATGGGAGTTAGGTCTCGGTACAAACTGGATTGATCTCACATCCACAGATTTTGCAAACGAATTTAATTTGAAAAAATTAAAAGAATACCTTTTAATACCTGACGAAATCATCCCCATAGCCATAATTCCACTTGGATTCCCTGAAGAAACACCTCAACCTCCTGCAAGGAGACGCATTAGGGACTTAATTCACAAAGATTTCTGGTGATAAAATGGATAACTGGCTAAGAATCGTTGAAATTTCAATGGGGTTAGAGTTATTTCTGGGTGCTATTCTTATTATGGTTATAAACAGACGCTTCAAAATCAGAAGAATCGGGAGAAGAACCTTTCATATCCAAAATCTGGAAGTTCTTACCCTTATTATTCTACTTATTGTTACTGAACTTGCATCAATAAAGTTTTCATTTCTTAGAAATAAATTTCTTTTAATTATAGCAGAAGTAGCTTTTGTTTTTCTATTTCTCCTTTTGGACAGAAAATTAAACGGTAGTGAATCTATAATAGGAGATGAGTAGTGGCTTTAACTGGAAATCTGTCGGATTTCTTTCTGGGCGATATAATGATGCTTTTGCATAACTTAAAGAAAACAGGCATATTAAAACTTGAAGCAGCAGGGGAAGACTTTTCTGGTGAGACGGGAGAAATCCGCTTTAAGGACGGAAAAGTTATCAATTCATTAACAAGCAGAGGGCTTATAGGAAGGGAAGCTATTTTTCATTTTTTTGAATATAAAGAGGCGCATTTCACTTTTGAAGACGTAATGCCTCCCGAAGAGGTTAATATAAAAGAGACAATAGAAGCCCTTGTAATGGAGGGCGCAAGGTTAATTACAGAATGGAGTGAAATTTCGTCTGTAATAAAAACGCTCTCACTTATTGTTGATCTTTCTTCAACTCCTCCAGAAAATGTTACAGAGATTAAGCTTTCAAAACCAGAATGGAGTGTTTTGAGAATGATTGATGGCAAGAAAACAATTAAAAACATTGCAGAAGAAATGAAAATGGCAGATTTTGAGGTTAGTAAAATCATATATGGCCTAATTGTGTCTGGACTTGTAGAAAAAAAGGGCGGCAGCGGGGAGAAAATCACCCAAGCTGGCATTGAGCTTGTCGCAAAGGCAAAACCTGAATTTTATTTGCAGGAGGAAGCTGTGTATGTTGACGCCAAGCTTCTTAAAGAATGGGAAACAAAGTATAATGTAAAAGCAGTAGATAAGGTATCACTGCGTCTTCCAGATGGAAATGAAGTGATAATAAAAGTGAAACCAAAAGATAGGTTGGGGGACTCAATATTGATTCCTGAAGAAATACTAACAGAGCTCTCCTTAAAAGAAAAAGATAAAGTAATCGTGGAGCCTTTAAGGTAAGTGCTCCATATAGAAGAATGTTAGGGAGAAACGTATGAAAATATTACAGCTTGTTATCGTATTCGTTATGGCAGCTCTTTTTATTAAGGATGGTTTTGTTGTACCTTTAAGGCTTAGAAAGCAAGGCAAAGTACCTCCTCGGCATCAACTTGCACTTGTACTCATTGAGATAGTTTTTCTTTCATTTTTTCTTGTCCTATTCTCAAGATTACGATAGCAAAAACAGACTATTTTCATTTAATAGAAATGTTTATGACCAATCCCGAGGGTCTTTGCTTCTGATTGTAAAATTCTCAAGATGCACTCAAGGCTGTAAATGAACGAATAGACTTTGCTCTTAAAGACATTGAATTTAAGACAGGAAATTTTAGTAAATTTCGTCGGTATTTTATTGTAAAATCTGTTATAGGGGAAATATATGGCTCAAAAAAAGCGTTGGTGGCTTGCACCTTGCGGAATCGACTGTTCAAAATACAGCATCCACTTGAGAACAGAAAATGAGCTGGCATACTGGAAAACACAGAACGTTGATCTTAATAAGATTCGCTGTGCCGGATGCCATTCTGAAAGAAGTGAAACACACTGGTCTCCTGATTGCAAAATACTTCAGTGCTGTGTCTATGAAAAGCATTACGAATTCTGTGCCGAATGTGGTTTACTTCCATGTGTGATAACCAAAGACTGGGAAGCAGGGCTTGAGCATCATAGAAAAGCTATAGAAAAAATAAAAGAAATGAAGGAAACAGGCATTAAAAAATGGTTTTAATGAGTTTATCAGACTGATTGAAGGAGAAATTCACAATAAAAGTAGTAAAAGAAAACTGGAAATTTTACATGATAAATGTTTTTCTTGTGGTTGGCATATACTATGCATCAAAAATCTACGACATTACAAACCATGCAACGAGCAATGTGCATGTGCTACAAACTGCGTTTGATAGGATGGTGCCCTTTATTGCGCAGTTCATTGTCATTTACAACTCTTTGGAACCCGTGATTTACATTTCTCTCTTATTTTTCTTTATTTTTCACCCTAAAGTGTTCACAGCATTTGCCCTTGCAATGATTTCATTATTCCTTGTAAGTAACGTTGTGTATATTTTCTTCCAAACGTATGTCCCAAGGCCTACCCTTACTCCAGGGACTAATCCATATGTTGACAAGGTTATAGCACTTTACGGAAGCGACAACCCTTACAACTGTTTCCCAAGTTTACACTGTGGCACGTCAACACTTACTGCATCATTCTGGTTTGTAAAGAAACGCTATAGAATTATTGCATACATCATGGCTATTTGGGCAATCCTTATTATCCTATCAACGCAGTTTTTGAAGCAACATGTCGTAGCAGACATTGTTGGCAGTTTAATTGCAATAGTCATGTTCCTTATTTTCAATAAATTTTTCAAACTCAATAAGAACTCGTAAGTTCGCAGGGGAAAGAGAGAAAACGCTCGGCAAGTCGAAGATGCTGTCTCATTAAGAAGTATGGAAGTGAAATTTGAGGTTTCGACTTTATACTTCAATTGCAGTATTATTAGTTTGAGGTGATAACATGAGAAGACAGACAAGCATAAGAGTAGAAGATAGGTTTTATAAAGAATCAAGTAAGATATCCGATGCATTAGGATTAAGTTTTGGAGATGCAGTGAACTTGTTTCTTGCAAAAGTAGCATTGGAGAAAAGGATACCATTTGAAATAGGTATTCCTTCAGATGAACTCATAGAGAGAATTCATAACGTTGAGAATGATGAAGATGTAGAAATTTACAATACAGCAGAGAAACTCTTTAAAGAATTGGGAATTTGACATTGCTAAAGATAAAAATCGAGAAAGGATTCAAGAAAGATATTGAAAGAGATAAAAAAAGCGGTAAATACTCACAATTAGACTTTGATGTGTTAAAGTATATCGTTGAAACACTGCAAGAAGAGAAACCAGTTGACCCTATTTATAAAAGACGCTCACTACTTGGAACATTGGACAAATACGAAGCAATACATGTTAAAAATGATTGGATTCCGGTACTCAAAATTGAAAAATCTTTTCTAATTTGACGTATTGGGGTCACCGTTGCCATCAATCATAAGGAAATTAAACTTTGGTACTTCC
>JAIMJY010000154.1 GCA_020692945.1 Caldisericum sp. | reverse complement strand
TAAATAACTGCCTTTGCTATTTACCAAGAATAATGTGAGGAAAATTTGGAGAATCGCTCAGACTATGATAAAATTAGTTTTATTAGTTCTCAAAATATTTACAAAGATCTTCAACTGCTTTAATATCTACGATCTCAATATTTGCATTTTTTCTCAGTCCCTCAATTTTTTTATCTAAAATACTTTGTATTTGTTCTCCTTTAATTCTATCTATTGCTGATTCTCTTGAGAGAATATCTTTATCCATTTTTTCCTTTATTTGATCTTCAGTAGGTTCGGAAGTTTGAATAACTGCTCTGTATTTATCTACAATATCGGTCACTCTTAGTAACTTAATATAATATCTTTCATAATATTGCTCATTTGTAATTCCAAGAATTTTTAAAGCTTCCCTACGGTATTTAACCAACTCATTTTCAGGATTGTTGTCCATATTTTTTTTATCTAATACTTCAAGGTTTTTGATTTCCTCCATAACGCTGTCGTCACTCACCATCATTCCTTCTTTTGCTATTTGTTGCTTGAGTAGTGTCATACCAATAAGCCAGTCTAGAGTTTTTGTTGGAGTCATCGGTTTAAGGTTTCGAATATTTTGTTTGGTACTTTCTGAAACATTTGGATCGTTGAGGGCACTTTGTATTGTTTCTTTTGCACCTATATAGGAAACGTTTGAAGAAAAGAAAGGTATCGCAACTTCACTTAAATACACTGGCTCTCCATTAACTTTTGCAATAACCCTATCATCTTTTAAGACAGTACCAAAGTATTGTCCATATATACTATAATTTGAACTAATAGCAATGTGAGAAGTGTGAACAGAATAAACTCCTGCTATAACAACTATTAAAAGCACAAAAATTATTAAAAGTATGAGTTTCTTCTTATTCATGTTTTCCTCCCATTAAAAATATATATCTACTTCAACATGGTTAGCATCAATCCAATACGGTCCACTCCCATAATAATAGAAATACGCTGTTCCATAAACTTGGCCGCTTGAATTATTTTCTGGGAGATAAATAGAGAAATTTGCCAAGTTAGCGCAAAGTAGTTGGTCGGAGGAACCAATTAAAACAGGGTAATTTATTCTATTTGACGTAGTCAAAGCAAGCGAACCAAAATTGTAATATTTTGTGGTATCAGGGAGCGTTTGCCAATGAGAGTAAGGAGTATAACCTTCTCTTGCATTAAGCGCTGTAACACTGTAATCATCCTCATAAACATACCACATTCCATAACCATGTTGATAGTTGGCGTAGATTGAAAATCTTATGTTCCCATAAGTTCGTGGGTAATCGCATATTTGGTAACCGTTGTACGACATTGAAAATCTTGGAGAGTCGGCAAGTAAAATATTTACTGGCATTAAAAGAAAACTGCTCAATAAAATTACTAATGCCATCAAAACCAATTTCTTCATTTTTAACCTCCTAGTTAAAGTTTTACTTAATTTTTACAATCTTCAAAACTACTTTTCTTCTTTTTCCTAACTTGTGCCTTCCTTACTACGGAGCCTTGCCCTCGTTTTAAAACTATCACCTCCAATCCCGAGGGAGATTCCGCTCCTGCAAAAATTTACTTCTCACATATATAACGTTTGAAAGCGAAAAAAGTTCAGTTACTCTATTTTTGTAGTGTTCCCTAAATT
>JAIMJY010000056.1:6100-7650 GCA_020692945.1 Caldisericum sp. | reverse complement strand
CACCTGCCATATTTGACATAGGCAAGCTCAAGTGGATGAACCATAAGTACATAGTAGACACTGACTCAAAGCAACTGTGCAAAAAAGTTACGCCCTATTTTGAAAAAGAGGGATGGACTTCAACTTGCGGCAACAAAATCCTTATGATAGTTGACACCATAAAAGGCAACATGGATGTTATTCCAGACTGTGTCAAAATTGCAAAGCCATTTTTTGAAGAAATAAGTTTCCCCGAAAGTGAAGAAGACCTGAAAATGCTTTTAACAAATGAAGCAATAAAAACATTTGAATACATTTTGGCAAATATCGAAGGATTAGCATTTAATAAAGAAAGCGTTGAAAGTTTCCTTGCAAACTTAAAAGACGCTCTTGAACTTCCAGGCAAAAAACTATACCACCCTATAAGAGTTGCGTTATTTGGTTCTAAAAGCGGCCCGGAACTATGGAAAATTTTTCTATCACTTGGTAAAGAAACTGTTTCTAAGCGCCTTAGCTATGCTCTTGATGAAATAAAGAAAAGACTATATGCCTGAAGCATGGAGTTCTCTAACAAAAGAAACAGCAACAAACCCTGCAAGTTCTGACTTATAGATACCAGATGCAAGTGCGCAATTTTTTGAGCCAGATTGTTCAAGCGTTTCGAGTTCTTCCTCAATGAACCCTCCCTCAGGGCCAACAACAATAGCAATATCTTTACCTTCTTCGAACTCTTGTGCAAAGGAAGCGATAATTATTTTTGAGTGAGGGGAAAGCGTGACCATGGTACAATCTTGCACTTCATCGATGGCAGCTTTCAAAGTGTTGTAATTTTTTATGGTTGGAACAAAACACACTTCCGATTGCTCGGCAACGGAAAGCGAAATTAGCCTGAGCCTTTGCAATGTTTTCTCAGTAAGAGTAAAATTGCTACGCGATGCCTTAAAGAATGCAAATGTTTTAACGTAGTACGGAATATTAAGCCTTAGAAGGGTTTCGGTGGGTTCTTTGTCGATAATTGCCTGAACGAGAGTGATTTCTGGCTTTGGAAACAAGAGTTTTGATGCATTTTCTACTGCGCAAGATATTTTTGATTTATTTATTTCGATAACGCAAGCTAAAAGCTTTTGGTTATGTGTAAAAAATGAAATAGAATCATTTTCCCTGATGCGACGAACATTCATCAAGTGGTGCAGTAACGTTTCATCAGAAATGTTAATTTCATTATCTTTTATGGCACTTTCATCTATACGAAAAATCGGCATACTATATGATAATAAAAATTCGTATTTAAAGAAACGTGCAATGTTGTCACCAATTTTTGGAAGCTCATTAAAATTTTCGGAGCACAATTCAAACTTTAGAAAAAGTTAAACTTAACACCCCAAAAGGCCATAACATTGAGAAGTGGCCTTAAGATTCACGAAAATCTCTCATATTGCCTTATAACCTGCTGAAAAAGAGTGCGGGTTACAGAAGATTAAACCCATACTCTTTTTCAGTGGATTATTCTTGCATTAAATAGGTTCCTTCACCTCTTCGGAACTCGAGCTCTCTACGTTCATCACAAGAGG
>JAIMJY010000056.1:0-5987 GCA_020692945.1 Caldisericum sp. | reverse complement strand
CACCTCTTCGGAACTCGAGCTCTCTACGTTCATCACAAGAGGAGAAAGTAGCGCAATGATTGTTACAATTATAGTAAGTATTCCTGACAAAGATGCAAGGAAAGCAATTGCCCCGCCTTTTCCAACGCCAAAAATGCTCGTTAAGAATGTTGAACTATCTATCCTTTTAGTCAATACGAAATCAACAAATGGTCCGCTTAAAGCCATTGGAATAACTCCCACAAATTGCGCGATGAACCTGCGTGCAGAAAAAACTCTTCCCTGCATTTCAACGGGAACTATGCTCTGCCAAATCGCCTGGCTCGAAGCATTTGCAACCACTCCTGGAATTGCAATGATAATTACCGAGGCTACTACAAGAACAACTGTCCCTGCAAAGCCAAGAATCAACGAACCTATGGCTGACAACATAATTCCGAGGATAAGTGAAATAACTTTTCTTTTCGTCCCACCCCACACCGTCATTAGAAGTCCCCCAAGGATTCCGCCTATACCAAAGGCAGATTCGACTATCCCCAAAATTACGCTGTTATTGTTGAATTTAGCAAGTATCATTGGGGAAAGCAAGGTACCCCACATTCCGCTAAAAAGGTTTGTTAACAAGAATACCGAAAGCAATGCAAGTAGAGCCTTTCTCTTGTAGATATATTTAAAGCCAAATACGGAATCCTTAAGAATACTTTGAGCCTCATGCGCCTCTTTAATTTGCTTGTTTTCTGGAATTATAACCCATAAAACTGCTCCAATTGCAGCAACAAATGTCACTATGTCAATCGTCATTATGCCTTCCAGATTTATGAAAGGCAACAGTGCGCCAGCCAGGATTGGTGCTAATACTTGAGGTCCGCTTTCCGTAATTGAAAAAAGCCCATTTGCTTTTCCATATTCTTCTTTCTTAAGCATTGAGCTAATTGTTACAGAGTATGCTGGCCACTGGAAGGCATTAAAAGAGCCAGAAACGAACGAAGAAATATAAAGGAATGGAAGCGATAATTTACCCGTCACATAGAGTAAGAGAGTTATTATCGTAACGATTCCGGATGCTAAATCCGGTAGAATAAGTGAACGTTTCCTTGGCCATCTGTCAACAAATGCTCCTGCGATGGGCGAAAAAATAAGATTTGGAATAAAAAATGCTGTAGTTATAATACTGAATGGCGTTGCATTGCCTGTTTGCTTCCATATCCATATTGCAAGTCCGAACTGTGTCATTGCAGAGCCCACCATAGATATAAACTGGCCAATGGACATAATCGTGAATCCTTTAAAACCAACTGGTCTTTTCAATTGCTCCTCCTCGCAGGATTTTTTACACCCTATTATAATAAATCGACAAAAAAACAATATTGTTCTGCTATAATTATTTGGAAAGGGTGGTAAATATGAGAAAAATTGGACTTGTGCTTATTGTTGCAGAATTCACGACTATATTGTTACCATATCAATGAGAAGATATTTTTTGTTTTGTCAAGGCTCCAAAAAGCTCTTGAAAAGATTGACAGAAATATTTAAAGGTTTAAAATAAATCAGAATGGATAAAGAAAACGATAAAAGGCAAAAGTCATTCACGATAAATGACCTGCCAAAATCTGAAAGGCCAAGGGAAAGGCTTAAAAAATTTGGTGCAGAGGCGCTTTCAACACAAGAACTCCTTGCATTAATCCTGAAAACAGGAGTAAGGGGGGAATCAGTTATGGTTACTGCAACAAGGCTTTTAAGCACATTTGGAAATATCAAAGGAATTTCTGAAGCATCACTCGAAGAACTTATGAAGGTGCAGGGCATAGGTTTAGCAAAGGCATCACAGATTAAAGCATCCTTCGAACTTGCGCGAAGAAAAGATGAACCTACAGACAAGAAAATCACAATAAAATCATCCAAAGATGTTGTAAAGGCCGTTAAATCTCAATTGAAAGACAAAAAGAAAGAACACTTTCTTGTTTTATCGCTTGATTCAAGGAATCACATTATTAACACGAGCGACATATCAATCGGTACGTTAAACGCAAGTCTTGTACATCCGAGGGAAGTTTTCAAGGAGGCAATCCAATCACTTGCTGCTTCGGTAATTCTTGTGCATAATCACCCATCAGGTGAAGCAGAGCCATCAGAAGGAGATTTACAAATCACAAAAAGGCTTGTTGAGGCAGGCAAAATAATGAGCATAGAGGTGTTAGACCACATAATCATAGCAGGCAATGATTCATTCAGTTTCAAAGAAAAGGAACTAATATGAAAGAGGTATCTACAATTTTTCAGCCGAAATTCAAATATACCCAGCGAATTGTTAACAATCTGCTAAAAATAACTCAGGCAAGGGATGTTATTCTTAACGCAAAAATCATTCCCAAGTGGGATGTTTCATTAAGGCGCGAAGCTCTTATTCGTTCTGCACATTCTTCAACAGCCATTGAAGGTAACAAACTTACATTAGAAGAGGTAAGTCAATTAGCTTTGGGCAGAAAGATTACGGCCGTGAGAAAAGAAAAACAAGAAGTCTTAAACTATCTTAATGTTTTGCAGAATATTCAAGATTACCAAAACGATGGCAAAGTTACAGAAAAACTTCTGCTTAAACTCCATAAAGATATTACTAAAGAAACATTAGATCTTCCAAGCGATGAAGAAAATTACAGAAAAGTGCAAGTTGTCGTTGGAAACAAACTCACCGGGGAAGTAGTTTTTACGCCACCAAAGACAGAAAAGGTACCACAACTGACAAAAGCATTATTAGGATGGATAAACCTACTGAAAAGGAGTGCAGGTTACAGAAGATTTAACCAGGAAATAGAATTACATCCAGTCTTAATTGCAGGTTTGTCACATTATAAATTTGTAAGAATTCACCCATTTGTGGATGGTAACGGCAGAACAGCCCGAGCCTTAGCTACCCTGATTCTTTATATTAGAGATTTTGACATCAAGCGCTTCTTTACTCTGGACGATTATTATGATATTGACCGAAAAGCATATTACGCTGCTTTAAAATCAGTGGATGAAAACAATTTAGATACAACTCAATGGATAGAATATTTTACTGACGGTGTTCTAATTTCAATTAACGAAGTAAAAAAGAAAATATTATCCCTTTCAGTTAAAAAAACGGGTCCTCAAATAGCCCTCACCGAAAAACAGATGAGGATTATGGAAAAAATAGTAACAAATGGGAAAATAACAAGTGGGGAGATCCAGGAAATGTTTAAAATCTCTCGTCAGGCAGCTTATAAAGAACTCAAAAAAATGATAGAATTAGGTGTTATAGAACCCAGAGGAGAGGGCAAGGCAGTGTATTATATAGCCAAAGCTGGTTGACGCAAGGGTTGACGCAAAGGTTGACGCAAGATGAAAAAGAAGATAAGACTTGCCAAAAAAAGGTAAAATAATAAGCATTGAAATTTTAGACAATATAACAATTACAGGCAATAACACCTTCGGTTTCAAAGGAAAGGAGTTAATATGAAAGAAGACTTTTATGAGTCACAAAGAGAAGAAATAAGTTCGGATGGTATATTCAGTTTAGTTTTTGGAGACGCTTTAATAAAACCTAAATTAGTGGAGTTCTCTACTGAAATTCTTGGAAAAATAACTGGATTTGAGAAAGAAAAAGGCAGATTTTACATTCGTTGTCTAAAGAGAAACAAAGACATTTTTGTTTACGACAAAAACAAGAATATTAGAAAACCAGAGGAAATTATAAGACAACTATGGCTAATAAAACTAACACAAGAATACAAATACCCTTTGGATAGAATAGAAGTTGAAAAGTCAGTGCAATTTGGAAGAGAGGTTAAAACAAAGGCTGCAGATATTGTGATATATAAAGAAGATAAAATAACACCATACATAATTTTCGAACTTAAGCAGCCAGATGCTCAAAAGGCAGAAGAACAATTAAAATCATACCTGAGTGCTGAAGGTGCAGAAGGCGGAGTCTGGTCAAATGGAAAACAAAAATTTATTTTATACAGACCCTACCCAAAAGAATATTTAACAACACTTTCGGATATTCCAAATGTAAACCAGACATGGGACAATTTGTTTGAAGAAAAACGAACATATAATGAGCTTAAAAGCAAGTTCGATTTATCTTTTATCATTTCAAGACTCGAAGAAATGGTTCTTGCACAATCAGGAGTTAATGTTTTCGAAGAGGTTTTTAAATTGATCTACGCAAAACTTTTCGATGAATACCAGGCAAATAACATTCGTAGAAATAAAGAAGTTCATTTCAGGCAATATAAGGAGCCTAAGAAGACCTATGCAGTAATAAATGACGAGCTTTTCAATGGAGCTATAAATCAATGGAAAGATATCTTCAATTCACTTGATAAAATTAATTTAACGCCAGAACAGTTGCAAATTTGTGTACCATTTTTGGAAGAGGCTAAATTTCTTGGCTCAGAAAGAAGCGAACTTGAAATAATTGATCGTGCATTTGAGCACCTGATTACCGAGGTTTCAAAAGGACAGAAAGGACAGTATTTTACACCTCGAAACGTCATCAAAATGTGCGTAAAAATATTTAATCCTAAGAAAGATGAATATATAATTGATCCTGCATGTGGATCTGGAGGCTTTTTGCTTCATTCGATGTACTGGGTATGGGACCACAATTTAAAAAATGCAACTCAAGAAGGTAAGAAAGATTATGCTAACAAATATCTATATGGAATTGACTTTGATGATAATATGCGCCGAATTTCTCAAGCATTGATGCTTATCGCAGGCGATGGGAGGCACAATATCTTTAAGCGGAATTCATTAGATGCAAGAGATTGGGTAGGAGAGCAAGCAGAGGAGGCAAGGTCTTCTTTAAAACCACTTCTGACAAAAAATGATGAAGAAAATAGAAAAACATATAGATATTTAAATTTTGGTATTCTTATGACAAATCCACCATTTGCTGGTGAAATAAAAGACACTGGTTTATTGAGGCAATACGAATTTGCGAAAAAGAACGGAAAACTCAAATCAAATATCGAAAGACACTTGCTATTTATAGAGAGGTCTCTAGATGCACTCAGGCCCGGTGGAAGGATGGCGATTGTCCTGCCTCAGGGAGTTTTTAACAATACAAATATGGAATGGGTAAGAGAATGGTTATTCGATAAAGCAAGAATTTTAGCAGTTATTGGTTTAGAAGGGAACACCTTTAAACTTCCTGCCCCGGCCAAAGGCACAGGAACCAAAACCTCGGTTTTATTCCTGCAAAAATGGGAAGAAGGGCAAGTTCCACTTGAAGACTACCCAATACTTATGGCTGTTTCTAAAAAATCAGGAAAGGATAATTCAGGAGAATATATTTATGTAGACAGTGAGGGCAAAAGAGTAAATTCCAAAAATGGAATTTTTGAAGGAACAGAAAAGTTAAAGCTTGATGACGACCTTGATGAAATCGCCGAAGCATTCATAAAATTTGCAAAAGAGCAAAAATTTGATTGGTGGAAATGAATAAAACAATGAATAAGAACCATGCTTTTATAGATAGTCAAAACCTTAACCTTTCAATTCGTGAACAGGGATGGATATTAGATTTTTGTAAATTCAGGAAATATCTTGAGGATAAATATAACATTGAAAAGGCTTTTATTTTTATTGGTTATATTCCCGAAAATCAAGCTCTATATACTAATCTCCAAAAAGACGGGTACATTGTAATATTTAAGCCAACTTTGACTTTACCAAGCGGAAAAGTAAAAGGTAACGTGGATTCAGAATTGGTTTTACATACAATGATTGAATATCAAAATTACGATAAAGCATTAATCGTCGCAGGAGATGGAGACTATTACTGTCTGGTAGACTTCCTTATAGGAAAAGAGAAATTGCTTAAATTAATGATACCTAACAGGGATAAATTTTCCTCTTTGTATAGAAATCTTATGTCTCATATTGTTTTTATGAACAACTTGAAGGAAAAGTTGCAATATGTTAAAAAATGAAAGAGGGGCATTGCCTCGGGATAAAACCCTTTGGATAACCCCTCA
>JAIMJY010000153.1 GCA_020692945.1 Caldisericum sp. | reverse complement strand
GCAATCTCCGTGAGCAGGCTCCAGAAAAATAAGAAAAGAGTAAACCTGCACTCTTTTTCAACAGGTTATCTCTTTCTGTACTGACGATCTTTCCTTGCAGAGTGTAGACCATATTTCTTTCTTTCCTTTTCTCTTGCATCTCTTGTTAAAAGACCTTCAGCTTTCAAGGCAGCCTTAAGGGACTCATCGTATTTGAGAATGGCTCTCGCTATGCCAAGTTTTACTGCATCAGCTTGGCCGCTTACTCCACCACCTTCTACGTTTATGCTAACGTCAAAACGCTCAGCAAGATTTGTTGCCTTTAGGGGTTTATAAACTTCAATAAGCGAAGACTTGACGCTGAAATACTCCTCTGGATCTTTACCGTTTACCCTAATTTTACCCGTTCCGGGGACAAGAACAACCCTTGCAATAGAGCTCTTTCTTCTTCCTGTTCCTAAATAGTTTACATGATCCATTTATTCCTCCTTTGAAAATTCAATAGTTCTTTCTATTTTAAGCTCCTTTGGATAGCTTTCATCTCCAGAAATTCTTAAACCTCTTAGTAATTTATCTCCGAGGCGGCTCTTTGGAAGCATAAGCTTAACGGCATGCTCAAAAGCATACTCAGGCTTGTTATTCAAAATATCTCTTAGCATAAACATCTTCATGTTGCCTACATATCCACTATGCCTATAATAGATCTTCTGGGTGAGCTTTCTTCCTGTAACTTTAACCTTTTTAGCATTAATAATAATAACGTTATCACCAACATTTGCATTAGGAGTAAAGATTGCTTTATCCTTTCCTCTCAATATCTTTGCTGCTTCAGTGGCAACCCTACCAATTGACTGCCCTTGAGCATCAATTAGCACCCATTTCTTATGAACTTCACTCTGTTTAACGAATTTAGTTACTTTCATCATATTAGTATTTCCTCCTCACTCCTTTCTAACTTCCACTTTCTTTGACAAGTTAAATCAGGATGTAACTATATAATGATAACAAAATTTCAATTTTAGTCAATAAAATGTACAAAGTTTTTTAGTGAACTAATTTGTTAAAACAAAAATATTATTTTTGTTGCAGTAGAATGTAGTTAATTCTTCTATAAAAATCATTCTCCAAAAGTAAATCTTCGTGCGTTCCTACTCCTTTTATATTTCCGTTCTCTAAGACCGCTACTCTATCTGAAATTCTTGCCGTAGAAAGTCTATGAGCTATGATAATGACTGTACTATTATTCTTAAGCTTCATAAAAGCATTATTAATTTTATCCTCAGTTTCTAAGTCCACGGATGAAGTAGGCTCGTCAAAAATAAAAACTTTTGGAGAAAGTATTAATGCTCTTGCAAGAGCTACTCTTTGCGCTTCTCCTGCTGAAAGATTGATGCCTCCTTCTCCAATCATAGTATTAAGGCCAAACGGAAGCTTATGAAGAAAATCTACGGCAGCCTCACTTAAAGCCCACTCTATTTTCTCTTCACTAACATCCGTTGATCCATAAGTAATATTTTCATACAAAGTCCCATTAAAAACATAATTCTCGGAAAGAAATAATTTCACCGCTTTTCTAAGGGAAGTTAATTTGATGTCTTTTATATCAACACTATCTAAAAGAATTCTACCTTCCTTTGGGTCGAAGAACCTTACAAGTAGTTTTGCAAGGGTCGTTTTGCCTGAACCAGTAGGCCCTACAATTGCAGTTATTGAATTTG
>JAIMJY010000055.1 GCA_020692945.1 Caldisericum sp. | reverse complement strand
GAAGAAATTTATATTAAAGGAGCTCGGGTTCACAACCTTAAGAATGTTTCACTTCATATACCTCGAAACAAGCTCGTAGTAATTACTGGCGTATCGGGATCTGGGAAATCATCTCTTGCATTTGATACAATTTATGCAGAAGGGCAAAGGAGATATGTTGAGTCTCTTTCTGCTTATGCCAGACAATTTATTGGAGTAATGGATAAACCTGATGTTGATTTCATAGAGGGACTTTCCCCGGCTATCGCAATCGACCAGAAAAGCGCAAGTAAAAACCCTCGCTCAACCGTTGGTACGATTACAGAGATTTACGATTACCTGAGGTTACTTTTTGCCCGTATTGGAATTCCTCATTGTCCAAACGACGGTACGCCCATCAGAAAGCAAACCCCAGATGAAATAGTCGACCACCTATTTGAGCAGGTCCTTGATAAAAAGATTGAAATTCTATCTCCTGTGGTCCGAGGAAGAAAAGGAGAGTACAAATCTCTTTTTGAGAAATTTATTAAAAAAGGCTATGCAAGAGTAAAAGTTGACGGAAATCTCTATGCACTTGACGAAGATATCCCTATTGACAAGAATAAAAAGCACAACATCGACATTGTTGTTGATAGAGTCAAAGTGTCTGTTGCTGATAAATCACGAATTGAAGATTCCATAGAGCTTGCTCTAAATGAGGGAGATGGGATTGTAAAAGTTTTCCTTGTAGATTCTGAAAAGGAAATCCTTTTTTCAGAAAAATTCGTTTGCCCTGTATGTGGTTTTAGCATGGAAGAAATCGAGCCAAGGCTTTTTTCATTCAACAGCCCGTTCGGTGCATGCCCGGAATGCACGGGTCTTGGCTTCAAAATTGAACCAGATCCAGATTTAATAGTACGAGATTGGAACAAGTCTCTTGTTGAAGGAGCAATAGAGATACCAGGTTTTAGGGGTCTTGACACGTATTCGTATCAAATTATAATCGAAACAGCCAAAGCAAATGGTATAGATACTTTCAAATCACTTAAAGATTTCTCTCACGATGAACAAAATTTAATAATGTATGGAATGGATGAGCGCATCCCAATGAAACTAAAGAATAAAGATGGCAGAGAGTTTAATTATAACGTTCATTTCGAAGGAGTAATCCCCCTCCTTAAGCGAAGATACTCGGAAACAACTTCGGAAGGAATGAAGGAAGAATATGAGAAATTAATGCGGCGCATTGAGTGCCCTATTTGCCACGGAAAAAGACTCAAACCAGAAGCTCTAGCTGTGACAATTCGAGATATGAACATCGTAGACGTCACTGCGCTTTCGATTGAGAAATCCTACGAATTTTTCACTAACCTTTACAATAAGCTTTCCCAATCAGAAAAATTAATATCACTTCAAGTAATTAAGGAGATAACTACGCGATTGAAATTTTTACTCGATGTCGGATTGGGCTATCTTTCTTTAGACAGGCACTCAGAAACACTCGCAGGAGGAGAAGCTCAGAGAATACGCCTTGCAACACAGGTTGGCTCAAAGCTTGTTGGAGTTCTTTATGTGCTTGACGAACCTTCTATAGGTTTGCATTCACGCGACAACGATAAGTTGCTTAACACTCTCAAGGAACTCAGAGACCTAGGAAACACGGTCCTCGTAGTTGAGCATGATGAAGAAACTATCAGAAATGCAGATTACATAATAGATGTCGGTCCTGGCGCAGGCGAAAGCGGTGGATACATTATTGCATCAGGTTCAGTGGAAGATTTAATGAAAGAGCCAAGGTCAATAACGGGGAGTTATTTAAAAGGGGAAATATTAATACCCGTTCCGAAGGAACGCCGAAAAGGAACAGGCGAGAAACTCACGATTTACGGAGCTTCCGAGCACAACCTAAAAAACATAAATGTAGATTTTCCACTTCATACATTTATTTGTGTTACAGGTGTTTCGGGGTCTGGAAAAAGCAGCCTTATTCAGGATGTACTCTGGAAAGCACTTGCCAAAGAAACCTACGGGTCAAAAGAAAGGCCAGGTGACTATGACAGGATAGACGGTTCGAAGTATGTGGATAAGGTAGTAATAGTAGACCAGTCACCCATAGGGAGAACGCCGCGCTCAAACCCTGCAACATATACAGGAATGTTCACACCAATAAGAGAGATATTTGCGAGCCTTCCTGATGCAAGAGCTCACGGTTACAAAGCAGGGAGATTCAGCTTCAACGTGTATGGAGGACGATGCGAAGCGTGCGAAGGTAATGGCTATATCCGCGTAGAGATGCAATTTCTTCCAGATGTGTACGTTCCCTGCGAGGTATGTCACGGTAAGTGTTATAATAAAGAAACTCTCGAGATTAAATATAAAGGCAAAAGCATTGCTGATATCCTCGACATGAGTGTAAAGGAAGCTCTTAAATTTTTTGAGAACATTCCATCAATACGAAGAAAACTTCAATTGCTTGACGATGTTGGTCTTGGCTATATCAAACTAGGGCAATCCGCAACAACACTTTCCGGAGGAGAAGCCCAGAGAGTAAAGCTCTCTTACGAACTTCAAAAGCGAGGCACGGGAAAGACAATTTATTTCCTTGACGAACCCACGACGGGACTCCATTTTGCAGATGTACATAAACTAATCAATGTTCTGAACAGACTCGTTGAGGCAGGCAATACCATTATAGTCATAGAGCACAATCTCGATGTAATAAAATCAGCCGACCATATCATAGATCTTGGACCAGAAGGTGGAGAAAAGGGCGGCTACGTTATAGCAACAGGAACCCCTGAAGAAGTTGCAAGAAACCAAAAATCTTATACCGGACAGTACCTTAAAAAGTTACTAAACAAAAAGGTAAAGGACCTAAGTTACTAATACAGCCTATCCCAAAATCAGTCTCTCAATTTCCCTTTTAATTTCATCTATTACCTCAACGTTTTTGATTATTTTTTTGTCTTCAACTTTGACAGATAAAACAATAAAAACTCTACCACCAAATTTTTCATAAAATTTCTGATGAGTTGTTTCCTGCATCTCTTTCCATTTGTAGTCCTCAAAGGTATGCTCAAAAGTAATAGGTTTTATCTGCAAACCGACATATTTATCGTCCACCTGTATATAGAAATCCACATTATAGAGTCTATCCCATTCATCTGGTGCAGGTTTTATAGACGTACCAATAATATTTTGCAGTTGACCATAAATTGTTTGAATTTCGGTTTGATAACCTTCGAAAGTTCTGTTAATCACTACATCTTTGATGTAGTCTATACAATCTTGTTCCGTTACTTCTGCAACTTCATACTGAATAACTTCAGTAATTTTCACATAGAGTTTTCTGCTAAGTTCTTCCAGATATTCTTTGGGATTGACTTTCTCGTAGTAAAAACTCTCCCAATCTCCCAGTTTCTTTGGGACACATTTTCTAATCAATTCTGAGACTGGTCCAACAGAGTTTTTCTTACTTAATCCCCATCGGTTCATTGCCTGATTTAATACCCATTCCTTCGCCATTATTTCGCTATCCTCTCCGATAAGAATTTGGATTTATATTTATAATCAAAAGAAGTATCGACCTCGACCAAACCTTTTTTAATTAGGTGCGAGTTTAAAAAGGTCTTGTTCCACAAATAGAGATAACAAAGCAAATTATTTCTCTCATCATATTTTACATTATCAAACTTAATGAATACTTTTTCTCCGCTGGTTTTTTCTCGTAGAAATCTAACCGCCTCTCCATTCATTTCTGGTTTTTCTTTCACGCCCAATAACCTGATTTTTAATCTATCGTTCAAAATCAATATTTCTGGAGAAACTATTTCTTTTACGGTATAATAAGTTTCTCTTTCAGAAAGAGTATTATCGATTTTTGAACCAAATCTCAATTGTTTTGGGTCAACCATCTTATCAAATTTTATCGGATCTTTAAAAATGTAAGGCAATTTTTTAGCCTCTTGTTTAAAATCTATTGTTGGTTCTTCTTGTTTAACAATCTCAAAAGTTGCAGATTGAAAAATCGTGCTCTGCTTTAATTCAAGTTTTCCTTTTATGATTGGTAAAAAATCTTCATTTATTTCGTAGCCAATAGAGTTTCTATTCAACTTTTTGGCCGATAGAGACGTTGTTCCACTTCCAAGAAAAGGATCAAGAATAGTATCGCCCACAAAACTGAACATCTTTATAAGCCGAGATGGTAACTCCTCAGGAAACATTGCTAAGTGCTTATCTTGTTTTTCGCCTGGAAAGTTCCAATGGCCAGTAAAATATTGATTCCACTCTTCCTGGGTTAATTTTGATTGCTCTTTAATCTCGCTACTCACCTTTGGTGAATCACCATATTTTTTGAAAATCAAAATAAATTCGTAATCTAATTTAAGGATTCCGTTTCTGGGATACGGGAATGACCCCATTACTGAGGCGCCGCCGGTGGTATGGCAAGTAGTAACCTTTTGCCATATTACGGAACCCATATAATCGAAACCTGCATTTTCTAAGAATTTGATGATTTCCGTCCTTATCGGAATAACTTTATATCTCCCATAATAGACTGAACGGGCAAATTGATCGCCGATGTTAATACATAAACGGCAACCTCTATGTAAAATCCTGCTACATTCATTCCACACTAAATTAAGGTTATTTATATATTCTTCATATGTATCATTAAAACCAATCTGTTTCTCATTTCCATAATCTTTTAATTGCCAATAAGGTGGAGAAGTAATAATAAGATGTACTGATTCAACCGGTACCTCTTTCATCCATCTTGAATCACCTATGATTATCTTGTGTTTTGTTTTCATAGTACCACCTTTATTGGATCTGCTTTAATAAAGAGCCAAATAGTTTCATGGAGCTATTGGCTAAACTAACACTCATTTTTTTAGCACATCAAGAACAATATCAAAAACTTCCGCTCTTTTGATAGAAGCATTCGGAGAAAACTCCTCGAACAAGAGTTCGTGCTCTACCAAAAGGATTTCCATTTTCTGAACGCTGTTGATTAAATCGCTGCCCTGGACAGCAATATCAACACCACCGTATCCCAGTACAGAAAAAAGCCATTGATAGATTTGGTCCTTGCTTGCCCTCTTGTCAGGGGAAAAATCCTCAGGAAATTCGAAGCCAATTCTTTTAAGGTAAATTGCATCTTTAAAGAACCAGTGGTCTTTTTTAATTCCAGGGATTACTTCGTAGTTCGGAAGATAAGAAAGCATTTGGTAATATCCATTAACTAATTTAGTTTTAATTATTACATACTTTCTATAAGCATTGTTAACGAATCTGTCGAATCTGTTTGTGGGAGTAACAAGGTTGCGTTGGTCAGTAGAAGAAAGTTTTTTTGAGACCCGCGAAAGCAAAGCAAGGTATTCTCCCTGTGTTATAAGCTTGTCTTCTTTGAGCGTACCGTCCGCAAAACCCTTTAAGAGCCCCATACTCTTTAACTCAGCTCCAGCATCTTCGCTCCAAGTAATTGCAAAAGAAGGTTTTGCAAGCACAAATAAGAAAGAAATTAATAAAACTGCAAATATTACTTTTTTCATCAATGATATTTTAATACAAAAAGCAAAAAAACTAAAAACTCTATAATTGAGAGGTCGGCGAGCATAAATGAGAAAAACTTATATGAAATTGAATTATTACTTCACATAAAAATATATAAAAAAATTCCTCTTTTGTTTTTGCATTAGGGTCAATAAGATATTATTTTTATCTATAAAAGATTCAAAACTCATTTTAATCCTCTGGAATCCCCTGATAAGGATCGGGGATTAGAAAATAATAAACCTGCGATATTTTCAGCGGGTTTAATCCTCTGTAACCTGCGCTTTTTTCAGCAGGTTATTTTTAATCTCACGCAATCTCTTTCTTGTGTAAGGGACAAGACCTCCTGCATCAATTATGTTCTGCCTTGCCTTTGGAAGTGATATTATCTTAAATCTTTTACTTTTTGTCTTGTTTATTACCTCTTCCCTTAGAAGTTCAATCTCATCACCTTCATCTGCTTCTATATCAGGTGATATTATCACCCTTAACCCAAGATTTATAGCATTCTGTAAAAATATCCTCGCAAAACCCTTTGCAATAATTATAAAGTCATATCCTTTTAAACATGATACGGCTTGTTCCCTTGAAGAACCACAACCAAAATTATTACCAGCAACAATTGTACTACCTTTTGGAATTTCGTTATTTTTAAGTTTTGTATTAAATTCTTTATTATCGGCAAATGCAAACTGTGGTGTTTCTTCTGGGAGAACAGTTGCCATAAACCTCCCTGGGTATATCGTATCCGTAGAAATATCATCAATAAGTTTAAGAACAACTTTTGGCATATTATCTTCCTCCTTTCCTTGGGTCTGTTATAAGACCTGTTATTGCACTTGCAGCTGCAACAGCTGGTGAACAAAGATAAACTCCTGCATTTGGATTTCCCATCCTTCCTTTAAAATTTCTGTTCGTTGTTGAGAGGGCAACTTCACCATCTCCAAGTGCCCCTTCGTGAACACCAAGACAACAACCACAACCTGAATTCATAATTATTGCCCCTGAGTTTACAAGTGTCTCGATATATCCTTTTTTCAACGCTTCACGATAAATACGCCAGGATGCAGGAAATACAAGCATTCTCACACCTTTTGCAATCTTCTTTCCTTTTAGTATTTTTGCAGCAACTTCAATATCACCAAGTCTGCCATTTGTGCAAGAACCTATAACAATCTGATCTATCTTTGTACCTTCAACTTCATTCACAGGTCTTGTATTGTCAACTTCATGTGGACAGGCTATCTGTGGGGAAATTTTAGATGCATCAATCTCAATAACACTATCATAATGTGCATCCAAATCCGGTGTCATTATATCAATCCTCTCTTTCACTTTTGCCTCTTCCCTTAAATACCTGATTGTCTCTTCATCAGAAGGAACAATGCCTGATGTTGCGCCTGCTTCAACAGACATATTGCATAAAGTAAGTCTACCTGAAACAGACATATTCTTTATAGTATCACCATGGAACTCAATAACTTTATAATTTGCACCCTGAGCACTTATCTTACCAATAAGATAAAGTATTATATCTTTTGGTAGGACATATTTAGATAATTTTCCATTTACAATTACTTTTATTGTTGGGGGAACTTCTACGTTAAGTACAGCACCTAATACCCAGACACTTGCCATCTCAGTTGCACCTATCCCGAATGAGAATGCCCCCAGAGCACCATGAGTTGTTGTATGACTGTCAGTTCCAACAACAACATAACCTGGTCTCACATAACCAAATTCAGGAAGTATCTGGTGACAGATACCACCTTCATCTGACCTTATATCGTGAAATTTTTTTATCCCTTGTTTTAAGACAAATTCCCTTATCCTCTTCTGGTTTGTTGCGGTCTTTGAGCTTTCAGCAGGGACCCTATGGTCAAATATTATGACTATATTCTCAGGGTTAAAGACCTTTGGTTCAAGGTTTGTATCTTTATAAATTTCAAGAAATTGATTTATTACGAGAGCGGCATTTTCGTGGGACATTGCAACATCAACCTTAGGTTCCAAAACATCTCCCACTTCAACAGTTTTCTGGTTTGTTGCCCTTGCAAGTATTTTTTGAACAACTGTCATACCCATAATCACTCCTTTACTCCTCTGTAATCTGTACTCTTCCTAAACATATTTACTCCTCTCTAATCTGCGTTCTTCCTAAG
>JAIMJY010000152.1 GCA_020692945.1 Caldisericum sp. | reverse complement strand
ACATAGCAATGACAAAAACGGAATTTCTGCTAAAATGAAGGTTAGATATATTACTGGAGGCAAATTTGTTTTCGCGAATCAAGGAATTTAGAATTTTGAAAAGGCAAACGATTACTGAAGCGGCAATCATTATTACAACTATCACTTTCTTGAGTAAAATTGTTGGCTATGCAAGAGAAGTGCTTGTTGCAAAATATTTTGGCGCTACTGCTCAAACTGATGCATTTGTCATTGCAATGCTTATTCCCTCAATGATTCTTGGGCTTTTCTCAGGAGGAATACAAACGGTTGTTATCCGGGAGTATGCAGAGAAAAAGACAAAAAGTATTAGCGATGCAAAAATCTTTGTGAATCAAATTTTCTTTATCTTTTCAGTTGTGCTTGCAATTGTTTCGCTTTTTCTTGTTCTGTTCAGCAACTTCTTTATAAAGATCGTTGCGTTTGGATTTACAGGAGAGCGTCTTGCACTTGCTTCAAACTTTATGAAATTCCTTACTCCATATGGTTTTATGATGGTCTTGAGTGGGCTTTTTACAGGACTATTTCAGATTGAGGGACAATTTCTTTACCCTGCCTTTATTGGTTTAATCAGCAATATGCTTATTCCATTATCTCTTGTTCTTCTTTCGTCTCTTATGGGGATTGGAAGCTGGGCTCTGGGACAGAATCTTTTTGGATTGTTACTTTTCTTTGGTATGTTTTTTGTTTTAAGATACAGGTGGAAATTCTTTGATATTTTTGAGGTTCGTAAAATTAGATGGGATGAAATTTCTGAATTTGTGAAACTTATGCTCCCAATAGTCGTAGTAAGTGGCATCGGTATTATTTATCAAATAATAGATAAAACTGTAGCGTCCTTCTTGTCTTATGGCTCAATTTCTGCGTTAAACTTTGCCCAGAGAGTTTTTCTTATTCCGTATGGGCTTCTTGCAACTTCAATTTCTGTTTCTGTATATCCCAGCTTTTCAACTTACGTCGTGAAAGAGGATAATGCTAACTACTCAAGCCTTTTTGAAAAGTCTCTGTTTTCTCTTGCTTATATAATGATTCCTATCTCGGTGCTTTTTGTTGTGTTCTCGCATACGATTGTTCAGCTCCTTTTTGAGCGGGGAGCGTTTGATGTGTCGGCAACAAATCTTACGGCAGGTTGCGTTGCGATGTATTCTGTGGGTTTGTTTGCGCTTTCATTCAACTCTATCTTTCATAA
Source organism: Caldisericum sp. (assembly GCA_020692945.1). GTDB lineage: Bacteria > Caldisericota > Caldisericia > Caldisericales > Caldisericaceae > JAIMJY01. The sequence goes on along the minus strand of JAIMJY010000152.1, from coordinate 507 downwards.
TGCATTTTTCTCTTTTAAGGACACAAAAACACCTATGTATATAAGTCTTGTTACTGCAGGAATTAATATTGTGCTCGATATTATTTTTGCAAGGCTTTGGGGAGTTTCAGGAATTGCTCTTGCAACTACAATCGCCACTTTTACTGCTTTGGTACTTTATGCGTTTAGTTTTAGAAAAAAGCACTATGTAAGCGGGATAAGTTCGCATGAAATTTATTTAGAACTTTTGAAGATAGTTTTTGCCTCGACAGTTTCTGGCGTTCTTTCATTAATTTTGAAGCGGTTTATTCCACAGAGTGCAGGATTCTTAACCGCTCTTTTAAGGTTCGGGATTATAGTAATTTTTGTTGGAATAGTTTATTTGATATTGACGTGGCTTTTGAGATCTTCGGGGTTTGAGCTTGCCAAAGGATATTTTCGAAGATTTTTCGCTTTTTTGAGAAAATAAAGGATGAAGAGATGAAGTTCAAGCGGGCCTTGTGAGCCACTTGCTTCACAAGGAAAAGA
>JAIMJY010000054.1 GCA_020692945.1 Caldisericum sp. | reverse complement strand
CACCATAAAAACTATTAATTTAATTCAACAGTCAACCCTTTTAAAGAAAGCAAGGGGCTTTTTTGATAGTTAACCTTCATCAAATATTTTTTTGTAGTTTAAGGTTGCTCTAAACCAGAAAACTACTTATGTATAGCCTTTGAACCAGGTTCTGTTTCCTGTGCCCCACCATTTTCAAACCATTCTAGTCAATCAATGGCATCAAACAACACCAGTATGAGTGCTAAGGGAACTCATACTACCCTATGATTCTTGAAAGCTCAATAAGGTAAGGTGTGGCGGTATAAGGCCCTTCATCTCCACCAAAGTAGTACCAGAACTTACTTGGTTGAACTTTTATAGAATTTATACTATCCAGACACAACAAAATCTTTTTAACTACATAATGTAGAATGCTAGCTCTGAACATTTACAATTTAAACCAGAAGTGCAATTATAGTTTCGATTAATTTTGTTTTATCAACTAATCCTATGATTAATATATTGCATAGTGAGAAAGGGGTTTGAAAAAAAGAAAATAGCGATATAAGAATAATAAGTGATAAAAAAGTTTAAAACTAAAATTTTAAGAAAGGAAAAATATAAATAAATCATTCATTAGAGGAAGGCTAAACTGAAAAATAAAATTATAAAGTTTGTTAAATGGTTTCTTCTGCTGAGTTTAATTTTTTCTTCACTATACCTCTTTAACTATTCATATTTTAAAGGAAATACTGGACTGTTCTTTTTGAATGTGACTGACTCTGCAGGAGGGAAAATCAATCAGAACAACATTCTCATTGATGGATTTCACAGGCTAAAGGCTCACCAGTTACTTGATGTAGAAGGAATAGAAGCAGAAGTGGTGGAAACCAAATCAGAATTTGAACTGAAGAAACTGTCTTACCAGCCTAATTCTAATCATGGATTGCAATTGAGTAATGAAGAAAAGATTATTGGAATTGCTGGAGCAGAGTAGAAGAAGTGTGGAACTTTTACTCAGTTTGTGCGGTCGGATTATTTCAAGCATTGGAACCGAGAGAGTATTGTAAACAGAAATGGTATAATAGGTTGTATGACTAAACAGACGATTAATGGAACAATACAATTAGAAGGTGCTCGTCCCTCCGAAGGATTATTCCCTCTTGAGAAGGAGTACACTCGCGTCATTACGACATTGAGCCGAACAGGAATTTTAACCCTTCTTCCACGATCCGAAAATTTAGGGGTGATTGGAATTGACGGAAAAGAGTATCCTGTACCAACTCAAGAACAGCTGCAAAAAGTATTTACACGCAATAAGGAATTGGTTGATAGGAAAATGCGACAAGGATTTAATCGTTTAGAATTAACCCCAATGGCTATGCCATTACCGCGTCTTTTTGACCTAATGAAAGCTGGCATTCTTAAACACGCAGCAGAAGGAAAAATATATCAAACCAGACGTTCTGCTTCTGACCCTTTAATGCCTGTTCGCGTCAATACCGAAAAACAGGTCTGGGTATGGGAAACTTTACGGCAGGCAATAGATACAGACGAGCTGGTATATTTTCCTCAAGAATATTCTACTAATCATCGAGGACAGACCAAATTAGAGGTAGTGAATAACGGACGCATTTGTGCCATTCCTGGCTGGTCTGCGGGATTAGTGGAAAGTTTACCTATTATGCCCGGGCAAGGCCAAGGAAGGACAGTGGGAGGTAGAAGACAATTAGAAATAGGCTATTCGCCTCGTGAATACTTACAAACATTACAGATGGAAGCTTATCAAGGAGAAACAGGAAAAACACTTGAAGATTTTATTACAAAGTTTCTTACCTGCCTCGAAACAACGAATGAAGTAAGTAATGACGTGAGCGATGACAACGCATTATGGTGCCTCGGGCAATACATGAAAATACCTTATGCGGAGGTTGTGCCGGCCGGGCGCTGGCATCGTCCCATTGGACGGGCTCGCCTGGACATGCACCGTACAGGAAACAAGCTTTGCACTAAGAGTTTGGGTGTATCCTCCACGGTTAGACTTGGTACTTAAGTTTTATCCTTTCACAGGGCCAATTGATTGCACTTGTTGGACTACGTGGAAAATAGTTGGAACATTTTAGTTAAAGAATTAAGAGAATGGCAATACTTAGGTTTCAATTTATTAAATTTTGAGAACACCTCTTTTCAGAACGGGAGGGCATATTTTAAGGGGAATAAGAGTTGATCTAAATCAGAAAAGTACTTAAGTATAGCTTTTGCAAGAGGTTCTGTTTCCTGTTCCACACCATTTTCAAACCATTCTAGTCATTCAATGGCATTGAACGACGGAAGTAAAATAGTAAAAGAATACATAAAATGAAAGAGTTTTTTCGTTGTCTGAGATTATTTAAGTGAGCTTCCTACCCAAAGAATTGAAGTGATTCAGAAATTGTCTCTGGTAGATTTTTGCTTAATCTGCCTGATACTGTAAAATCAAGGTCTTCCGAGAATCTTGGCAAATTATTGAAAAACCATAGGTATGTTTCACCTTTCAGAACAACTGGCTCTTCCCCCAATAGTAACTAAAATTAACGATTGAATGTAATGTTTTTCCTGCTGCCATGGATGCATTCCATATAATCTGGCTATTTTTATGAGGTCATTTTTGTTTATCATTGTTTTGAAGTCTCCTTTACTAATTTCTGAACCTTTTTGCTGAATTTTCTTGAGTATTTCAAAAGCATTTTGATATCAAGCTGTTTGATTATTTCTTTCAATAAAGATTCATCGATTTGTCCTAGGTATAGCCCGTCTGTCAGAGCCTTTTCCTTATCTGCAACGAAAATATAATTATCGCCTTTCTTATATGCTTTGTATCCAAAGAAAAGTTTCCTTGAAATTTTATGATATTCTATCCCTAAAGCATTATATGTTCTTGTATTCATAGGGTTTATGCACTGTATGTTTTTAGGAATTTGCTGCACAAGTCCGTGAAAATTAAGAGCAGATAAAAGAGATATGTAAGAAGGCTCAGAAAGTTGAGTAGCAATAATATATTCATCGTCAGTGAAAGATATTTTTCTTGTGAAAATAGCAAAAGTACTTTGTAGTATGGTGTAATTCTTGCTTCCATGAGTTGTTTCAATGCAGTTATTTGATATAAATTTTTTATTGTGCATTTGTTGTTCTAGCTTCTTTGCCAAATATTAGAAACGCTATTGTTCCTAAGACCCCAAAGCCAAAAGCAGTCATAAAGTTGGCTTTTGGGCTTATATTCCAGAGAAATCCTGCAGAGAATGCAGCAATCGAAACTATTACATCGCGCATAAGATAATAGGTGCCGAACGTTGAAGCCTTTTTATCGGTTGGGGCTAGGTCGAGGATCAACGATTTTCTTGTAGGTTCTCCAAACTCCTTTAACCCTCTTATGATAAAAGCAAAGATAAGCATTTCAAAAGTTCTCGAGTAGTATATGAACAGAGGGAATATTGTAAAAAAACCGAAAGTTATTGCTATAAATGGTTTTTTGCCGTATTTATCGGCAAGGTATGCTATGGGAATGTAAACAGCCATTGCAGTTGCCATTTCAATACCTGTGAGTAGACCAAATTGAAAGGCGCTGAAGTGGAGGTTATCAACTACCCAGAGTACAACAAACGCATAAGGGATTTGTTCTGCAAATCTTATGAGTATGTCCGAAACAAGCAGCATCCTGAGATCGGGATTTATACCAGAAAAAGATTCTTTAATGCTCATTCCTTTTCCCTTAATTTCAGTATCCTCTGCCATAAAGTGCCTTATAAAAATTATGGATAGTATAGCGAGAACAAACGCGCAGGCAAGGCCAATTTTAACTCCAGGTACTTTTCCATAAACTCCGATTAAAACTCCTCCGAGAATAGGCCCAAGTCCCATGGGGATTCTTCTTACAAGTGAGTGAAGTGAAACTCCCATTGTCTGTTTTTCCTTTTTTACGGATTTTGAAACAAGACTCATAATTGCAGGAAGGGAAATTGCAGTCCAGGAAATAAAGAATACAGCACCCACAAGCACTGCTTTCCATCCAGGGAAGATTATTACAATAAGGTAGCCTATCATTGCCATTACGATGAAAGCAATCAAAGATTTCTTGTAGCCAATTCTATCGCTCAGGTACCCTCCGGGGAATGAGTAAAGCGCACTCAAAAGGTTGTCCATCCCATTGAGGAATGCAACGAATATTGTTGAACCGCCGAGAGCAACTATATACAGAGGGAGGAACCTTTCTGCCATCTTTTCACCAAGCCCGAGGAATATCACCATAATAAGCATGGTGAGTATTGTTTTGTTTAAGCCGAAAAAGTTTTCTATACCCTTTAATAGGTTTCTTTTTGTAGAGTTCATGCTAATGTTATTTACCCTTTTCTTTTGCCAATTGCAATTTCAAAAATGCGTAAAGTGCATCATAGACTAAAAATTGGTTTTCAAGATTTTCATAGTCATCAGGGAACATAAGGGAAAACCCAGAGGCAATTGCTTCAAGCCCGGGTGCATAAGGATCTTTATCAAGATTGCCGGTATCTGCTGCATTTATAACTTCTGCAATTTTATGAAGGACGGGGTCTTTCAAACCATATTTCTCAATGATTGTAACAAAACTGCAGTGCCCGTCTTTATGTCCAAGTTCTACACCTTCGGCGTCAAATGGTATCGCATTTTCAACTTCTGCAACTTTCTTTACAAGTGTCGGTGCAACAAACATAAATTCTGCATCAGAATCGATAAATCTCTCGATAAGCCAGGGACATGCAACTCTGTCGACATGAACATGGGCTCTTGTAATCCATTTCATAATTCCACTCCCCTTTTAATACCAGTTCTGTTCTTGTTTATTTAAACGGTATTATTTCAAATTTTCTTTTACTTGATCTCGTTTTTGTCTTTCATTTGGGTCAACATGTGCTATTACGGAAAAGGCTCCAGCTACTTCTTTAACTTTGTTTTCAACATTCGTTGCAATATTGTGCGCTTCGTCTACCGATAAATTATCATTTACTTCAGCATGCAAAGAGATAACTTTATTCGTTTGGTAATCATGAACAAAAATATCATGAACGTTTATAACACCATTCACTGATAGCGAAACTTCTCTAATTTTGTCGATAAGTTTCGGGTCAGGTGCTACGCCTACAAGCGTATTAGAGGAAGAAATAGAAAGTTCTACTGCGACCCACCCAATGAGAACTGCTACTCCAATTGCGAGGATTCCATCAATGAAGTAAAGGTTAAACCTCATAAAAATTAAGCCAAGGCCAACAAGCAAAGAGGCGATAGCGTCGCTCCTATGATGCCAAGCATCTGCAATGAGCGAAGATGAATTAATCTTCTTGCCAAGGAAAATTGAAAAACTTGCCATCCATTCCTTAAAACCTGCTGATGCAATCATAAAAGTAACAGCTATATAGCTAAAATCAACCTTTTTCGGCGAAATTATTCTGATAACAGCGTCTTTCCCAAGTTCGTATGCAACAATAAATAGCATAAATGCAATTATGAGGGTTGCTATTGTTTCTACCCTTCCATGGCCAAAAGGGTGCTCTTTATCAGGGGGCTTGCCTCCAATTTTGAATCCAATAATTACTACGACCGAAGTCAGCACATCTGAAAGAGAATGAAAGGCATCAGCAATAAGTGATAAACTGTTTATTGCAAGTCCCATTAAAAGTTTTACAACAAATAGAAGAACGTTCCCAACGATACTTACCCATGCCTCAAGATAACCTATTGATTCCCTTGAAGGTTCTTCCTTAAAAAATTTCTTCAAAAGCCAGGCATTAAAACGCATTTTATATCTCCTTATAAAGTGGTTTTCTGAAAGTCCTGTAGTAAAACGTATGCTGCCCTTTGAGCCCGGCTTATGTTGCCTGTTCTTCCAGCAACTGAATTATATATAGGATACCTGTTTTAGTCAAGATTATTCTGTTAACCCTTTACTGCTCCTCTTGAAATTCCTTCGATGAACTGGTTCTGGAATATTAGGAAAATTATTAATACAGGAATCGTTGCCATTGTGGCTGCTGCAGCAAGGAGATTCCAGTTTGTTCCTTCAGCTCCAATAAATGAATACAACGCTACCTCAAGAACCATATATTTCGAAGTAGTGTTAACAATCAAAGGCCACATGAAGGCGTTCCAGCTTCCAAGGAAAACAAACAAGGCTAACGCCAATAGTGTTGGCCTGATGATGTGCATTGCAATAGACCAGAAATATCTTCCGATTGAACAGCCGTCAATTTGAGCTGCTTCCCATAGTTCGTCCGGTATTTGTCTGAAAGCTTGCCTTGTGAGAAAAATACCGAAAACACTTGCTCCAAAAGGAATTATAAGTGCTTGATAAGAGTTGAGCCAATTTATTCTTGATAACGTTACATAGTTTGGGATTAGCAGCAGCTCCCCAGGGATCATCATTAGACCCAAGATGAACATGAATAGTTTGGATTTACCAGGGAACTTGATTTTAGCAAAAGCAAATCCTGCAAGTGACGAGTTAATCAAAGATAAAAGGGTGGTTACTGAGGCGACAAAAATTGTGTTAGCTATGTACCTCCACCAGGAGACTCCTTCAGGAGAGTTGTGCCACATGTCTAAGTAATTTTTAAAGTTGAAGTCAGGCAAAAGTTTCGGTGGTACTCTAAAAAGATTCTCTGGCTTACTCAACGATGTGACAATCATCCAGTAAAAAGGAAAAATCACAATAATTAAAACGATGGTTAAAATTAAATACGTCCAAAAAAAAGATTTTCTTAGTCTCGTATTTTTCATTTTGCCTCTCCTTCTGTTCCTTCACCCGAATAAAATACTTTTCTCCCTGTTGACTTAAACTGAATCATAGTTATGATGAAAATAATTACAAATAACACAACTGCAATTGAGCTTGCAAAGCCTGTGTTCCAATTAGAGAAAGCTTCATGGTACAATAGGAATGCAATTGTCTGAGTTGAGCCGTAGGGACCACCGTAGGTTAGAACAAGCACAGGGGTAAACATTTTGGAAGCACCGATCAGAGAGATGACGAAAATATAGAATGTCGTCGGGGAAAGTAGCGGCCACGTTATGCGCCTGAATACTTGTATGTCGGTGGCTCCATCAATTTGTGCAGCTTCCTGGAGCTCTTTTGAGACACTTGTTAAACCAGCCATAAAAAGTATTGTTGAGTATCCCACATCATGCCACACCGTATAGATGACAATTGCAAAAAGAGCACTTGGAAAACCCAAAAGCCACGTGGATGGTGGTAAGTGAAGTGCCCTCAACAATGAATTTAAAAGTCCATAATCACTATTGAATATCCACATCCAAACGATTGACGTTGCTACGAAAGGAGTAACGTAGGCAATAAAAATACCAAGCCTAAAGAAACTCCTTAGTTTTATTGGCTTCATAAGAAGCATAGCTAAAAATAAAGAGAGAGAAAGTGCAATTGGAACACTTATTGCAACATACTCAAGCGTAACAAATACTGCATGCCAAAAATCTTTGGCATAGGGCATCCTGAAAACAAGGTTTATGTAATTCTGCAAGCCAAGGAACGTTTTTGGGCCAATCATACTCCAATTGAACGTTGACAGATAAAAAACATAAAGCGTTGGGAATATTGCAAAAATGAGAAGAATTAATAGCGCTGGGGCAATAAAGGTATAGCCTGTAAGGGATTCCTTTATCTTCCTTTTTCTTTTGCTAACAAGTAATTTTTCTTCTAAACCTTCTTCCATGATTACTCCTTTCTAATAACAAGACGGTTTCTATTTATTAGCTACTCTCTTAAAATTTTATCCATTTTATACAATTAGTCAATATTAAAATTACTTTCACGGTTTTGTTGTATGAGATAAGTCCCACTTCCAAAGG
>JAIMJY010000151.1 GCA_020692945.1 Caldisericum sp. | reverse complement strand
CGAGTCATAAATTTAACAAAACAAATTCAATAAATCAAAAAATTGAGCTGATGAATATATTGATGCAAAATATATAGTATTTGTTTGTTTATTAAATTGTTTACGATAGTAATTAAATTTCTCCAAATAACACAAGCAACTCATAAATATAAAAATGACAAATAATGGTGCAAATTTGGGTTTTGAACAAAAACTTTTTCAGGTGGCGGATAAATTGCGAAGCAATATGGATGCTGCCGAGTATAAACATGTTGTTCTCGGTTTAATTTTTTTGAAATACATTTCAGACGCTTTTGAGGATGCAAGAAAAGATATTGAAAACGGATATTCTGATCCAAAAAATCCATTTTATGTTAGAGAACCAGTAGAAAGATACGAGATTATAGAAGACAGAGATGAGTACGCAGCAAAAAACATTTTTTGGGTCCCTACTAAAGCACGATGGGATTACCTGCAAAAGAATGCGAAGCAGCCAAATATAGGTAGTCTGATTGATGATGCAATGGATGGAATTGAAAAAGATAATCCGTCATTGAAAGGTGTTCTTCCCAAAAATTATACTCGTCAGGCATTAGACAAGCAAAGATTAGGGGAGTTAATTGATGTGATTGGGACTATTGGTTTAGGTGACCGAGAAAGCAGAAGTAAGGATATTCTCGGAAGGGTTTATGAATACTTTTTAGGTCAGTTTGCAGATGCGGAAGGAAAGAAAGGCGGACAATTTTATACTCCTAAATGTATTGTTAAACTGCTTGTTTCTATGATTGAGCCGTACAAAGGCAGAATATTTGACCCGTGCTGCGGTTCCGGAGGGATGTTTGTCCAGAGTGAGAAATTTGTTCAGGAACACGGCGGAAGAATAGGAAATATTTCAGTTTACGGGCAGGAAAGCAATCAGACAACATGGCGGCTTGCAAAAATGAATCTTGCTATTCGTGGAATTGATGCAAAGATAGAATGGAATAATGAAGGAAGCTTTTTGAATGATGCCCATAAGGACTTGAAAGCGGACTTTATCCTTGCCAATCCGCCGTTTAATGATTCTGACTGGAAAGGGGACTTGTTAAGGGAAGATATGAGGTGGAAGTTTGGAGTTCCTCCAACTGGAAATGCCAATTTTGCATGGGTTTCGCACTTTATCTATCATTTAGCACCGACTGGAATTGCTGGTTTTGTTCTGTCTAACGGTTCTTTATCTTCAAATACTTCAAATGAGGGAAAAATTCGTAAAAATATTGTTGAAAATGATTTGGTTGATTGCATAATTGCTCTGCCATCTCAACTATTTTATAACACGACGATTCCTGCATGTCTCTGGTTTGTTGCCCGCGACAGGAAAAACCATAAATTTAAGGATAGAAGGGGGAAAATACTTTTTATTGATGCTCGTAAAATAGGTGTAATGATTGATAGAAGGCATAAAGAATTAACTGATGAAGAGATAAAAAGAATAGCTGAAACTTACCATGCTTGGAGGGGGGAAAACAAACTAAAATATGAAGATGTTGCTGGCTTTTGCAAATCTGCTTCTTTAGAGGAAATAAGAAAGAATGAGCACATCCTAACGCCAGGCAGATATGTTGGAGCAGAAGAAGAGGAAGAAGATCCGGAAGTGTTTGATGAAAAGATGAAACGACTTACAACAGAACTTGCAGGACAGATGAAAGAAGGGCAAAAATTAGACGAGGAAATAAATAAAAATTTAGAAAAAATCGGATGGAAAATATGAACAAACAAGA
>JAIMJY010000150.1 GCA_020692945.1 Caldisericum sp. | reverse complement strand
ATCAAGTATTCTGTTTCTTGTTAGATCCACGAATACGGTGGTGATTTTTTCATCAGGAAGAGTAACTTTTACTGCCGCCACTCTGTAGAGAAGTTCCTTCTCAAAACTTAGCATATACACGGTAGGGTTTTTCACTATAACTGATTTCGCGCTTAACCTTTTATTAAAAGCACTGTTCAGTGCAATTTCTTTTGCTTTGTTTTTCTCTGAATCAGTGAGAAAAACTATCTGGGACTGGTATTTATGTATGCTTCTGTCGTAATCGTAGAGGGGGATTCCTACGCCTATTATTTCTTTTTCTTTCGAATCTACCACCATAATGGAGTTCTGAACATTGGTATATAAGTGTAATATGCCAAGTTTCTTGTCTTCCGTTATTTTATTTATTTTTATTTTGAAAGACGGTTGCATCATCATATCATCGTATATCTTTGTTTCCGTAGGATTTTTCATTACAAGCTGGTAAAATGTTTGCCTTTGCATGTACCTGTTTAGAGAGAAAAGAGAGATAAAAACTAGAACCCCAATCACTGCGTATATGAATGAAAAACGCGTTTTCTTTTTTCTATTTTCCTTTTCATTTTCCTCTGCTACGTACCTGATGAGGGTTGATTCAAATTCTTTTTTATGCCTCTCCATTGCATTTTTATCGGCATCTTTCCATTTAAGCTCTCTAAGTTTTTTGTCTATTCTTTCGTCATCCATAATATCTTCCTCTATATATATTACGCTTTTTCACCAAATTTTTTCCGTAGTGCTTTATATAAGTCTTTTCTTGCTTCTTTTAATACCTCACTTATGGTGGATTTTCCTTTATTTAAAATTAATGCGATCTCCTCAATATTTTTCTCCTCAAAGTAATACATTATAACGATAATTCTTTTTATTTCGGGAAGGTTGTTTATTGCTTCTATCAGTTCTTCATCATATGTTCCATACGGGTTAGGGCTATATTCCCTGATACTTTCCCTGATGTTTAGTTTTTCTTCAACTTTTCTCTGTCTTTTTTCCTTTCTGAAATAATCAAATACTTTATTTGTTGACATACGGTATATGTATCTATCAAGAGGGGCTCCGCTCTTTAGAATAGTCTTCCTATATTTTATCATCTTTAAGAAAGTTTCTTCTGTTACATCTTTTGCTACTTCCACGCTCTGTACCAGTTTGTACACATGAGAGAATATTTTGTCATGATACCGTTCATATATAATGCTGAACGCTTCAGGATGATTCAGACTCTCTTTTAAAACCTCTTTATCACTTATTTCCTTCACAATGAGATTATACAAACTTTTATGGAAACTGAGAAATTATTCTGTGGAACTTTTTTACTCCAAAAACGTTATATATGTGAGAAGTAATTGTTTGAGGAAGAACAACAATTACAAAGAAATAAAATTTTAAATAACGGAGGATATATGGAAGGGAAAATGTACTCTAAGAAAGGTATGAAAAGCAAACTCCTAGTTAGTTTGCTTTTGTTGATTGTTCTATTTTTGGTCTTGTTCAACAATTTTCCAGATGGGTTTCAAAGAATCTGCAGCGGTTACTCAGGTACTCACTACAATGCATACGGTTACATCAGTTGGATAATACCAAGGAATTGGTCAGGGGGAAGGGTAACTTTTGCAAATCCAAATCCGGATTACTCTGTAACAAGCGAAAGGGCAAATCACACAATATGGGTCACCACGAGTAATTCCACAGATAGCTGGGTGGAAACTGGCTATTCAAAGGGATGGAGTG
>JAIMJY010000053.1:6262-8063 GCA_020692945.1 Caldisericum sp. | reverse complement strand
TCTTTTTCTTACTCGCTACAGCTTGCAACTCCGGGCCTTAATTCAATTCAAGTCATTGCTGTAGACCTTGCAGGCAATCAGACTACTGCTGGTATACCTGTAAACTTCATACCTAAAACGAAAATTGTTATCCAGGTTGGCAATACGACGGGCCTTGTTAATGATAAAACGGTTAAACTCGATGCAGCACCAAAGATTGTAAACGGGAGAACCCTTGTTCCTATTCGTTTCATTGCAGAAGCCTTTGGCGCAGAGGTAAAGTGGAATCCAGTTTTCAAGCTTGTAATAATAAATTTGGGAGACAAGGAAATTATTCTTCAGATTGGCACAGGTTATGCTTCTGTGAATGGTGTAAAGTCTAATCTTGATACAGCACCAGCGATTTCTTCAGGCATTACATTTGTTCCGATAAGATTTATTTCTGACGCTCTTAATGCGTCAGTGGAATGGGACGCTAACACTAAAACCGTTACGATTGTTTATCCTAAGTAAGTATAGCAATAATAACAGGGAAGCTCCATAGAGAGCTTCCCTGCAAAAAAAAGGAGATCTAAAAATGAAGAAAGAAAATTTAATTGTTGGGTTGTTGGTAGTAAGCATTCTGGTTTCAGCAGTTTCACTTTATGGTGTATTTGGGAGGGGGCCGAAAGTTTTCAAAGGTGAAGTGGTCAACGTAACAGGCGTTGCAAAGGTAGACGTCAAACCTGATACTGCATACGTCACATTGGGCGTTAGCACGACAGAAGTTACTGTTCAATCTGCACTTGATAAGAACAGTGCCTCGGTGGTTAAAGTAATCGACTCACTGAAAAAACTTGGCATAATGGATAAAGATATCCAAACTTCCAATTTTTGGGTAAACCCTCAATATGACTATAATAAACAACCAGCAGTACAAACAGGTTACACTGCTGCAAATGATGTTACAGTCAAAACAACTCCTGAAAAGGTTTCCCAGGTGATACTTGCCGGGGCAACGAACGGCGCAAACAACTTCTACAATTTTATTCTCAAAGTGAGCAATGAGGAGGAAGTAGAAATTACTCTTATGGCACAAGCAATTGATGATGCAAAGAAAAAGGCCGAAGCCATAGCAAAAAGTGCGAACAAAACACTCGGCGACTTCAAGGTGATTTCTTACGATTACGTCCCACTCGCACAAAATTCATCGATGTTGCAAAGCAGAGCAGCGTATGGAATGGGAGGAGGAGAAGGGTATGCCCCACCAGTTAGCACGGGTTTAAATGAAATTACTGTAAACGTATATGTAACATTCGAGCTTGAATAAGTAAGTAACAATCTTGTATTTGCGCCCAAGCCCTCAGTTGAAAGTGAGGGCTTTCTCTTATATAGGGTACAGCTCATTTTGACATAAGGGTTATTCTCCACTATTAACCCAGAAATTGATTTTTACAACATTTATTTCCAAAACCTTAGTAAGATAATGTCATTATTTAGATATCAAGCAAGGATGCCAAAATGAATAAAAGAAGTTTTTGATTTATATTTCGACTATTTGAAAATATTAATTTCTCGTCAGTTTGTCAATTTATTTGATGAATAAATTTATTGCTCTTAGAAAGCATTGCTACAACTATTGATGCAATGCCTTCTTTGCGTCCGATAAACCCCATTCCTTCGTTTGTTTTTGCCTTGATGCTGATTTGTTGCGGGTTTATTAAAAGAATGTTTGAAAGAGTTTCCTTCATTGCTATGTAGTGAGGAGCAATCTTCGGTTCTTCGAGCAGGAGAACCGCATCGACATTCACTATTTGAAAATGATGCTTGTTCAACAGAGAAA
>JAIMJY010000053.1:0-6185 GCA_020692945.1 Caldisericum sp. | reverse complement strand
GGAAGTTCTGCTGGACCGAGCAGGGCATCAATAAGAGCGTGAATTAGCACATCGCCGTCAGAATGTCCAAGCAAGCCAAACTTATATGGTATGCAAACTCCTCCTAAAAATAGCTTGTGCTTCCTTATGAACTTGTGCGAATCGTATCCTATGCCTACTCTTTCTTCCATTGTTCTATTATCTTGCTTATGATAAAAAAGTCAAATGGAGTGGTAATTTTGATATTTTCGACAAGCCCTTCAACGGTTTTTACTCTCCCCCCAATACTTTCAATAAGCATTGCCTCATCAGTTATTCCTGCAAGAGATATTTTCTTATAGGCTTGAATGAGCGATTCTTTTCTGAAAAACTGTGGAGTCTGTACTTCAACAAGATTTCCGCGAGGTATGGTTTTTCTCACAAACCCATTATCATCTTTCTCCTTCATGGTGTATTTTACAGCTACAACAGGGATTACTCCGTCAGAGGCATTGTCAAGCGCGGTGATTATCTTGAGAACGAAATCTTTTTTTATAAGTGGTCTCACTGCATCGTGAATCAAAACGAAATCGTTTTTTGACTCAAAAACAGCAGTCTTAACACTATCTGCTCGCTTGTCTCCACCCTTAACGATGCGCACCACGCCCTCAAAGTTAAGGTATTTCTTGCCGTTTGCCATGTTGTTTTCATTTAGTGTGACAATGATTTCGTCTATTTGAGGAATGTCGCGGAATACATCTAACGACATTAAAATTAAAGGCTCGCCATTGATTTTAAGGAAAGCCTTGTCGGTGCCGCCGTTGAATCTTTTCCCCATTCCTGCTGCAGTGATGATTGCCGTTATCTTCATCAGAAGATTAGTGACTTTGCTTCCTCAATGTCTCGCGCAAACATTATGTTCACATTTGGTATGTCAATTTTTCCTTTAAGAAAATACGGGATAAGAAAATTTTCAAAGCCTAATCTCAGACCGTGTTTTATTTTCCTCTCTATTCCAATTGTGGGCCTGAGCTCGCCACCGAGTCCTGGCTCCCCCATAATGACGGTTTTCTCAGGGATTTTCTTCTCGGTGAAAGACGAAATGATTGACATTGCAAGAGCAAGGTCCATAGACCTATCTTCTGTTTTAAAGCCACCAATTGTGTTAACGTAAATATCGAAAGACCCAAGTTTTAATCGTAGTCTCTTTTCCACTACGGCAACAAGTAGCAAAACTCTGTTGTATTCAACGCCGCTTGCCACTCTTCGAGGGATAGGAAACACCGTAGGCGTAACAAGGGACTGCACCTCAAAAAAAACTGGTAAACTGCCTTCGAGTGAAGCTGTTATAGCTGACCCTATAGGGAGCTCGCCATTTTCTGAAATAAATTCGAGGGTAGGGTCAACTACGCCTACAAGTCCTTGCTCTCTCATTTCAAATATGCCTGCTTCATTGGTTGTGCCAAATCTGTTTTTTACGCTCCTCAATAGCCTGAGGACATCGTTTCTTGCGCCTTCTATATAAAACACACCGTCAACTAAATGCTCAATTGTCTTAGGGCCAGCAAGGGTACCCTCTTTCGTAACATGCCCAACGAGAATTATAGGAACACCAGTTCTTTTAGCGATCTCAGTAAAAATACGGGTGCACTCTCTTACCTGATTCACGCCACCTGCATTTCCTTCTTCATTTGGAATGCTCATTGTTTGGATGGAGTCTATAATAACAGTATCAGGATTCGCTTCGCGGATTGCTGATTTGATTTTTGAAACGTCCTGCTCCGTTAGAATTAGTATCTTGTCTGTGTGTATATTTAAGCGCTCTGCCCTCATTCTTATTTGTAAATAAGATTCCTCGCCTGAAGCATAAAGGACCTTTTTAGTTTTGGTTGCAATTGCTCCCGCTACCTGGAGAAGGAGTGTTGACTTGCCTATGCCTGGTTCGCCGCTTATAAGGATTATAGAGCCCTTGACGATACCTCCTCCAAGGACTCTGTCAAACTCTTCAATTTCAGTCTTGAGGCGCTCTTCACTGAGCGATACGGAATCAGAATTTAGAGGAAGGATATTACTTTCATCAACTGGCTCGCCTTCCTCGATACTCACAAAACTGTTCCAGCTTCCGCAATTTGGACACTTACCGAGCTTAATCGGCGATTTGTACCCGCAAACCGAGCAAATAAATGAGCTACTCTCCTTCTTTTTCATTAACCTCTTTCTTCTTGAGTTGCGGGAACAGAATAACTTCTCTTATTGATTCTGACCCCGTGAGTATCATGATGAGCCTGTCGATTCCTATTCCAAGGCCACCAGTAGGAGGTAAACCGAACTCCATTGCCTCTATGTAATCAATATCCATTTCTTGTGTTTCCGCCTCTCCAATCTTCTTAGCTTCAATCTGTGCTTCAAAACGCTCGTACTGATCAAGGGGGTCATTGAGTTCTGAGAAGGCGTTTGCAAGCTCAACTCCGCCTATAAATAACTCAAACCGTTCGACAATGTGAGGGTCGTTTTCACTTCTCTTTGCAAGTGGAGAGATTTCAATAGGAAAATCATAAACGAAAGTTGGTTGTATAAGGTGTTCCTCGACTTTTTTATTAAAAATTTCATTGATGATGTTTCCAACAGTGAAGGCTTTGTCCATTTTTATGTCAAGAGAGTTTACTATCTCTTTTGCTTTTGCGAGGTTTCTCAATTCCTCGATCGTTACGCCTGAATATTCCTTGAGGGCGTCGTTGAATTTGATTCTTTTAAATGGAGGGGTGAAGTCTATTTTTTGCCCTTGAAAATCTCCAAATAGGTTGCTATTGATAGCTATAGTAGTGTGCTGGAGAAGTCTTTCAGTAAGCGACATAATATCGTTATAGTCCGCATATGCCCAGTATGCTTCAAGCATAGTGAATTCTGGGTTATGGCGGATTGAAATACCTTCATTTCTAAAATTTCTATTGATTTCAAATACCTTTTCAAAACCTCCAATGATAAGTCTTTTCAAGTAAAGTTCTGGAGCAATTCTTAGGTACATATTCTGCTCAAGGGCGCTATAATAAGTGACAAAAGGCTTTGCGCTTGCTCCACCCGGAATTGGTTGGAGCATAGGCGTCTCTACCTCAATAAAGCCTTCATTTGATAGGAAGTTTCTCATTTCGTTTATTGCTTTACTTCTTTTCACGAAAATATCAAGCACGTCCTTGTTAGATATTAAGTCAAGGTAACGTTTTCTATAGCGAATCTCGGGGTCTTTTAGTCCATGCCATTTTTCGGGAAGCACTCGAATTGCCTTTGAAAGTAATTCAAAATCTTTAACATCAATAGTTATCTCTCCTGTGTGAGTTTTGAAAAGAAGTCCGTTTACACCAATGAAATCGCCAATATCAATCGCTTTCTTAAAGAACTCATATTTTTGCTCACCAACAGTATCAAACCTAAAATATATCTGAATGTCTGATGAAAAATCTCTTATGGTAACAAAGCTTGCTTTCCCGTGCCCTCTAATAGCAATGATTCTTCCCTTTGCGGTGATGTCCTCATTTTGAAACTCTTCGAATTTTTCCCTAAGAACTTTGTTGGAAAATTTAGTAATAAAGCGATGTCCGAATGGATTGACGCCAGAAGATTTAAGATATAGTACAAGCTCTTTTCTCTTTTGCTCAATTTCATTGAGAATGCTGTCGTCCATTATTTATCGCCTTTTTCTATTTTCATTATCTTATAGTGTACGGCTCCTCTCGGTATTTTTATAACAACAACATTGTTGACCTTATGTCCCATCAATCCTTGCGCTACTGGAGAGTTTGATGATATTTTTCCGTTATCTGGGTCTGCCTCTACTTGCCCTGTAATATAGAACACTACTAATTCCTTTGAGTCAACATTTTTTACTGTAACTTTGCAGCCTACGTTCACCTTGTTTGTTTCGACGAGATTAGCATCAATGAGCTCTGAACGTGCAAGCACCGCTTCAAGTTCTGTGATTTTACTCTCTACAAAAGCTTGTTCTTGTTTTGCCGCATCATATTCTGCATTTTCAGTTATGTCTCCAAATGAAATTGCTTGCTTGATTTTCTCAGAGATCTCTTGACGTTTTACTGTTCTGAGAGAATCAAGCTCTTTTTGAAGATCTTCGTAGCCTTGTTTAGAAACAAAAACCTTTCCATCGCTCTCTTCAATCATATTGCCTCCTTAATTGCGAAAAAGCCCATCAAAAGGGCTATTAACTCATCCTTCGACTGAACCGTATTCAATTTACTTCTGAAATGCGTTGCTCCTCTCATTCCAGTTACATAAGCTTGCATAAACTTTCTCATTTCTCTAATTCCTATGTAGTCTCCTTTTTCTTTAACTTCCAAATCAATATGTCTCAATATTATATTCAATTTCTCATTTAATGAAAGAGAAATCCCCACTCCGTTTTGGATATAGTTTTCACTTGATTTAATAAACCAAGGTCTATTGATGGCGCTTCGCCCCACCATTACTCCATCGGCAAAAGTAGTTTCAAATAGAGACTTTACATCCTGTTCTTTTTCAATGCCTCCGTTAGCAATAATAGGAATCGAAGAAACTTTTTTTACTTCTTTGATGCTTGACCAGTCTTCGGCGCTTTTCAGAAAACCTTCTTCCACGGTAATTCCATGGATTGTTACTGCGTCGACTCCTTCGCCTTCAGCCATGTTGATTAATTCTTTGAGGATGTTTTCATCTTTTTTAAAGCCCTTTCTCGCCTTAATAGTCAAAGGGATTTTAATGGCTTTCCTTACTGATGTTAAAATTTCTTTAATCAAATCAAGGTCTTTAAGTAATGCTCCTCCTGAACCGCTTTTAATAATTTTTAGTGTGGGGCAGCCAATATTGATGTCGATTACATCAAATCCTTTGCTTTCAAGAAAAGATGCGGCATAAGCCAGTTTGTCCGGAAAACTTCCAAATATCTGTGCCGCAATTGGGTGCTCAGATTTATCAAAATTGGCAAGCGAGATAGTTTTTTGATCTTTATAATATATTCCTACGGAGCTGATCATCTCTGTGGACATTAGTCCTGCACCAAATTCTCTCACTATGCGTCTAAAAGGAGAATCAGTGAAACCTGCAAGAGGGGCAAGCAGAATTGGAGGAAAGATCTCAAGTTTTCCCAGTTTCAGTGATTTTAATTCGTTCATATATTCCGTTAATACCTTTAATGGTAAGCATTTTGTCAAAATATTCAATTCGCTTGGAAACGTTCTCCATTACATGGGAGATGCCTCCTGTAGCGACTACTCTTACCGACGAACCTAATTCATTTTCTATTTCGTCAATGAGTCTATCAATCATTCCACCAAGGCCGATTACTATACCAGATTGCATCTCTTCTACTGTGTTTTTGCCAATTGCGCTAATTGGCTTAGCAAGTTCGATTCTTGGGAGTTGCGATGTTTTTCGATAAAGTTCAGCTGCTGCAGCAAGTATTCCTATGGATATTGGACCGCCAACGAAGCGTGCATCTTTTGTGATCACGCTGAATGTTGTTGCAGTGCCAAAATCAACAACAACTACATCGTTGGAAGGGAAAATTCTATGTGCTTCGAAAACGTTGCAAATTCTGTCAGTCCCAGTTAACTTAGGCTCTTCCATTTCGAAGATGATACCGAGGTCAAGGTTCACACTTACAATAATTGCATCCTTACCGATTAGCTTATGAGAAACAGTTTTGAAAATAGGAGTAAGCGGAGGTACTACAGATGAAACAATAAAATCGGTTATATCACGTTTCTCAATTTCCTCTTCTCTTATAAACTCGCTCAAAATCATTTTATACTCGTCGGACGTTCTTCCACTATCAGTTGATATTCTAAAAACATTTTTTACTTGGCTGCCGCTAAAAAAGCCAAACACTATATTTGTGTTTCCGACATCAACCGCAATAATCATATCCGCCTCCTAAGCTCATATATTTTACCATAACAAGAAAAAATAAAAAGAGCTACCATTTTAAATGATAGCTAAATGAATTAAGTTCTCTAAAAAACCCTCTTCTGTCACCCTGAATGAAGTGAAGGGTTTCTCATTTGTCTTCTTCTGTCAACCTGAGCGTATTTTGCGCAATCCTTTCTCGACGAAGTCGAGTGGGTCTCGCCAGTGTCTTTGTCACTGCGAGCCAATTTCCTTTCACTTGTCATCGCGAGCTTCTGCTTTTAAAGAAGCGTGGCGATATCGCTTTTTAACTGTGAAGAGATTGCTTCGTCACT
>JAIMJY010000052.1 GCA_020692945.1 Caldisericum sp. | reverse complement strand
TGGAGAAGATTACCCTTATATCAATGAAGTGAAAACGCTTAAACAACTTGGCATCATAAAGGGTG
Source organism: Caldisericum sp. (assembly GCA_020692945.1). GTDB lineage: Bacteria > Caldisericota > Caldisericia > Caldisericales > Caldisericaceae > JAIMJY01. The sequence goes on along the minus strand of JAIMJY010000052.1, from coordinate 8,188 downwards.
ACGGCAAAGGATACCTTAGACCTCACGAGTTTATAACAAGGGAAGAGGCAGCGCTGATGGCATATAGGATAATAAAATTATTGCAAAGTTGAATTAACTTACCCATAATTTCCAACTGCTCTCCTGAAGGATTGTTTCAGGAGAGTTATTAATTTATTTGAGGAAAAAACTGTCGTTTCAAGACTATACTCTCTTAACTTTATTTCATCAAAAAACTCATGTAAATATTTTCTCTTCGAAAAACTTCTACGATTTCTTTTTTTTCATTTTACTCCCCCCATTTTAAATTTTTTGCTTAGATTTTTTATGAGGAACTTCTGCATATTGACAAAAATTATAATTTTGCAATAATTTCATTAAGAGTAGATTTAATTGTAGTAACGTAATTTAATTGTAGTATGTTCAGTACGGAGGAGGTGGTGACTGCGCAAATTATGTTTCACAGAGCCTATATGCAGGAGGAGAAAGGATGATAAAAAATAGTTGGTACTATGATAATCACAATACAGGTATAACTGATCCCAACGACCCTAACTATTGGAATCTCTATTGGATGCCAGATGATACTTCTTCTTTCTCTTGGAGAAGTGTGCCCGATTTGAGAAATTTTATTATCAACTACTCGAGAGGGACAATTAGTGATAATTTTACTTATACAGTTAAAGGCGATCTGGTAGAAAATGGTTATCATGTTATGATAGTGCGAGGAAATTCTGGTAGCAGTTTGTACATAGATGCTCATAATAATGACCGAAAGAATTTCCCTATTTCTTATTCATGGTTACATAACCCCACAGATAGAGAGGCACCTTATGAAGCAGTACAAATGTATCATTCATACCCACTGGTTTTAAATGGTAGCGATGCTTTCTTCTATCCTCAAAGCTTTCCAATTGTTCGTATAGCCGACCGAAGACCATGAAAAATTTTCATTTTAATAAGAGTAAGGAAAAATATAGAACAGGTCAAATGAAAATAAAAATCTTGTTAATTACGTTTATCTTCATTCTGATTGCCTTTATCTTCTTTGCCTCTTTTTATCTTTTAAGGAGTACAATTTCAATTTCTTCAAACCAATCGGGTGCAAATGTTTATATAAACGGAAGGTTTGTAGGAACAACCCCGTACAAAAGAAAAGCCTTTAAAGGAAAGTATGATGTAAGAATTTCAAAGGATGGTTTTGAGGAATACTCGACTAATGTGGATCTAAAGGGAAGCAAAAGTGAGACCTTTTCTGCAAATTTAGAAAAATTGGAGTATCTCCTCTTGGTTAGACAAAATAAGTTCTACAAAATGAGTTCTGATGGAAAAGTAGTAAAGCAACTTGGAGAAAGTGCAGATGGCAATCCTATATTTATTTCTTTTTTCCCTGATGGGAGGAAGATTCTCTTTGAAATTGAATCTTCCAGCTATAAAAACTCTATCTGGATAATGGATGTGGATGGAAGTAATAGAAAAAATCTTACAGGTGACTTGCAGGTTTCAGGGAGAGACTTTCCTCTCTTTTTCCCTAGCGAAAAAAAGATTCTCTTTACTACTCCAGGTTCAAATAAGGGCTATGTTGCCTTTTGGACAATTGACATAGATAGCGGGAACAGAAAAAAAGTTATTGAAGTGAAATCGGAGCATGAAGAAATTAGATATGCCATTTCACCTGATGGTAGTAAAATTCTATTCTATGGTTTTGACTTGCTCCAAAATCTAGGCCCCACGACTCTGTGGATTGTTGATTCAACGGGTAAAAACTTAATGAATATCACCAAAGTAATGAATGGACAGGGAAAAGTAACAGCTGCTTCCTTCTCTCTGGATGAAAATAAAATTCTCTTTGCCTTCTCAGGTAATCTCCTTGGTGAAAAGTGGACTGGGCTTTGGGTAACGGATCTAGATGGTAAAAATATAAAAAAGATTGGAAAAGGTATAACAAATGAATATGGCTTTTCCTCTCTTAAGTTCTCAAGTGACGGAAAGAGGGTCTTCTTTATCTCTGATGGATGTTTATGCTCAGCATATATTGACGGAGCAGGTGAAGAAATTGTTACAGCGGCTGTTTCTGACTTTTACTTTTTTCAAAACGAAGAGAAGATTCTTCTTCTTACCTCTCAATTTCATTTGGATGTGATAAATACAGACGGAACAGGAGAAAAGGAAATTAGGGAAAGATTAGGAAATCAAGTTTATCTTGACTACATTTATATATTTGGATCTCCAATCTCTCCAAATGGAAGAAAAGTACTATGTTCAATATCATCTAATTCAGAGTCTTATCCATATGTTTTAGGCCTGGATAGTGGTAAGTTAATTAAATTAAATAATGTTGGGATATGCGGTTGGTTTCCTGATCCTTTATCTAACTAATAAATTGGAAAATGCTAGTGACCCTAATTCAGCAAATTGGCACACGATGATTGTATATTCTGGAGGTAGCACGCTCTTAGTGGATGGACATAATAATGACCGTTATCACTGTCCGATGTCTTTAGGCGGATATTATAAGGTTATCCAAATGTACTCTTCATATCCTTTAGTTCTTTCGGGTAGTGAAGACTTTTTTTATCCTATAAATTTTGGTATAGTTCGGGATATTGACTGCAACTAGTAATTCACTGTGTGAATAAATAGTTGTTGCATTAATAAAAACAATGTTAAACTATAAGAAGATAAAATCTCCCTATGACCTATTGCAAAAAAAATGATTAAAACTATTGGTAGAAGAGGAACAAATCCTGAAACAAGTTCAGGATAGGTTTTAACCCTTGAGAGGGAGGCGGTGGATGTCGGAAGAGGGAATAATCTGCTGAGGAGAGCACAGATTACAGAAGAATAAGTTCCTCAAGGTTGAGATAGGAGGTAAAGAGACAGGAAAATTATCACGAAAAGAAAGTAGTTTTAAACAAAAATCTAAAAACCAGGAGGTAAAATATGAGAAAAATGAATCGTAAAACTTATTACGTTCTTGCGGTGGTATTAGTGATTGTCTCTCTATTTGTTGCATCACGACTTTTTGCAACAAATGGGCCCTGGATTTATATGGGACGAGAAGATTATCGATTAGTACCAAGTGGGAATGGTAATTTTGTCGTTTTCAATACATTGCAGGATATCGATGCAAGGAAGATTATGGAAGCAAGGAGTGGAATAATGACTGAATCAGGCGTTGAAATAATGCCAGAAGGAAAGAATGTTAACATAACCTTTGAGGAGATGAGGGGCAAGATAATTCCTGCTTTAAGGTTCAACGCAATTACTCCTGAAAATACGCTTGTAGAGCTTAGTAAGAAAGAGACTTTTGAGATTCCATCTCCATGGAAGAATAGAGGACAGGCAGAAGAGAAACTAAAAATTATAAGACTACACTTAAATGAGAAGAATGTTCTTTCTGAAGATGAACCTGAGTTTTCACGTTTGATCTGTTCGCCTGATGGTACCAAATATCTAATTTGGGATGAAAGAGGCCTATGGGTCCTTTGGGTAGACAAGAATGATTCAGTCAAAATTTCGAGCGATACATATAATGGAAAAACATACGATGAGTTAATTGCTGAATTAAGAGATTTTTGGAGAAGCAAAAGAGCTGATGGTCCTGTTGACTTGGAATGGAATGCTCATCCTATATTCAGCCCTGATAGTTCTAAAATTGTATATATCACAAATAGAGATTGTATGACTGGTGGAGCCTCACTTTGGATTTACGATTTTGCAACAAGAGGAGAAAGTTCTCTTATAAGAGGCAAGGATAATACCTCTTATGAATGCGAAGGGTGGTTGGATGATACGCATTTTGTTGTTCACGAATACGACATCGAGAACAACAAATATTCTTACTTAATTGCTGATACAAATGGTCGTATGGTATCTTTAAATCTTAAAGGTAAAGACCCTTATGTTTTGTGTGTTTCAAACAAGGGACTCATAGCCTATGAGCCGGATCCCTCAGAATCAAGAGATATTGCAGTCATAAAAATTAGTAATGATGGCAGTATCACCGAACCATACAGTAAAACCTTGAACGCAGGGGAATCTTTCAGAGTTTTTAGCCCAGAAGTTATTAGCCCCAATGGCATGAAAATTGCCTACATGTATACTCCTGACGGTGGTTATACTAACTATCTTGTTATTGTAGACCTAAAAACCTGCAAAGAGACTCTCATAAAGGAAGCTCCAACAAAAGAGAAAATATATAATTTTTGCTGGTTAGACGATAATCGTTTGTTGATACATGCAGATAAAGTAACAAACGGAATGCATGAAGTTTCATCCTGGATTTACAAAATACGATAAAGTATTGGAACTTTTTTTGAGTTCGTGAGTCTTATTAATATCAATAATTGTTTTTTCTTCCCCGATACCAGCTTTAGCCTATTCTTATAGCCATGTGTTTGAAAATGTGCCTCCAGCAACACTAAATTGGGCATGTCCGCTAAGCAATTGGCCTACAGTAACAAGTAGCTGGAATACTCCGCGAGGTGTCGGCACAAACCCCCATCAAGGAGTAGATTTATCTGCAAATTACGTGCCTATTTATGCAGTATGGAATGGATGGCTAATACGAGTCAGGAATTATACCATACGATTTCAGATAGATATAAATAATGATGGTATTAAAAACGATTCTGTTTACTATTGTTATTACTATCACCTGTCTGCAAGAAGCTCTGAAGGCTATTATACAAAAGGAGCACAAATAGGCACTTCAGGCAATGAAGGTGGTGCATATGCCCCTCACCTACACTTTGGTGGAGCAATTACTGATAGTTACGGTACTAGATGGTATAGGAATGAAATTAATTATCGTTGGACAAGTTATTAGTGTAATGGGGAAGATTTAGATAGTTTTAAACAAGTTAATTGGAATTGGGATAATGGCTTGAATACAGCTCAAATTACTATCTACTTTATGGATGACCCCTATACATATATATCTCCATCGGAAGTGGAGATATTACATAGAAAAGCCGGAACTTCAACATGGAGAGATGGCGGCTCAATGTATTACAAAGGTAACTACATATATGAGTACTATTTTTATGGCAAATACCCTGCCGGCACATCTATAAACTGGTTAGTAAGGATAAAACGATCTGGTTTATCTGTTTATGTTTATTCATATTGCTGGGCTCCTGCAAAGTATGATCAACCTGATCCTAATCCAAATTCGACGTCCAATCCGTATGCTTATTATACTAATACTATTCAATAATCCTTTTGTATTTAGCAAATTATTGTTTGTTTAAGATATAATATCGATAAGGAGGTACTATTTGAAGAGAATAATTATTGTCTGTTTGGTTCTATCCATGATAAGTATTTTCATATATCATATATGGATGTAAAGAGACTGGTAAAGAGGAATTTGAATATATAGATTCAAATGGTACCTCTTTCTTTGATATCGAAGGTAAAGGTGTTGAACTGGGGTTTAATCAGTGGAATCTGGATATAAATGAGGTAGGAAATACTTATGGGAAGATTAGTGCATTTACGATCGATGGTAAATCATATCAGCATGGATTAGGAATAGACGGGCTTGACATCGATGGAAAAGATCCCCGAGAATTTAGCTTAAATTGTCGTATCATTTTATTTATTTCAAGCTTTCCTCAATTATTTTCTTTTCTTCATCTGTTATCCCGTAAATCTTGTAAACGAACTCGTCTATTTCATTGTCAGTATGTTTGATTTCTTCTTCAATCTCTGCCCTTTCGTCTGTCTTTTTGTCTCCAATTTCGTTCAGGCGTTTGTTGAGTTTTTCTATCTTTTCAACATATTCGGATAACTTATTCATTACGTTTTTATCTACGGATGCTATTGGTAATTCTAAGAGTGCATTTTTTAAAACATCAACAGTTATAAAATAACTTCTATAGAAATAGTTTATTACTTTTGAATTTAGTACACTTACAATATATTTTAGATTTGTGTCTTCTGACTTCTTCAATAAAAGCATGGCGTCTTTAACGTAATATTTTTCGCTATCATACGTTGCTACAACAGTCTTTCCCATACGTGCAACAATTATTTTTTCACTTTCAAATCGTTTTTTATCTCCGGGTCGTGCAGTATTTTTGTTTCTTATCATAATTTCGGGAACATACCAAATATATTCTTCGTTAAACTCTTTACTGTATCGTCCAATATCTTTACTTCTTAAAAGTTTTTTACAGTCATTGTTTTTAGCGCTATCAAAAATAAACTTTTCATCATTACCTGTTTTTAATCCATATAAAAAATCAACCAATACCCCTAATTTCACGCCTTTTTGTTTGATTTTATTCAATATCTTATTTCCAGAAGTTTCAGCATATAGTTCAAAATTGAATAAGTGGTTATTCCTTATTTGTGATTGTTTATATTCCTTAACGAAATTGATTCGTCCACTCTCATCTAATTTTTCTACAACAATCTTATTATTATCTCTTCTTTTTGAATTGCCGTCTTTAGACAAAATAAAAATACACGTTTCGACTGTAGCCTCTTGGAATACTTTTTTGGGCAATTGCACCAGTTTAACAATTTTGCATTTCTCCAATATGTATTTTCTTATTTCATAAAAACTTTCCAATGATGTCCATGTGTGCGGCACAATAAACGAAAATAAACCGCCCTCTCTGATTAAATCAATGCCTTTTTCCATGAAGCAATTGAATAAATCAGATTTAGCTTTGAACGTTTTAAGATGTTCCCAAAGATATCTTTTATCCTTTAAATCAATCCTATGAGGCCTTACATACGGCGGATTTCCAATAATGACATCAAAACCGCCTTTATCCATTATTTGCTTAAATTCCTCTTCCCATTTAAAAGCTTTATCACCTGCTATTAATGGGTCGTCAATCAGGGAATTTCCGCATTTGATGTTTTGTTGAAGCAATGGGAGGCGTTGCCCTTTCTCGGTAATTCTCAATAAAAGATTTAGTTGCGCAATCTCTACTGCTTGTTTGTCGAGGTCAACGCCGAAAATACTATTCTGTAATATTCCTATCTTTTTGGAGTAAAATGCCCCCGTTCCTGTGTAATCGAGATGTAACTGGTCGTAAGTTTTGTCTTTTTCCATCCAGTATTCGTTGAGAACATCAAATGCTTTGATTAAAAATGAGCCAGAGCCACAGGCAGGGTCTAATATTCTGATTTTTTCAACATTTATTTTTTTATCTTTAAGCAATTCCCCTAAAGTGTTCTTTACAATGAAATCTACAATGTAAGTTGGAGTGTAATATATCCCTTGCTCTTTTCTATGCGCATGGTTTTCTGTAAGTTTTGCTCTTTTATCGCTTTTTCTCAAGATATTTCCTAAATATTGTTCATAAATAGTTCCTAAAACATCTGCCTCAATTGCCGAAAAATCATAAGATACCGATTTATCCTTTGTATAGTAAAGGCCCTCAATGATCTCATGCAAAACCTCGTTATCAATGTCTAAACTGTCACATAAATGATTTGCAAAAATCTTGCTGTTGTACTTTTTATCAAAATCGATAAAAATATTTCTTAAGCTTTTTATTAACTGTCCTCTGCCCCTGCTTTCCCATTCTCGATAACCTGAAATTAGAGTTTTTGCTTCCAGCTCCCTGTCTTCACAGTTTCTTATGAAAATTAATCTGTCTAAAATTCTTTGGACTGCCTCGTCTAAATCTTCTTCTGTAAGGTTCTTGCTTTGGTTTAGCTTTGTTATGTTCTTTGACAGCAATTCTCTAAACCTTGTAAAGTCTGTCAAAAGCTGTTTGTCAACAGAAATCTTTTTTGTTCTCTTTCCCCATTTCTCGGCTTCTTTATCCAACAAGCCTTTTTCAAAGCCCTCTTTTGACAGGAGAAAGAGCTCATCAAATCTTTCAATAAAGGAAGAGCAAGGGATATCTTTTAGAAGGTTTTGTTGAGTCGGGTTTTCAGATTTCCATTCAGCGTTATAAATTTTAATGTTCTCAAAATCTGTAAGAACTGCCCAGGGGCAGCCTTTATGCCAGGCATAGTTTATTGCTTGTTCTGTATATTCGGGTTTGTTCAAATCAGCCCTGATTGGTTTTGCTTCAAGGAAGAACTTTGGAATACCATTTATTCTAAAACTGTAATCCGCTCTTTTTTTTGAAATTTTTTCTTCGGCGCTTACTTCACTTGAATCCTCGGTATTCCATCCCAGAGCGTGAAATAATGGAAGGATAAAGTCCTTCTTTGTCATTTCTTCATTGTACTG
>JAIMJY010000149.1 GCA_020692945.1 Caldisericum sp. | reverse complement strand
ATCATACAGGCTTTGGTAAGAGCCCTCATATCCTTATAGTTTGCAAGTTCCTCAAGAATTGATGCAATTAGCGGATGATTGACTGTTTCTTCATAGGCTCTCACGACTTCCGGATTGTCTTCGTCCTCGCCAAGTATATCAATTCTTGTCCTGAGTTCTACCCAGGGGTAGCTCACGAGGAGCCATTGCAAAGTATTTTTGTTCATTTTGTTACCTCCAAATCCCTGTTATCGTCTAGTTGCGTTGTTGGCACTTCTATGCCAAGTTCGCGGAGTTTGTACTGCACGTAAAGGGCTGCCTCAATGCGCATTTTTTGAATATCACAGCCAATTTCGTATAGGTTAAAGATGTCTCCATTTTGCGTATAGTTATTTGCAAGGCAGCCTCCAGAGCAGTAAAACCTTGCCCAGCAGATTGCACATTCCGGTTTGTTGAACAAGAAATTTGCCTTTCTAAATCTCTCTTGAAGTTCTTTGTTTGTAATGCCCGCAGATATATCACCAAGTTTTGTTTTCTCAATCCCGTCAAACTGGTGACAAGGATAGATACTTCCATCTGGAGAAACCGCAATGTATTCAACACCCGCACCGCAGCCATGAATACGCTTTTGGACACAGGGACCTGCCTCGAGGTCAATATTAAAATGAAAGAAATTCCAGGAGTCTTTCTTTTGTGATTCAACATATTTCTCTGCAAGGCGCTCATATTCGCTGCGAAGTTTCGTGAGGTCACTTTCTTCAATACCAATGCCAGCCTCCTTTATTACGACTGGCTCAAGGGAAATGCATTTAAAGCCAAAGTTGTGCAAATCCAATGCAGTTTTTGAAATTTCAAGGGTCGTATGGGTATAAGTTCCTCTTACATAATAACCACCTGATTCGGCTCTGTGCTCGGTAACTTTCTTAATTTTATCGTAAATGAGATTAAAAGTGCCGCTTCCATCTTTAAGCACGCGGTATTTGTCGTTTGTTTCCTTTCCTCCATCGAGACTGAGCACGATGCTTACATCGTTATCGTAAAGAAACTGCTCCTCGTCAGTAGTAAGCAAAGAACCGTTCGTTGTAATGGTGAAACGCCACTTCTTATTTGGATAGGTTTTTCTTGCATATTCAACAGCATCCTTGACTGTCTCAAATGCAAGGAAAGGTTCTCCGCCAAAGAAATCAACCTCAAGGATTTCTCGCCCTGGGGAATTATCATACAGGTAATCAATTGCCTTTTTTGCTACTTCCACGCTCATAATCGCATCGCCTCCACCGTAAGAACCCTTTTTTGCAAAGCAATATTTGCAGGCAAAATTGCAGGAGTGAGCAACATTCAGGCACATTGACTTGAGGGTAAGTTCTGATTCAAAATATGCAGGAGAAGGCGAGAATAGCGCTCTTTCCTTTATGAGGAGCTGGATTTCGTCAAACACTTCACTTGCTACGTCGCCAAATTTCTCTTTTGTTGGTAGCGTTGCTTTTTCAAAAGATTGAGTTTCTATCAATTTTTGTAAAAAATAATACGAGGGCTCATCCAGGTTTAAAAGAGACCCTGTATTTTCATCAAGTGCAAAAAATTCTCCATTGAAGGAGAACAAGTGCACCGATGACTTATCAAAACGTTCCAACTACCAAATCCACCTTTTGACGGGCTTCTTTACCTCACAAACCTGATTCCCAACGGTCACGCTCGTCTTGCAGGCAGATTTGCAAGGTGTTTGGCACAGCCTGCAGTCATGCGCCTTGTCAATGTTCCAAAAAGGTTTTTTTACAACAACTTCAATATGCTTCATATCTTTTACCTCCAGTGATATTATATTAAATGTACTGATTCTTGCAAGTTT
>JAIMJY010000148.1:170-1738 GCA_020692945.1 Caldisericum sp. | reverse complement strand
ACGAAGTAGAGCGCGGCGATCTCTACTTTAACAAATAATACAAGTACTTTTATTTTTCTATAATGTATGGTAAAATAATTAGGGTGAGCATATGAGATACGTCATAACGGAATACGTAGAAAAAGCGATGAAAGAAGCAATCTATGATAAACTTGAGGATGGAACATTTGCGGGAAGAATCCCTGATTGTATAGGTGTTGTATCGTTCGGAAGAACCCTTGCAGACTGTGAGAGGGAGCTGCGCTCAGCTCTCGAAGATTGGATACTTCTTGGACTTCAAATGGGGCATAAGTTACCAGTTATTGATGAAATAAATCTGAATCGCATAGATACAAAAGTTGAAACCCGTTAAGAGAAGAGAATTTATAGATAAGCTAAAGAAGCTTGGCTTTCAAGGTCCTTTCGCTGGATCAAAACATCAATTTATGATTTTTAAAAACCATCGTTTAACAATACCATCAAATAAAGAATACTCCGTGCCTCAATTGAAGTTTATGTTAAAAGAGGTAGAAAGGATTATAGGAAAGAATATAAGCGAAAAAAGATGGGAAGAATTATAGTTCACCGTTTCTAACTTCATAGAAAGTAAAAAATCAAAAACGAGATTGCTTCGGTCGTTGCACTCCCTCGCAATGACTGAGAAAAAGCAAAGGCGTGCCACTTGCTTACGCAAGGAAAAGAGTGCGCAATGATAGAGAAAAACAAAAAGACTAAAGAAGAGATTCTTCGGCTTCACCTCAGAATGACATGGAAAATGCAAAATGTGCTTCGCAGATTGCCACGCTCCCTGCAGTCGACTTGCTTACGCAAGGAAAAGAGTGCGCAATGACTTTAAAAGGAGACTTTTTCAGAGACCTCCATACACGCTATTGACAAATTTTGGAATTGTTTTATCATTTAGTGTGTATATACGTAAATGTTGTGAGTACACAAAGGAGGTTTTTATGAGTGTAAGAGAAAGGCATAATATCACAATGTCCCCATTTGCTTGGGAGATACTTAGTAAACTTAGAGCCATTCAAGGGAAGAGTATCAGTAAAATTGTCGAGGAATCATTAATAAGAATGTTGAAAGAGGAAGGATATAATTCTACATATTTTAAGATAATGTCTTCTGTTTTAGAGTGTGATGACAAAGAGAACGCAGGAATAGCAAAGGCTTTGAATTCGTTAAAGGAAGATGAGCTTGAAGTGGCAGAAGAATATGAACTGGAAGATAAAACTGTCTAAAGCCTCTATGAAACATCTTGAGAAATATGGAAAAGACCTGCAGGAGAAAATTAACTCTGCAATTTTGAATATGCTGAATTACTTTGATGAAAAAGAATCAACAAAACCAGACTTAAAATCACTGACAGGGAAGTACCAAGGACTGCTCAGATTAAGAGTGGGAGACTTCAGAATTATTTTCAGTATTGATTATAAAGAACCTGAGATTTTTATTACAGATATTCTTCCACGGGGCGAAGCGTACAAAAAATAATTCACTAACTGTTTCAAGGTCTCTGAAAAACCCTATTTTGTCACCCTGCCCTGAATCAAGTAATGTCATCCTGCACTCCTTTCCTT
>JAIMJY010000148.1:0-147 GCA_020692945.1 Caldisericum sp. | reverse complement strand
GGGTCAGGGTATTTCAGGGTCTAATTATTTATTCTGTTTTTTAAAATTTGAGATGCTGAAACGAGTTCAGCATGATCACTCCCTATTTTGTCACCCTGAGCTTGTCTTAGGGTCTGATTATTGAGTATTCCAAAAAGAGGATGCTGA
>JAIMJY010000147.1 GCA_020692945.1 Caldisericum sp. | reverse complement strand
TCATCTCCCTAATTCAACAAGAACAAACATCCTTAAATTCCCGACAAACTTTGCAAAAATACCAACTGTTATTATAACTAAGGGTCTCTTTTAGAGGTTTATGATGTCGCTTTTTTGGTTTGGATAACCTAATACCATGATCATGCTCTTTCAAATTTATGACTTCTACAGCATCAAAATCATTTGGAATTATTGGTTCCAATTCTTTGTTCCATTGATTGTGAGTCATAGCTATCTCAGGAACTTTTCTGTATAGCCAAACCTTACGACCCGATACATTTTTTACTGTTGCCTTTGCACAGTCGTGATTATAAACCCTAGTATCGTATGTGGTCTTACATAGTTTACAAGCTACAATAGGAGAATGTCTCTTAGGTTTTTGTGGCTTTGGAACTTTGCCCAGTGGAAATAGTTTTACAGGACACGAAGCTTATCTATCTAAAGCTTCAATTAACTTTTGAATGGCTCCCACAAGCCCTTAAGATAACCCACTATCCTCATGCTACCTAACCTTCTTAACACAAGCCTTGACAAAAACTGCTAACTTTCTGGTCTAGATTTTCGGCAAAAGCTTGTTTTCTTTGAAGTGATACAAGCTAAAACCGATAGAGTTAATTTAGCGTATAGTATTTCTACAATCAAGAGGATGTAAATTTAGTTTAGCAGGTCGTCCTTTCTTTAGTTTTACAGGCTCTCTTACTGGCTAACCTGTAACTTTTAACACAGCAGGGTGTGTCTTAACGTGTCTGTACCAGTTATTGCCTCCAACTGTCTTACCACATACGGAACAGACCTTTGGTAATGCTTTCCCCATGTTCACTCTGCCAACTAATTATTAATAATTAACACTTAATTAACTCTCGATGTACAGCAAACTTACTCTGAAATAGTATCGAAGAATACGCAAAAATGATCGTAAAGTTCTCAAATTTCTTGTCAGAAGGTACTATAGAATCAATACTTAAGTGGAAGAACTATACCAGAACACTAACATCTGCCTCCAACAGTTCAAGAACTTGTAAATATAAATCGCTACATTGGACCATATCGGCAAAAGTCTTAACTCTAAATTGAGAAAAGATTCTAATATTGAGAAACTCAAAGATTGTGTTAGCAAGAAGTTAGGAAGACTGGAGAGACGCTACTACTTTATGAAGTTTCAGTTGATCAGCAGATTGATCCCAATGTTCAGATTATTGTGAATATTATAAGCTTTAAGTTTGTATTTGTATTTTGTATTAAACGTATATGTTATTATAATTCAATAAACTAGTCAAATTTCACACACATATTATCAACACATATGGAGGTATTACTCAAAAAGTAGCTCGTTAACATATTATTTCCTTTGTTCATTAATGTTTATGTAGAGTTAAGCTACATAGATGCTTTTACTGTATTAAAATGTTTAGTAGTACAGACTCGAGATCTCAACATCATCGGAAATATCATCATCTTTAACATCAGCCAAATTATAGACATAAAACTATAGGAAAGTACCCTTGTCGCCATTGTTTTGTGAAATTTATGAGTTGTTAGAGCAGATGGAACCATTAACAACGATGTGGTCGTTGAAGTAAAGATTAGGATAGTTTAGATATAGTCTAAGTATACAGAAAATGAGTTAAAAGTAAGACATGTAAATATAGGGTTTGAGTTATTATTAAAATATGACTTTAAATTTGGATGATTATTTTTGGAATTTTGTCTAAGTCCCGGATAAATTCATTAATATATGGGGGAGCTACAGCTCCCCTTTAGTTGTTGGGGTTTTGGGGTTTTGGGG
>JAIMJY010000146.1 GCA_020692945.1 Caldisericum sp. | reverse complement strand
CCGTTAAGCTCAATTGAGCACTGATATTTTATTTATACAACTTGCTTAAGAAATGGACCGAAAAGAGAATCAAGAGGAGTGTTAGACCAATGAACGCAAAAATTAAAGAGTTACCTATCTTCGGTTCTCTCTCCTTACTCATGTCGTAACGCAAAAATCCTTCGCCTAAAAATTGTCCATATGCGCCTGTGCTATAATAATAGAGCCTAATCGACAGAACAAGGCAAACTAAAAGACAAATACCAGCTTCTGCAAAGAGCATGTTAAGATAATTTACCAGGATAAATTTCTTGAAATAAATGAGTAGGGGTATTGGCAGTACTGCCAATACGATAGAAATTGGCAAAATGATCTTGAAGTATACTTTTAAAAATGCTTTCGTACACTCATCTCCTTTATATAGATTTCTTGACTAATCATATAATGATGCCAACAACTTCAAGGTTATCGCCATAGTAAAGTGTATTCATTTTTACCTACCTTCCTTTAGTAATTATAGAAAAATATTCAAAAGTCTATCCTATTCTCTATAAACCTCTTTACGATCACCTATTCTTACAATCAAAATACCATCAGGAATTAGAGCGTAAAGTACCCTGTAATTTCCGATCCGATAGCTGTACAAATCCTGAAGTTTACCCTTTAACTTCTTGCCTTTAGCACCGCTACCTAACTCTTCTTCTATTTTGTCGTAAATATTTATACGGATCTTTTGAGTGAATTTCTTTAAATCTTTTCCAACAGATTCCTTATAGAAAATATCAATCCTTTCCAAGACGTTTTCTCATTTCCTTTGAAGTAATAATTTTATCGTCTTTATCGTTCAATCTGCCTAAAGCAATTTGATAATCCACGTAATCGTCCATGTAAATCTCCAATGCTTTCCTTACGAGAACAGATTTAGGTTGTTGCATCTCATTAGAAACTGCAACTATTTTTTTGTAAAGCTCGTCCGGGAGACGAAAAATAAGTTGTTTTTCCATTTAAATTCCTCCTTGTAATACTATTATATACAAAAAATATTGCCAGTCAAGGGAATGTACGCAGTGCTCTGAAAAACTCTTTTTGGCGTCATTGCGCACTCCTTTCCTCACGAAAGTGAGTCGAGCGCATTCTACGAGCGTGGCAATCTTGCATTTATCCTTTATGAATAATGCAAAGGCGATTGCTTCGCCTTTGGCTCGCAAAGACAATGTACTGGGGTTTTATGAGAGACCTCGTACGCATTACATAGATATGAGTATCGTAACTCATACGTGTCGTAACTTATTCAGTACGTCGAGGGTGAATCAGGAGAGAGTTGTTTCGCAAGCAGGATAAAGCACATCTATTTCTTGCTGGATGTCGATGGTTCTGGAAAGAGCTGTGGCTATCTTGCAGCAGGTAATTGTTTCGTCGAGAGTAAGGTAACGCCCTTTTCTGTCCTTGAGCCATTTTGAAAGCACCTGATAACCACCTATTTGATACTCAAAAACCTCTTTTGTGATTCCCTCAAAATATTGAGTGGGATTTATATAAACTCGGCTTTCATTCTCGCTTAATCCTACTTTAACCACTTCGGAGTTTCCCGCACCCTGAAACTTTGCAATTGGTGGGTCAAGCTCGGGAGACTTCAAGAGGTGAAGGTCAACAAGCCTCTTGCCAAGTGCAGACATTTTTACAAAAACATCGTAGTCTTTTGTAAACGGGATTCTCGGGAAGTCAATCTTTAAAAATTCTGCATATTTTGTACGATAGATGTTTGAATAGAGCACAGCATAGATATAGTAGAAAATTTCCTCAGGCGTTGGCAACTTGCCATAACTCTGAGAGAGTCTATTGAAAAGCGCAGGGTTGATGTTGGACTTTCTTTCAATATT
>JAIMJY010000051.1:7704-9338 GCA_020692945.1 Caldisericum sp. | reverse complement strand
AATTATAAACAGCATTCTTCGATAATCCTGTTAATTAAAATCTTTACGTTTAAAAGTACTGTTCTTCAGCGACTTAGACATAATCTATTTAATAATGCCAAAGGCTTTTAATTCTTTATTTATTTTAATAAATGCGTTTTCCATATTATTTCTGGTAAAATTCTCCCACACCTTAGGATTAATGTTCGATGGGAACTCACATCCTTTCTCTTTCAAGTAAATTATTCTATTTACCAAGATTTGTTGGGCTAAACCAATTTCATGAATCACATTTTGGCGAGGTTGATAATAAATTCTTTTTCTTTTTTCAATCTTATCATCTTTAGTTGCAAGTATGATTACTGCACTACACGATTTCATCCGTTCCTCAACTAAATCATCTACAGATTTTCCCTCACTTGGTTTTTCTTCAACAATGACAGGCTCAAGGTTTAGACTTATTAGAAAATTTTTAACCTTTTCCAGAGCTTTGTTTTTCCTTCCATGACTTATAAAAATCCTCTTATTTTGTGTTTCTGCACTTTGAATTTTAATTTCTTCCTCTGGGTCTTTGGTTTCTAATACTACAATAATACCTTCAAGTTCTAAAAGCGCGTTTTTTAACGAGGTCCCCTTAATTAAAGAAATATCGTTACCAATAGAAGATTTATAAATATCCCATTCGATACCAGTAGCAGGATGATACATTATTCTATTCTTACCATATTTAGCCAAATAATTATCTATCTGATAAAACAACTTATAAAGCTCTATCTGTTGTTCTTCTAACTTATCGATATTTCTTACTGGGTAATCCGGCATCATCCCCTCTAACGATTGACTCCATAGATTTTTATGTTCTTTTAATAGATCTCTAAATTCTATTATCTTTTTAAGTAACACTTTGGCTTTCATATCTCCCCCTTAAATGCTTTATTTAAAATTGATTGAGACAGAGCGTTAATTGTCTCTAATTCTTTTTCGATTGAAGCGCGAAGTTTTTCAGCTTGGTCTATCTTTTCCTTTAGATATTCGGAAATTCGTTTTTGCTCAGGAAGTGGAGGAAGAGGGAAAAATTGATTCATAAATTCTCTACGATCAAGATTTCTTAATCCAGTAGTCGTGTCTTGCAATAATTGTAAAACTTTCTTTGCTTCAGGCGACTGAAGGTACAGAAACACATAAATATAATCAGCTAAAAGTATATTAACTCTTAGCTTCATAGTGAAGTTTGAAAATAAGTATACCTTATCATCTGGAGGTATGAAAATAGCGCTTTTACCTAGTAAATCTTTACTACCGCTTGATGTTGTTACCAAAATATCACCATATTTTAAGTACTTAGATTCAATATATTTGGGGTCGATTTTTCTGACAGCTATATCATCAAAAATCATTTTTCCATCTTTTATATTATTCGATCTTAAGACAAAATAACAGTTATTAGAATCATCGGGTTCTTCTCCCCAAATTCCTGAACTGGATTCGCACACTTCTCCTAATCTCTTTTTCTGCCATTTTTGGGCTTCGGAGCTTTCGAATACTTCGCGCAGGTATGCTGAGGGCAAGAGCTTGGCTGCTTCAAGCTGTTTTTCGCAAGACTTTCGGGCTTGGTCAATTTCCTGCATCATTTCCTGAAGTTTTGCAGCAATTCG
>JAIMJY010000051.1:0-7585 GCA_020692945.1 Caldisericum sp. | reverse complement strand
TCTGGTTTATTTTCCATTATCAGCTCCTTTACTTTTGGAAGAAACTCTTATTATCATTTTACAATCCTTAAATCTTTTTGGCTCATTTTTGGCTCACTTTTGCATTTCTACTCATTTGAGCTCTTTTAGCCATTTATGAGCCATTTTATGCGCCAAGTTTTTTCCACTTATGCGCCATCTTAATATGAGCCACTGTGTTTAACATTTATACATCAATCCAAAATAATAATCTATTCAAAGTGTAAATCGTGTAGTAATCGTGTAAAAAATCAAATAATCGTGTTATCGTGTAATTATCGTGTAATCCATTCTGAAATCGTGTAAACTCATTTTGCGAAATATCTGACATTTCTTCCACTTCCTTCACATTTTGCCATCTCAAATTTTACAAGACCATTTAAGTCTGTAGAAGCTGTTTTATTTGTTACACTGAATAATTTTCTGTATTCTCGGTTCGTCATAACTTTTCCCTCGTTTAACATCATCCTTAGAGCTTCTATTTGTCTTTCATTGAGTCCAAGTTTTTTCAAATCTGTTTGTCTCTCCTCTGGGATACTTGGCACTAAATCTAAAATCTTATCTTGAGGCCCATAAAATGTTACTCTAAAGAAATCACCAGGTTCACTAAATTCAGGTGACTTTAACCCGTGATTTGCCATATAAGTTTTCATTTTTCTAACTCCTGTGCCAAATCTTTCCATATCTTTTGTTTCATGAAATATCTCGCATATCTTTGTGTTTCTTGTTTCATGAGAGCCTTCAAGCTTTTTGATATTTAAACCTGGAAGAAGCCCACCGGGACTTGTCACTTCTATTCTATCATCAAATATATCTATCTGAACATTTGCTCCCTCACGTAGATAATCCCTGTGAGCTAAAGCGTTCACCACAGCTTCTCTTATTGCCTCAAACGGATATTCAGGAATATCCACTCTTTTGAATTCTACAATTTTGCTTGCTAATCTTGTGTTCCTTTTGAAAAATATTTCCATCTCATCGAGCATCTTATAAAATGGACCAAAGATTTCTCTGGAGTCTAAAAATTCAATTCTTGTGTTGCCTCTGAAACGAGCCATTTTAAGGCTGCTTTGAGGAATGAATTCCTGAGGATTATCACAGAAAAATAACATCGCTGTATGAGTAGGCTTAAGCAAACCATCTTCTTCTTTTACAACTTTGATAGTTTTCACCAGAAAATCTTTAACGGATATTATCGGTACTTCGACATTCTGTTTTATTGCTCTATTCCTCAAAAAATCTATTACAAGGTCTTCGCTGATATCGTTGTAAGTTGCATTTTTTGAGATAAGTGAATCAAAAGGATCTTTGATAAAAACATTTTCTTCGTCGAGAAAATCTACAAGGCTATTACGAACCCAGTCTTTTAAATCGGTAATATCATTAAATGTTTTATAAATATACCCACTTTTTGGATCTTTTATTTCTTCTATGAGGTTTTTAACTTTTTGGTCCCTCTCAGAATTATTCATTTTCTTTATATAAACCAGGATTTTTGATTTTTTCTCTACTGCTTTTCGGAATTCTCTTTCAGTAGCCGATAATCCATCAGTACCTATATTCCCATAATCTTTCCCCAACAATAGTATCAGAATGTCACTTTTTGAAACTTCATCAAGATAAACTTTTTCTGCTGACTTGCTCTTAGCAGATAGATCTTCAAAAAGGAAACCTTCAAAATACTGCTTAAAAAGAACATCTTGCGTGATAATTTCTTTTACTGATAATCGCTCCTCTCTAAGTTCCCCTTGAACACCGCTCACGAAGATTCTATATTGTCTCATATCCTAAACGTTCCTTTCTATAGAATTTCATTTTATCAAACCTTTTTGTGCAAAGCTGAAAAAGTCCTCTTCGTTCTTGCCGATAATTACATGGTCAAGCACCTTTACCCCTACAAGTTCGCAGGATTTACTAATACGATTTGTAATATCGAGATCTTCCTGAGATGGCTCTGGCTCACCAGAAGGATGGTTATGTACAAGAATAACTGATGATGCTGAATTAAGAGTGGCTTCCTTTATTATGTCTTTTGGGTCAACGATGCTTGCATTGATGCTTCCTTTGCTTAAATCTATGTTTTTGATTGGCTTGTTTTTAATGTCTAAAAGGATTATTGCAAAGAATTCTTTCTTTGCATCTCTTAGATATGGCCCATAGAATTCTCTAACATACCATATCACATCTTCTGCTTTTTTTATTTTATTTGCCTTTTCTGCCCTTTCCCTGGAAAGCCTTTTGCCAAGTTCAAGAGCAGCTTTTATCTGTGCCGATTTTGCAGTTCCTATCCCTTCGATCTTGCATATTTCTGAAATTGGAGCAAGGTCAATTCCGCGCAAAGTTTTGAATTTGTTTAACAACTTCCTGCCAAGTTCTTCGGCACTTTCTCCCTCTTTGCCTGTCCTCAGAATTATTGCAAGAAGCTTTGAAAGAGCGAGTTTATCTGCCCCATGTTTTAATAGCATTTCTCTTGGCCTTTCATCTATTACCCATTCATTGATAGGGATGTTTATATTATTTTTAGCAACAAGTTCCTTTATTTCGTTTCGAGCTTTTGTACACTCTTCAGGTGTTTTTATATTCAAACTTTCTATAATTTCCTGTGCCTGTTCTTTGCTTAATAAAACACTTTTGGGGTACTTAAGGAAAATTTTTCCTTTTTTACTACACATCGGATAAATTCTATTTGAAACTAAGAAATCAAGAGTTTCATCTTTATTCATACTGTAAATAACATCCTTTTTACTTCAAGGATAACATCTTTGGGGTCTCCGAGTAATTTCAGGGCTTCTAGCCCTCCTGCTTTATTAACTTCTGGGATTTCAAAAATATAATGGTTCTCGAGTTCTTCTGTACCGCCCTTTTCGAACTGTCTGGCAAGAGTAAGAAGAGTTTCTCGAGTATTTAACGGAAGGTTATTGAACCAATCACTGTATTTATACTGCAATGCAAAGACACGCTCCTTACGACTTTTTGGAGCAACTCCAAAACCAATTTCAGCAAGTATATCATACAGGTCGCAATTCTTTAGATTCATGAGATCACGAAGCATTCTTACGCCTGCTCCATCATTTGGAAGAAACTCAAGAAGGGCTTTTCTCCTGAGAGGGTCAATCCAGTAATTTCTGAATTCCTCAAAGGTTTTCACCTCTTCAGAGAGTTTTGAGGCTATAATTTCTTTATATTCCTCAATTGTGGCCATGCCCAATTTCCCATCTATATCTGTAACAATATACGTACCGGCAGGATTAATATGAACATCAAACCCTTCCACAACTAAAATTTTCTCACCTGTTGGCTCTTCGGGTTTTTTATGGCTCGGAGTGTTTCGAGTTACGAAATCTTCACCAAGAAGACGAGATGCATTTGTATAGTCATATACTCTGAACATAAGCTTATTCGTTGGAGCATAGATTCTTGAACCCCTACCCAGCATCTGGTGAAAGGCAATTGGGGAGTTAACATATTTGAAAAAGACAACATTTTGAAGAATTGGGACATCCACACCTGTTGTTATAAGGTCAACAGTTGTGGCAATATAATAACTCCTTTCAGAACCTCTTAAATCTGCAATATACTGACTCCCACCAACTGCAGCAGTACATTTAAAAGCATAAGGATCAACTCTTTTCTCCCCATTTTTTGCACACCACTCAGCATAAAGATTGTTCATTTGTGATGCAACATCATCTGCATGGGAATCACGTACACAGAATATAACAGTTTTTTGATATGGACCTCCTGTTTCAAGAAACATATTAAATAGATCTTTGCACATCTCACTAACCCTATCTGGTAATTGAATTATTCTCTCAAAAGTAGGCGCCTCGTAATCTTCTCGAAGCTCGTCTTCAGGAATTATTTTACCAGTTGTTGCATTTCTTACACCCAAAGCTACAGCTTCAGAACGTTTAACTCCTGTTAAATCTATATCTATATCTCTTTTTACAACCTCACAAGCCGGTAAGTAACCATCTTCTATACCTTGTGACATATGGTACTCATATACTGGGTTTCCAAAGTACCTTATATTATCTTCTGTTATTTCCAGATCTCCTTTACGTTCTTCTTCTGTGCCACCTTTAAAATATCGAGGAGTTGCAGTAAGTCCTATTTGGACCGCATCAGGGTTATGAGTAAGCACTATACTCCATTTTCCCCAGGCGCTCCTGTGGCACTCGTCAATTACAATATGACTGAAATAATTGTCCGGATAGTTTTCCAAGAAGAATTTCGCATCTTCGTCTTCACCTGCGACATTAAGTGTTTGGTATGTTGCAATAAGAATTCGCGCAGTTTTCTGTGGGTTTGATGTAGTTACATCTGCAGCATCTGCACCAAAGACATTCTGAAATGCTCCAAGCGCCTGGCTATGAAGTTCATCTCTATCACAAAGAAATAAAGCATGATGCAATTGCCTTGAATCTGCAATCTTTCTCAGCAATTGAACAGCAATAAAAGTTTTTCCAGAACCTGTCGCAAGATAAAGAAGAATTCTCTTTTTTCCACTTGCTATTTTCTCAAGAGCAGCTCTAATCGCTGCATCCTGATAATAACGTCTGCTTGCCTCACCTCTGGGATAGGGCATAAGTAACGGCTTTGCACTTTCGCTCTCAAGAGAAATTCCCGTACCAGCTTCATAACTTTTGTGAAGATGAAGTGGGGTTGGAAATTCTACCATAGGCAGAGGCGAAGAAGTCTTGCCTGTAAAATCATCATACACAACAAACATATGCCCATTTGATGAGAAAACAAAGTGGACATGGTTTAGACGTGCATATTTTTTTGCCTGCTCAAGACCTTTTGTGGGAAGTTCATCTTCTTTTTTTGCTTCAATTAGTGCAACTGCGACCGGCTGAGTATTGACGTTTATACGAATTCTTAAAAGGTAATCAACCCTTCCTTGTTCTCTTCTCCTCGGCTTGCCATCAATTATTTCTATTCCTCGTTCTGTTTCTTCTCTTGAAATAAAATCCTCAGTCCACCCTTTTTGATGAAGGGCAGGGTCAATAAGTTTTGCTCTTGTATCAGCTTCATTTAACGACATCCATCCTCCCTTTCAGTTACTTTTTACATTATATTTATAAATTGCATAATACAAATGTAAATTCTCAAAGCAGAAAAATTGGCAAGTTACCTGGTATAAAAGCACAACCACTTGCAATTAATCTAATTAATAAGAACTTTATTAAAGTATATATCTTCGAACTCAAAAAACCAAGTAATTTATTTACAACTATTGCTCATCATCGGTTCGTCGAAAGTTATGGAAAAAATCGTATACGCAGAGCTAAGTTTTGAAATGTATTCTTTCACAGTGTCAGGTTTAATGCCCAGTTTTTCAGAAAGTTGATCTCTTAATATTCTCACATTGTTTTTAATCTCATTTAAAACTCTTTCCTCTAATTCGGTAAGCGTAACTTGGGGGTTTGTTTATATTTGAATGTGAGTGTTGCTGTCGAAAATAAAGACCCGACACTAGCGATGGATGATCTAACGGCGAAGGCAAATGCAATTGTTGAAGCTCTAAAGAAACGGGTGTCAAGAAAGGGGAGATAAAAACAACAGGTTTGTCACTCTCTCCAGTCTATAGCTGGGACCCCAGAAAAGGTAAACAGACTCTTGAGGTTTACAGGGCAAGCGCGTCTTTCTCTATCAAGGTGGAGTTATTAAATGCAGGAAAACTTCTTACGATTACAAATAGAAACGGTGCAACTGATATTCAGGGTATTATTTTTGATGTTTCAAACAAGGATGAACTGAAACTCAAGGCGATCGAAGATGTCATGAAGGATGCAAGAGCAAAGGGCGAGGCAGCTCTTATAGGAACAAAGTCTTCCATTCTTCCAACAATATCAGCTTTTGTGCTGGCAATGTCTATGTTGATAAAGCCTTGCTTGTAATCATTACCTGAACCTAAATTTACGTGCAGTGTCATAATATCTTCTCAAGTGTTTCTTTCATTGTGTTCTTGAGAATATTTTCCCAAGCCCACCGATTTCTGTCAAACAAGATATGTTCAATGTTGACTTCCTCTGGATATTTTTTTACTGAGAATGGTATTGCAGATTTGAATGCATCAAGTGTTGGTTGATAGTTTGTTATTAACTGTGATCCAAATGATACTGCGAAGGTTACTCTATCAGACCAATGCATATATGGCAGCATTTTCACGCACCACGATGAAGCACATTCGAGCACATATCGGTATAGGCCAAACGTAGACACACCGGGGGAATATATGAACTGAACATTTGGTGGAAGTTCTATGCCTCGCCATTCTGACGGCACAGCTGTCAAGTGTATTTTCAGGTGTGGATGCTCAGTAGCATACTGAGTAAGAGTTTTTACTCTGAAAGCGTCCTGTCTCCCACGTCCTAATGGAGCAAGAACATGGTTGGAATCAAACCTTTTGCTATCGTGAAGTGTGGCTACTGGTTCAGCCCAACAGCCTGAAGGCACGTACCATGCTGGCTGTTTGAATGGGCTGAGAAAGTTTGCTGTACACCAAATGGCATCTGCATTCTCAGTTAGAAATTTTTGGTGGTATCCAAAATACTTTTTGCGTCCATTCACAATAAAATGAATGATTTTTGTTCCATTCACATCATGAATTTCTTTCCAGATGTTGGGCAGTTCTTTATATGCTTTCCGCATATCCCCATACCAGACTTGTGGAATTATCACAACATCAAACATCGAAAATTGTTCGATGATGTCATAATCAGGTGTAATGTGTTTAACACCGTATCCAAGATTTCTAAGAGCATCTGCCATTTTCTGATATGCATAAATGGATACATGCTGCTTTGGCTGAACTGTAGAATTGAAAAAGCCAATTGTTGTCATATTATACCTCCCTGACAGTGCCTAACATTTTGCCTGGTTGAATCTTTTTATCTCATACTCTGATGCTAAGGTATATGCAAGATTTACAGTAATCGTAGTCTTCCCAACGTCACCTTGTTTATTACGGAGATGATTCTATTATTGGTCATTTTATCGCCCCTTTATACTCTTACTGCCAAATTCTTCTTTTTGTATTCTGTGTTTACTATACAGGCATATGGCATTTAAATTTTCGTTCTCGTCATGCGGGCACTTTCATTTTGCTTTGACCCATTTCTGACCAGAACCGCGGACAACTACACTCCCATTATTTTCAATATCCTTGGCCAAGATATTTGCCATTCGTGCTTCGCATTTTTTTCTATCCTAAAACTCGCTCGAATTACTCCCCAAGGCTCGAGCTGAATTGAAAGCTTAATGTTATTGTTATGTCCCGATCCTCCTAAAATACCGCCTTCCTTTTGCTTGATTTTTGCCTCTTCCATCGTATTCTAATAGATAAGCTACTTACCAAGTAAAATGTCGCCTAATTCGTTATATCTGCAGTACTTAGTGTATCTTTCCAATTTTTTTGTCATTTGCCACCTTCTATCTTAAACCCCCACCTTGATATAATTATATAGTTTTTAAAGGAATTTGAAAACTTCTCTATTATTTCCTTTCTACTCCCTATGTTATTTTCATTGAAAATATAAAAAGTGTTTTGGAGATTTGAGTC
>JAIMJY010000050.1 GCA_020692945.1 Caldisericum sp. | reverse complement strand
CTATTTGGTTGCAGAAAATGGTTTAATCCCACTTCGATCTGTAACAATGTTTGCTATAAGGAAGCATGTCGCTGAGTTCTTTCATTGTCAAAACAATTATCGGATAAGAAACAAATTTTCTATCAGGCGCTTTATCCAATTTCAGCTTGAGTGTTTCTTTTTTGATATCATTCGGCACGATAAAAAGAAGGACATAATCTTTTATGCCCAAGTTACTCTGGAAGAAACCTTTCACATGATCATAGAGCTCCAGTTTATTGTTGATGCCCTCAACTCCATGTTTCCCAGTCTCAACTTCCATAAAAATTGTTGCACCTTTCTTTATTAAACTGCCGAGGGGACGCAGTCCTGGTAAGTAATCGAGATCAAATTTGCAGTACAAGTCAGGGACCGGGATACCGTTCATTTCTTCTCCCAACTGTCTTATTGCAACATTTGTCGTATAGCCAACCCCATATTGATGCCGTAACCTATCTTGTTCTTTTACCTTAATTGTGTTTAGTAGAGATTTCCACTTACCATCATCGCCAACAAATCTTTCTTCTCCACCTTTTTCCCTGACTATATCATGCCTGAAAAAATAAGCAAGAACTCTTGAAACCAGGAGCTTATGCCCCATTAAAGGAAGTACTCCTATTTCTTTTTGCTTAATGCCAAGCCTTTGGTACCCCCGTGAACTAAGAGCATAATAGTTTGTGATAATTTTACCGCCAAATTCAGGGTAATCAAATACAATTCTTTTGACAAGCTTGAACTGAGTGAGCATTATCTGCATATATCTATATGTTATAGAAGTCTCAGCATAGCCCGTTGCTTCCATAAGAAGTTTTATCGTTGCAAACCCCACAAGATCGAGAAACCATAAAATTTCCATCTGGCCAGCGAGAAGTTTGCCGTTCAAAGCATCTTCCCTGGTGAAATGCCCTGTTAATTTTGTTTTGCCTACATACATTCTATCATCTCCTTGATAACATAATTCTGTGAGAATATGATACTGTAAGAAAATGATTTTGTAATAATATGCTTTTGAATAAGAAGAAATCTACAAGTTTGAGAGGAAAAAAAGAATAAAGATATAAAAATATATTTCTATAAACGAAAGGAGAGGAGAGTGGCGGGGAAAAAAGAAATTACTAAGTGAAATTTTTGTAATTACACCAAATAACGCAGTTTTTAACACCCTTTTGATGCATATCATTTTTTCAAACATTTTCACAACTTTCTCACCTCATACTTTTTTTATAATATCGCTTCTTTGCCATTTTAACAAACAATGTATAAATTATATTAAATTTTCAAATTTTAACAGGTATCCTTTAATTATCAATTTCATAAACATTAAATCGAAAAAATAAAAAATTGCCAACAAGTGTTTATGGTTACCTATCTTGTTGACAACAGATTTTATTGCTTACGGACAGTGTGAATACGATGCTCCCCACTGTTCTGGATTTTGAGCAGAAGAACTATCTAATGCTTCATTCAGAGTTGTTCCAGCATGAACTTCATAGTGCAAGTGTGGACCGGTAGAATACCCCGTACTTCCAGAAAGTCCTATCTGCTGTCCTCGAGCAACTGTATCACCTGTACTTACCAAAGTTTGGCTCAGATGAGCATATTTAGAGACATAGAACATATCACCAACCTGCGATTGGATAATAACAATAAAACCATAACCACCAAGCCATCCTGCATAGTATACTGTTCCATCCATTGTTGAATGAACAGGAGTTCCTTCAACAATACCAATATCTATGCCAAGATGAAATTCTTGTTGTCCGCTTATAGGATTTGCTCTCCAGCCAAAAGGAGAAGTGATACAACCCGACGTTGTAGGATTGCCAAAAGGAACTCCACCCGAAATGTCCACTGGAGGATAAACTATTTTTGTAGGAGCATTTTTGTCGGTACCTTCATTATAACCAGTGAAAGTGACTGCATTAGAAAAAAATGTTAAAGGATCTATCGGAATTGTAGAAAAATAATCCTTAGTACTTTCAAAAGTCTTTCCACTAATCAAATTAGCAATAATTTCCTGGTCTACCCAATCTTCTTTTTGAATCCCATTATCTTGCACATTGTACACACCTTGCCCAAAAATCTCAATTTTGTAATAGATTGGAAACTGAGTATATCCGTGATTCTCGTGAGCATATGCAAGTTTTGCTTCTTCACTCACATTATCGTTTTCTATGTCAACAGAGTATTCAGTTGACACTCCTGTATAAGTTAATTTAGGTCCGCTCAAAGTGATCCTCAATTTACCGTTTGAGCTTGAAGCAGAAACTGAACCAATTGAAATTGCTCCAAATTTCCCAACATTAACATAGAAAAAGGAGCTCGCACTAAAATCAGCAGTCACTACATTACCATTGCTGGTGAATGCAACAAGCTCAATTTTATAAGTCCCTTCTGCGCTTTTCTTGAAAACTAAATCTTTATCTTTGGTTTTATTTCCATCCACAATCCAGAAATAGTGCAAATTACTGAAAAGGCTCGATGGAAGTATCGCAGAGAACGTTGTTTCTTTTCCAACATCAACATAAGTACTTCCAGAAGCTCCAACATTATAAGTGAACGGAGATGATGTGGCATTGCCGACTTTGACAGATAACACAACTTGTATTCCAGAATTATCGGTATCATCAGAGAGCATAACAAATATGAGCCCATCGCTATTTGCTTTGACAGTGAAAGTATTTCCTTCAATTGCACTTATGGCAACAAGTCCTCCTGAAACGCCCCATACTGTATAAACAGGATAACTTGGACTTAGAACTTGAACCGTATATGTTGCCGTATCTCCCGTTTTAATAACATTAGGTCCTGTGATGTTAATATTGGGAATAAAATGAGCTTTGAATCCTTGCTTAACTGTCACGGGAAGAGTTGCACTTGCGGCATCTCCTGTTTTAATGTCTTGAACAGTCACAGAAACATTTTTATTGCCTGCTTCATTCCAATTATATGTAGCAGAACTGCCAAAACAATATTCCAAACCATCTGGACTCCAGTCAATTTGCGTTGTACTTTCTTCTGGAGAATTTGTGGGATTTGGTCCCCAAACATGGTCTTTTTGATCTAAAAATACTTTCCTCTCCTGGTCTGTCCAATCAATTTTATATCCAGTACCGGTCACTTCTGTCGGATTGCTTGGATCACCATAGATAGGGTAAGAGCTAACGCTTGGTACTTGATATTTACCGACAAAATAATAATGAGTCATTGCAGAAGACGGATGTGAAGTCTCTGCGATGAATAACGGCGTCTGGTGGTTGCCAGGACCACTTTGGACTGGATGAAAGAAATTATAATTTTTAAATAAATCCCCGTTATACTCTGTATAAATCCTGCCATTACCATTTGGCAGGCCTCCATCTCCCTTTTCTCCCAGGTTTGAATAAAATCCATCGGAATCTACTAAATCAAGAATATAATTTTCTTCATAGTACGGCACTAATCCTCTATTTCTAAGATCATTAAGCCAAAACTTTAGCTTGCTTTTTGAAAAAGGTTTTGCTTCTATTTTGAGCAAATAAGAATCAGCCGTATCGTAATAAGAAATCGCATCGAGGTACTTTTTCTTATCATCAGGAGTCAGTTTTCCTATTTCTTCATCCGTTAAGTCATAATACTCTTTTAACAGTTTATCAGGTTCCTTTTGCTTCTCAAGTTCGATGTTTTCTGAACCATTTGTCCTGAGTCCAGTCAGTACTATTCCAGTATAATAGTGGTCAAAAGTATCCTTGCTTATAACTTTTCCACCCTCATAGATATGATAACCATCTTGAGAAAAGAAAAAAGAACCTTCCTTAACTCCTATTGCAGGATAAACTTTTTCTTCATCAAGTCCATACTTTTTCAAATCCCAGCCTTCGATTGGAGCGTATACCCAACTTGCGTTAAGTTCAAATTGTGTTTCCGCATATCTCACATGTGCTACATCGTTATAATAAACTTTATCAGTACCTAAAAAGGCTGCTTCCTCTGGAGATAAAGTTATGTATTGATCTTTAAGCCAATCTGTATAATCTTTCTCTGCTTTCTTCCACTTCTCTTCTAACTGTTTATAAAACTTATCGGCCGGATCGTTAGAATCTTTCTTTGATTCCCAATTAGCTTCTTCCTTTTTATCCTCGTATGGCCCGAACTTTGCAAAAGCATCAGAATTATATAACATGCCGTTCATGTAATTGACCTGAGTGACCTGACTTCTCCAGTCTTTAGATGTTTCTGCATCACTCTGGTTCGTATTGTTTAGAGATTCATCGTTTTCATCATTAACGGAAGGAACGTCTCTGTTATTAGGTGCAATTTGTCCATTATCTAAAACAGACATTTGCCTGTCTATCTCGTCATAATAAGAAACACCTGGTTTGAAATTATCATCAAGAAAACCGTATACTATATTCATGAGAGGGATAGGATTGCCAAGTGGAATAGTGGTTGCACGAGCTGGTTGACCTTTAAAAAAAAGCAACTTCATAAAAGCTCCAAATGTAGCAATCTTGCTGTAGGTTCCCATGTCCCACACATAGGAATAAGATTCGTTGCTTGAATTTGCCTCCAGGGTATTTTGGTTTCCAGTACCAATACTGAAATGCCTGGTGAAGAATCTCTGAATTCCTTGCATTGTGTTCGCTACAAGTTCCATTGCTTTGGCAACTGGCAGAACAATAGGTCCAAATATAATCAGTGCGGGTAATAGCACTATGTTAGACAAAAAGATTATAAGAGTTAAAATTGCAGCAATCTTTATAACAATTTTCCCGTAGTTTTCCATCTCTCAAGGTTCTCCTTCATCTTCTCAGGCCGTGTATCAAAAAGTGCATACTCTATATTCGAAGTCGAAACAGTGAGAGGAAACCGTTCATCTCCAACAATGAGAATTCCAGAACCTCTTCCCATTCTCTGGAGCATCAATGCTTGTTCATCGTTAAGCATGAAGATGCTTTTTACTAAAGGCAAGGTCGTTTCATTCTGAGTAGTGAGGTATTTTATCGTTGGCTCTTCCAAAACACTTTTTCCTGCAGGAGATTGGACAACATCAGTTATTTGCTGTGTAGCAAAAACAACTGACAGATTATACTTTCTTCCTGTTTTCATGGCAGTCTTTACTGCTTCCCCGCCAATAGAGCTTGCAAGCATAGTCCAACCCTCGTCAATAAATAACCTCGTTCTTTCCCTGCTGTCAAAGGCGTGCTTCATAATAAAAGTGAAATCAAGATATACCAGGTACTGCTTTATGGCTGCAGGTGCATTTGAATAATCGAAGGTCGTGAGCTTGTTGTCCAGAACAACATTGGTCTGTCCATTAAAATAAGGAGCATATGTTCCAGAATGATATGGAAGAAGCCTGTCAGAAAGAATCTGTCCTCCTGCTGCATTTAACTCCTTTATAAAATCAGTGAAAATTGGATTTTGATTCTTTTCATAAGTTGCAAAAAGAGCTTTTTCTATTAAAGAAGCGTCCGTTTGAGTGAATTTGCCTAACAGCAGCATGATAAAGTTTTTAGCGTTAGATACATTTTCTCTTATATCTCCTTTTTTATCAAACGGGTTGATTCTGGTTTTATCTGTTCTGTTTATAAAACTGCCACCCAGATAGAGAGTGAGAAGTTCATATTCCCCTTGCTGGTCTATTATAAATTCCCTCTCGTTTCTGAACATAAAACTCCTTGCAGCAATAGTCTTTGCAAAGAAAGTTTTTCCGAATCCCGAAGGCCCTAATATTGCAACATGAGCATTGGGAAGTTCCCACTCATTAATTTTAATAAGAGAATGTGTATCAGGATTAATACCGTACATAATACCATCTTCCATTTGGAATTCTTTGATATAAAGAGGAAGGCTTCCTGCAAGTCCCCTTAAAGAAAGCAAGTGCATTTTTTCTATATCATCGAAACCAATCGGAATTGTAGAGATAAGCCCTTTGCGCTGTCTGAAATTTAAAGGATGAAGAATAATTGCACCAAATCTTGCAAGCAATCCTGTTCCAGCATTCTCAATTTCTTTCTCAGTCTTGCCAAAGACTGTTGCCCTTATTCCAACTTTGAATATAGATTCATTGCCTGAAGCAACAACATTGAGAAAATCATCTACAGAACGCTTTGCAACATCTACTGCCACTGAAGAGACCTTTCTCTTTTCCATCTCTTCCATTCTGTACGAATCAATAGACACTTTCTTTCTCTCAATTGTTCGCAGTACATCACCTTCTTTTATGCGTTCAGCATGCAAACCGATTAAAAAGTCGCCGGGAAAAGAGAGTATATTCTTCATCCAGCCAATTCTTAAATGCGTTGCCGGAAAACGAACAACATTGAAAGACCTCGATAAAGAATCAGCTATATCAATGAATTTATCCTTTACGCTCGAGGGTGGATTAATAAGTACCTTATCGTTTGTATCCAATCTGAGCCTCCTTTATATTTGCAAGTTTTTCTGCTCCATCAACAAGGATTCTTCGTTCGAGTTCAGCTTTACTGATTTGACGAGTGACTTGACGCATTGTTTTCTCAAATTGTTTAACTTGCTTAGAAATGACGATTCTTTTTTTCACGACAGCAAATTCTCTTCCTCATTTTCTATCTTTTGATAATAAGACCTGTGGATATTCATTATCTCATAGAGAATAACAACAGGCGAATAAATACGTCTTACTCTGAATACGCCTCCTTTATCTATCGTTTCCTGCATATTGACACCTCTCTTGAGTATTATGTCTTTGCTACCGTTAAGAACCATAAAATATCTCATAGTTCCAATGCTCTTCTCTTTAACAGTACGCACAAGCATGCTTTTATACGCTTGAAAGTACTCCTTGTTTTTAGAAGACTCTTCTACATTTTTTATTGTCTTGAGCTCTTTATTAACATCCAATCTTTTTCTCAACGCATAGAAGCTTATTTTTCCTTCAGTAGAATAAAGCGTTTCGACAAGGGATTGCAAAACGACTGCTTTAGATCCTTCTCCCATCATATCGTAAGTTATCCCTGTCAATTCGTATATAATACTCCAGGAACCGTCATCTAATTCAATAATTCCATCTTTTATATCTTTGACTGGCAATAATCCGCCCATAACAAACACCTTCTCCTCTCTCCTAAAACTTAACATGAGATTTAAATAGTCCCAGAGGATAACTCCGTCTATGTCCATTTTCGCAAAAGCAAAGCCAGTAGCTACCCCCATTGCAATTGCTATTATCTTACCTATATCTGACGGAAGAAGCAGAAAAAGAGGCCCCCCAATGACTGCCGTTACTATTCCGATAATAGCAATCTGCTTTTCAGTTAGTACTTTTGCAACAACATCAAAATTAAGTTCCTGAGGAACTACAAAATCTTTGTTATCCATTTAAGTTTTAATACCCGTCTGCTTTAACATGCCACTTATTGCAGAACTGGCAACTTTATCCAGATCCTGTCCAAGGTTAGTGAACACGTCTTTTAGCATCCCTGGAACTTTAAGGATAATAGTCATCCCGGCAAAAAACAAAATAAACATAAAATAATAAACTGCAGGACTATTCCCTCCGACTATGCCAGAAACCAGGCTTCCCGCTCCAAGAGTTATTTGTGCGATGATGTAGAGAATGATTGATACTACAGAAGGAAAGAATGCCCATGTCATAAAATTTGCAAACCACACCGATATCGACATCATTTTTCCTTTAAAACCTCCTGCAACAGCAAAGATAGAGGGAGCCAGACCAAACCAGAAAACTATCATAACAATTCTGGTTGCAAAAAGTATGGCCATTGCAATTAAAAAGAAAGTGGAGTAAGCTTCAAATGCACCAAGAAGTACTGCCTGTTTCATATCAAATATTGCGAGAATTCCAGTCCCAACTGTCGAAAGATGCAAAGCCTCTGCAAACTGAGTAGTATGCGGAGCTAAAGTCATATAAGCTATTGAATTTGCAATACTATGTTCTCCCAACTGTATTTGTGAAATACCGGCTCCTGTAAAATCGTTAATTGTGAAGCTATTCATGCTTGGAAATGTAACTTGGCCCATAATAAATTGGGAAAGAACCCCATTAAACCAGATAAGCACTTTGCCTACAGGATAAGAAACAAAAGCAAGGACGAGCCCTACCAATGCTCTTCCCAGGTATACCATCACACCGCTTCCGCCTCTTTCTGAACTTGTGGATTCTCCCGTTGCTTCCTGGATAACATCTTTCACGAAGTTATACAAAAACCCTATGATTATCAACAAAACTGACAAACCGAAAAACAGGAGCCAAATTTTATCTATAGCTCCGAATTTCAATAAGGACGAACCTTCACCACCGCTATCAACTTTTTCTGAAACCCATATTACGGGGAGAGTTAGAAGAGATATATATCTTTTGATAAATGCTTCTATTCCAACAAAGATAAATGAAATCAGAGATATAAGGATGCTGAAAAGCCACCCTGGGAAGGATGGAGAAATTTCGATGGGAGTAAGATTATTTCCTCCTGAAGGTCCCATATTCAGATTTGCTTTAGGAAGAATACTGCCAAGAACGCCAATTAGTGGGGGAAGTAAAGCAAGCACAAAAAGAAGTCTTGCAACAACAATTAATAAATGTCTTCCACGCATTTTGCTTTCGGGATCACTTTGACTGAAAAGAACGATTGCCCGTATACCTACAAATGGTAAAACCAATACCGCTATAAACAATGCGATATAGTAACAATATAAAGTTATTTGACCCACTACAACCCTCCTCTAAGCGCAGCTTTAAACAACTGAAAGACGAGACCGAATCCAACCTGAAAAAGCGCAATGGCTACCATTGCAATAAAAGATGAGATAAGAGAAGTTCGCGCTTCATTAACTTGCTGGGGATTTTGTTCAATATACCCTTTCACAACTAATACCATTGCTAAACCTGCAGAGGCAATAGCAAACAAAATCCCCAGATTGAGTGCCACCGTATAAAACTGGCCAGCAGATTTCGAAATATCTCCTGTACCAATTGTGTCAGGTAACATCCAATCTGGGAATGATGGGAATGGAAATCCCATGTTTTACTCTCCTACCCCTGGAAACTAAACCCAAATGTATTGATAATAATCGTTGCAAGCTTTGGAATAAGTGCAAGCCCTGCCAACCCTACAAAACTGGCGAATATTGCAGACCTGGCATGGTTAATTTCCATCGGATTCTGCTGAAGCATTCCACTTACCAGCTGTACTGATCCCAGTCCAGCTGTACCGATGAAAATCACGGCGAAGATGTTAAATGCAATTGTGATAAGCATTCCGCCACCATGAGTAATGTCTTGCATGGTTCCCGCAGTAGGCAGTGTAGGCGTAATTGCTCCTGCTTTAACCACGCTTGTAATTGATACTACCAATACGAGCACGTATACGAATAACATAACTTTACTCAACTTCTTGCTCATTTTCTTCAATACCTCCTCTTATATGTATTTGATATCTTATAGAAAAAA
>JAIMJY010000145.1 GCA_020692945.1 Caldisericum sp. | reverse complement strand
TGTTAATGCAATATGCTATCGGCTCTATTAAATTCATTGATAGAACTTCACCAAGCGGGGGCAAACAATCTCATGTTGATAGATGCCCCCCTCTCGCTTTTTGGGCAGACTTCCTAAGTATTATTGATACTGAGCCTGTTCGCCTCCCTAGACCTAATCCCAACATCGCATTATCAGCAACGTTTAACTGGATTACTAGACAAGTTTCTAGTTTTTTGGGTGCTGCCTACGTTGCCTATGGTAAGGATAAATTTATTAAGTATCTAGAATCTGAGTTCGATCGCCACATTACTAAGCCGTCCCTTTCTTTCCTGGGCTACATCTCTGCTATCCAGCTAACTGATGAGCTAGCTATTCACTCATATAATGATAAGTCGCTAAATTTATCGCCGTTTTAATGAATCTGCGTTGCAATAAGGTAACGATAAATCAATGGGTCTAGCCATGTCTGCGTTAAAATAAATGAATCTGCGTTGCAATTAAAACAAGATTGCGGATAGTCGAGGTTTAATGCCATCTCAAAATTAGCCGAAATGCTGCCGACCTCGGCTGGTCGTAATCCACCCCGTAGGGTCGGGCTTTTCGCTGTAGCAGATATCTATAAATCTCTAAAGTCTCTGGGTTTCCTTCTAGGCTCTCTCTTTGGTTGCTGTTTAGCCTGTCTAGCGTGATCGAGATTTTTTGGTGTCTCTTCTGGTGGTGCTATCAAAGATTGATATATTTGCATTGGTGATATGCTTGTCGGCTCTCCGTTAACTGTTGTTGTGCCGTCTTCGTGTTCTACAAAACTAAAAACTCGTTTTACCATAATGTTCACCTGTGATACAATTTTATCCCTGCCAACTCAACGGGCGGGTGAGGGTCTCACTGCCCCTGAGCGGTAGCGGACTATGCTATTATCTGTTAATCGTTGCCTCAAAAACAATGCAATAGAGTTGGGCTTTGTTAACTGAAAATGGTTCTTCCTAGGTTAACAGAAAAATCGGGGTGGTTTATTGCTCCACCCCTACAAATCATTAAGTAAATGTTAACACTAACTGCTGCCTCCTTCAAGGGGGTGTCTAGTAATACCCCCCTAAATTTACAAAACACCTCTGATGATTCGATTTCTTCCACTTTCACTAGTCATCTTGATTACCATGCAGTCCTCGGCAACATCCCTGCTACAGATAATGTTGGTGAGTTAAAATCTTTGCTTTATCGAGCGATTTCTGCTGCGTTACCTAATCAGAATTATGATGAACTATTTGACCAACATTTTGCTTTGTACTCTGATTCTGTCGCTGCCTGTAATCATGCCGTTAATGAAATGACTAATCTTAGTCATATTGTAGATTCAAACATACAATTTATTAACAAACCATTTAAGGTTAATGATGTCCAATATTTAGAGAATAGATTAGTAACAAAATTGCCAATTGTTGGCGGTTATACTATCAACAAATCACTGGATAATCCTTCCATAAATTATTTATTTAGATTCTCCGGCTCGTTCTTTTCTATGCTCACGATTAAACAGACTAGAGAGTTCTTGACGGTTTGGTCTGACACTATCACATCATCCTCACGTATGGATATAGCAATAGATGACCCAACTTTTACTATAATACCTTTTGATGAAATGTTACAATCCTGTCTAGATGGGAATTTCGCCGGATTTAATAACTATGACCCTAGAATTGATTATGCCTACAAAAGTGAGACTGCAAAACCGGGAGAATATCCCTCTCACACATTATATTTAGGCTCTAGAAATTCAAGTGAGTTTACTCGAATTTATAACCACAAAAATAAATGTTTACGGTTGGAGAAAGAGTTGAAGGGTAAGGTCGCTATGACTTGCTACAATAACTTAATTAATGCTACACATTTAACTGATATTGAGTGGGCAAAATTGTTAATGCAATATGCTATCGGCTCTATTAAATTCATTGA
>JAIMJY010000144.1 GCA_020692945.1 Caldisericum sp. | reverse complement strand
TTATGAGAATTTTGAATTTTCTGTCGAACTCAAGGAGTTTTTGCATTATTAGGGATCGACAGAAAATTTTGGAGTTTAAAAATTATAGGATGTTATTGAGTTCTCCCTTTTCTATACCAACAATTTCTCTTTTAGAATAGTATTTTTCTCTAAATATATAAAATACGATTGAATCTTCGTCCTTTTTAATTATTTTACCAAGCTCTGTCTTCAATTTTTCAAACTTTGCATCAGTTAGTTCTCCCTCAAG
The DNA here is from genome assembly GCA_020692945.1 of Caldisericum sp. Taxonomy (GTDB): domain Bacteria; phylum Caldisericota; class Caldisericia; order Caldisericales; family Caldisericaceae; genus JAIMJY01. The sequence continues at coordinate 1,676 of JAIMJY010000144.1, read as the reverse complement.
AACAGAATTTTGAATCCATATAAGATACTTTCTCCCGCATTTTAGGACTTTGTTTACTCGTTTTTCTTTTACATCATAAACCATTATGATGTACATTTTTTACCACTCCGAGACAAATGGTTCATACTCTTTCTCTTCCATAAGGTGTTTCTCTATTTTGTAAAGTTCAATACGAATAAGAGTCCTATAGGATACGTTTCTTCCAAGGGTCTTATGTGAAATGGTACTTTTCAATCTTTCGTCGAAGGCTTGCACAAAAACTTTTGCTCCATTTTCTCTAAGATATATGCCCTGAAGTTTGTTGTCGAAGTGTTCGCTTTTTATTAGAGATTTATTTAGCAATGTGAAGATAACTCTATCAACTATAATAGGCTTAAAAATTTCTGCAACATCAAGGTTGAGGGAAAATCTTCTAAAGTTTGTAGCATGCAAAAATCCTATTCTTGGATCAAGATGAGTTTTGTAGATTTCAGAAAGCACTGTAGTATACATAAGGGAGTTTCCAAAGCTAATAAGTGCGTTGATCCTGTTTTTGGGTGGTCTTCTGCTTCTTTCTCCAAATGAGAAATCTTCACTTGAAATAATGTCATCGAATGCAGAGTAGTAAACTTCATGGATATTTCCCTCTATTGCCATTAAGGCGTCTACGCCTTCTTGAAAATCAATTGAGGATTGGAGTAAATCAATCTTCTCGATGTAAGTTGATAAGTCAACCTTTCGTTTATTGTAATAGTTTAACACTTTCTTTATGTTTTGCGAAGCACCTTTAACAAATTTCTTTGCAAGTTGAAGCCGTAAATTTTCATCAAGGTAATGGCGAGCTTGGTTAAGTATCATATACCCTGAATTGTAGTGTTCCCTTGGATAAAAACTCCCAATGTAATACTCATAGTAGTTGTAAAAGTGGAGAATGATTTCTTTCTGCGTAAAGAATTCAAGGACGTCTTTGTTCAGCGTTACTTCACCAAATATATGGATTTCTTTTGTTATTTCAACGGGAACAAACCTTTTTTCTCCATTTCCGCCTTCAAAGTAAATTGTGTTTTGCTTTCTTTTTAAAATGCCACTTGAGAAGATGTAAATTATTTCATTCATGCAAAGCAAAACTCCTTATAGGCACAGTTTTTACAACGGGATATCTTCTTGAAAGAGGGAGGTTGCAGTTGCTCTACAAGTCTTGAAATTTCTTCAATTGTTTCTTTGACCTCCGTTTTAGTTTCTTCCGTTAGTTTGATAAGTTCTCTTTTCCTTTCCTTAGGAAAAAGTAAAACACCCTTTGCAGATACACCTTGTTCTTTGAGAACATATAAATAAAAAAGCAGTTGCATTTTTGCACTTTGGCAGGATTTGCTTGATTTCTTAATCTCTCCTACAAGAATGCTTTTGCCTTCTTTCTTTATCAGGTCAATTTTTATATTCTCAAACTGTAAACTCTTCGTTTCCCTTTCGTAAGATTCTTCGTTAATTAGCCTTCCCATTTCTAAAAAAGGGTTGTCCTGATCAGCGGTAACGGAGTGTGCAGCGAGCCATGTTTGCCTTCTGCAATTAAGGTAACTTTGAATAAGAGTGCCTGTAACCCCTGTCACCATATTGGATCTACTCCTTCAGTGATGAAGCCTGTTGTTTCATCGTAGTAATCGTGCAAACTGTTGTAGTTAACATAGTATATATCAGAT
>JAIMJY010000143.1:369-1910 GCA_020692945.1 Caldisericum sp. | reverse complement strand
AGCTAGCCTAAGTCTAAATACTCAAGGTTGTTTCGTAGGTACTCAATTTGCTTTTTATCTGATGGAGTGAGTTTGCTTTCACCATGTCTAACTAGCTTGAAAACGTAGTTAATAAATCGCTCTTCACCTAATAAGTTAAAGATGATGGCAAATGTTTTAGAGGTAAATTTCTCTACCCAGTTGAATTTATCTTGATACATAGTTAAGTCAGGCTTCTTTTTAATTACTTTGATTAGATGAATCGCTCCTACCTTGTCAATCACGTCTTGCCAAAAAGCTAATCTTTTAGTTTTACTCTTGTCAGCTTTCTTTTGATTTTTAAGTTTACTTTTGTCTCGAAAGTCTATAATACCAACGGCTATACCGCCAATAGTTTTCTGAATAATCTTTGACCATTCCTCGTCTGATTCGTTGACTCTTTCTAAAGTAGCTATAGCTTCAAAAGCTGCTTGAGCGTATTTGCCTCTAAATTGCGCTTCTAGGCGTAAAGATTCGTTTTTGTGGTTATATACCCTAACCAACTTTTTAGAGCCTTCACCGCCAAAATAATGAGTGGTAGTTAGATTATCTGGGCTAGTGTATTCTTCCTTCTTCATAAGTTCCTTGAAGTAAAAGTAATCACCGTTTTTGTAGGCTTCTATCATCTCGTCTAGAGGGATGATTTTAAAGCTGTAGTCATCAATTGAAGCATCTGTTCGAGAACAGGTAGCAGAGTACTTGAAATATAAATCTCTGTATAGTTCCCATTGTTCTATTGTGCTTAGAGGTGCGAAGTATTCGCCTGATAAAGCAATAGTTACATCGTAAAAGGTGTCTGTGCTGTTTTCTATTTGGTAGTAGCTATAAGCCCCTTTTAAACCGATAGGAGAACTTATAGTGTTTTGATAGCTTTTAGCTTTTTCACCACTAGACCAAGATTTGTTTTTTTCGTGTACGATCAATCCCCTATCTGTAAGCTGAAGTAACTGATTAAATTTCTCTTCAGTAAGCTTAGTAAAATTGATAGTTAACCAGTCTGAATGGCTATGAAGTACAGCTAAAGATTCTTCTGAAGAGTTGTTTTTCTGCAACTGTTTATTAGCAATAGCTTCAAGAGTTTTATTGTTTGTAGTAAGTGTAGTGTTTGGGGGGATTGATCGGGTCTTACTAGCTATTCCCCCCAAGGGTGCTATTTTGTTGTTGCTTTTTTCAGAGTTTGGTTTTATCATTTCGATTAGGTAAAGAAATGGGTTCTGCTTGTCAGGGCTTATTTTTTTTTGTCTCTAGAAGCCGAACTAGTATATCTGTACTGTTTTACCTTGAGCTTCAGAAATAGTCCAAGCGAAGTACTGCTAGTTACAGCTAGCTTACTTAATTAGTCTTTTTTGGCTGTAGGGGTGGGTATCTGGAAAGTGTTTAACAAAGTGTTAAAGTCATTTCAAAAACGTTTACCTGAGTTTTTTTTGAAGTACTGATGAGGTAATAGAGACTTCTAAAATTAACTGAAGGCTGGAGATAATTAGCTTAGGTTGGGTAGGTATTCCTAAAGTGTTGTATGTTTT
>JAIMJY010000143.1:0-253 GCA_020692945.1 Caldisericum sp. | reverse complement strand
TTTTACGCTTTCACCTGCGAACGTCAACCGTTTTTCTGCTGCGAAAAAACCTGCGGTCAAGCGGTGGACATTCTTCGGCTTCAGCTAGCTTTTTTACTTGTTCCGCCTCGGAGGAATATTTTAACGGAGTTGATATGCACCCTATAGGATGTAACTTGAGTTAAGGGGTTGTAAGCCCCTTTGTTGTCAGTATCCAACCAGCGATCGCTTTTAGCCGATTTTAGGGGTCTGTTTCTGAAGATAGGTATAAGTT
>JAIMJY010000049.1 GCA_020692945.1 Caldisericum sp. | reverse complement strand
CTACAGAGGAGTAAGTCTGCTGAAAAAGGGTGCAGACTACAGAGGTGTAAAAGTGAAATTTTTCTAAACAGGTTCCAAAGGAATAAAAAAAGCGAAAAAAAGAGCTTTTATCAAAAATTCAAACTTGATTCTTTAAGGGAATAAGAGATATTTTTTAAAAGGTCTCTCCTTGCGGTTACAATTAAAATGTTTCTGTCAAGTGCGTATACTCCTTCTCGAAGTTTCGAGGGAGCCAGGTGTTCTATCCACTCTAAGTTATCAATGATGTTCCTCTGGATTGAGAGAGTAGTGTCAATGACTAAAATAAAAATATCTGGATTAATCTCTTTTACTCTTTTAAAGATAGTTTTAAGCTCAGAAACGGGGACATTGTTCGGCGGACTTTCTTTGCATTCAATCATAATTAAGCTAGCCCCGTCCCGAGCAAAAACATCTATATCTCCGCCATCCTTGAGATTTTTAAGGTGAACCCCGTAAATACTTTCTAAACCCAATTCTCTACTCACGAATTGTGATATAAACCATTCAAAAATTGCTCCATACTGGTTTACTGAAATGAGAGACCTGTAATAGTTTGAATATTTTCTAACAAGGCCAATCTCACGAGCTATCTCTAAAAACTTATCTGCATTTTTGCTCCATTTATCCTTCAGGATTTCCATTTTTGATCGGTTAACAACTGACATCGCAGAAACATCCCCTAAAAATCTCCTGAAGTAATAACTTTTAAGCGATGCATACAATTCTTCAGCATCAATCCGCTCCAAAATAGGATCTTCTTTTCTTGCTGCAATAGAAAAATCTCTTGACTCGATGAGCGTCTTAATATTTACTTTAGCTAATCCGAAACTCTTTTCAATAATACTGACCTTTCTTTCAAGGAGGCGAAGATGATTAATAATTTCTTCAAGCCCATTAATTTTCTTGTTCACGCCTGAGTAATTTTGCCAATATGGCAAAAACGAATCCAAAAGCGAAACCTCCGACATGCGCCCAAAAAGCAACCCCTGAGGCACTACCAAAAGATAAGAACCCGCTTGAGAGTTGCATGAGAAACCATATAAGCAGGAATATGAACGCCGGGATTTGGATAAATGTAAAGAAGTAAAACAAGAAAACAAGTGTTTTTATTCTTGCTCGTGGAAACAGGTAAAAATAAGCGCCCATTACTCCTGCGATGGCTCCGCTTGCGCCGATTACTGGAACCTCTGAGGCAGGATTAGTCATAATCTGAGCAAACGCAGCTACAATCCCTGCAGCTAAATAAAAAAGGATAAACCAAAACTTTCCCATATAATCCTCAATATTGTTGCCGAAGATCCAAAAGAAAAGCATATTGCCAGCAATGTGCATAAGACTTCCGTGCAGAAACATTGAAGTTATAAGCATCAGCCATACAGGAGTCAGAGTAGGGTATATGATATTTCCTGTGGTCAATTCATACGGCACAAGACCATAGTGAAAATACATGCTTGCAGTTGCCTGTGCAGGATTCGGTGAAGCAAACACCACAAACTGCATCAAAACGTAAACCACGACGTTAATGGCTATGATAATTATGGTAACTACTGGAAAGGTAGATATTTCTTCAGAATCTCTTAAGGGAATCATCCTTCGCCTACTCTTGCCCCTTTAAGTGAACTGCCACATTTGCATTGTTTTTCAACGGAGGTAAACTCGATTATATACTTTACAATCTCTTTAAACTTACCTATATTCTCGGTAAATTTCTTCACAACCATTTCCTGAGTTACGGGCTCAACACTCCCCTCTGCAACAATCCCTGCATCGTAATCCGTAATAGCTGCAATATTTACGTAACACATCTCAAGCTCTCTTGCAAGTACAGCTTCAGGGTACTGAGTCATATTTATTATGTGCCATCCCATCTTCGTAAACCACATACTTTCAGCCTTGGTGGAGAATCTTGGTCCCTGGATAACCACAACCGTACCTTCAGAGTGAAAAGGTATTTTGAGCTTTTTTAGACTATCTATTGCCACGCTTCTGAGTTCGGGGCAGTATGGTTCGGCACCACTTATATGAGTTGTAATAGGCCCTTCATAGAAGGTACAGTCTCGTGCGGACGTCCTATCCACAAACTGGTCTGTCACAACAAATTCTCCCACCTTGTACTCTGGTTGCAGACTCCCAGCTGCCGTTGGAGCAATTATCCTCGTTACGCCAAGCGATTTCATTGCCCAGAGGTTTGCTCTGTAGGGAACTCTGTGAGGAGAAAACTGGTGTAATTTCCCATGGCGCGGAAGAAAAGCAACTTTCCTTCCCTTATAGCTTCCAATGGCAATCAAATCAGATGGGGCACCGTAGGGGGTTTCTACTTTTATTTCCTTCATTCCTTCAAGAAAAGAGTAAAAACCAGAGCCCCCAAAAACCCCAAATTCAATTTTTTCTTCCATTTTTCCTCCTGCATCGTATAAGTTAACTCTATAAATTTACTTCTTTTCGGCAGATTTACTCCTCTGCAATCTGCGTTTTTCTTCAGCAGATTTAATATTTTCTAATCCACAATCTTTCTCAGTGGATTTAATATTTTCTAATCCACAATCTTTCTCAGTGGATTTAATATTTTCTAATCCACAATCTTTCTCAGTGGATTATACACTAAAAACAAAAAATCCCCCACCGATTGGCAGGGGATAATTAAACAATAAATTAGAATCTTACCTGAGCTGCTTCAAGTTGTAAGAGTCTTTCCCACTCTTCATCAATCATCTTCTGCATTTCTTCAATTACATGCTTATTTTCTGGCTTAAACAGGTGTTTGAACCTTCTCTGCCCTTTGAGGAACTCTTCAATTGGTTTTCTTTCTTTAGGCTTATAGTTAATGTGCACTTTGCCGTTCTCAACTTCATAGAGAGGCCAGAAGTTTGTTTCAGACGCAAGCCTCGAATAAGCAATTGTTAGTTCAGAGTCGTAGTGCCAGTTAGTTGTGCACGGCTGTAGGACTGCCATAAATGCAGGCCCATCTGCTCCAAAGCCCTTCTTTGCCTTGTTGTAGAGGTCAAGGAGGTTATGAACTGCGGCCTGGGCGGTAAATGGTATTCTGTGAGCAGCTGCAATCTCAACGATATTCTTTCTCCATTGAGGTTTTCCAAAACTATGAGTCCCGGCAGGGACTGTTGTCGTGCTTGCACCAAATGGCGTAGCGCCGCTTCGCTGGTTTCCTGTATTCATATATCCTTCGTTGTCATAGACAACATACATGAATTTGTGCCCTCGTTCAAGCGCTCCGGAAAGTGCCTGGAAGCCAATGTCGTAAGTTCCACCGTCTCCACCAAATGCAAGAATATTCACATCATCAGTTATTTTGCCCCTTTTCTTGAGTGATTTGTATGCAGTCTCTATACCTGAGGCAACTGCTGCAGCATTTTCGAATGTGAGATGGACCCACGGAATTTTCCAGGCAGAGAATGGATAAATTGTCGTAGTGACTTCAAGACAACTTGTTGCATTTGCAATAATAACAGGCTTGTCTGAAGCTGCAACTACTGTATTAACAATGGGTGAAATTCCGCACCCTGCACACATTCTGTGCCCTGGTGCCAGAGGTGTCTCTCTTGAAACTATCTCTTGAATAGTAGCCATATCATTCTACCCCCTTAAACCAATGTATTTATGATGCTCGGAATCAAGATTTCCCGAAAGCAGTTCATTAAACACCTGTCTGATTTCACTCTTAAAAATATCTCTCCCACCAAGCCCAAAAACATAACTCTGGAGTTTTGGTTTTCTCTCTGATTCGAAGAGAGAATTTCTTATGTCGGCATAGAGAGGGTCGTAAGAGCCAAACGACATAGAACGGTCAAGCACTCCAACTACTGCGAATTTGACAAGAGCCTCTCTCATTTCTTTATAAGGGAACGGCCTGAAGAGAATTGGCTTTATAAGACCAACCTTTTTGCCTTCGTTTCTCAGTTCATCAACAACATCCTTAGCTGTACCAGCTGCCGATGAGAGAACCACTATTACAGCTTCTGCACCATCAGTCCTGTACTCTTCAAAATAGGGATATTTATTGCCGGTCAACCTGGACAGTTCGTTACCAACTTCAAGGTAAACTCTCTTTGCATTTATCATTGCTTCTTCTTGCTGTCTCTTGATTTCAAAATAATAATCAGGAAGAGCAAGTGGACCGATTGTATACGGGTGCTTCACGTCAAGGAGGTATCTGTCAGGGTTCCTATCTCCGACAAAAGCCTTTACGATACCATCGCCAAGCACTTTAACGTTTTCAACGCCATGGCTTGTGATAAATCCGTCCTGGAGCACCATTGCAGGAAGCAGTACATCCGGATGCTCCGCAATCTTCAAAGCAAGGAACATATTTTCATAAGCTTCCTGGGCATTTTCTGAGAAAATCTGCATCCAGCCAATTGTTGCTGCACCCATTGAGTCGGAATGGTCACAGTGAATGTTGATTGGAGCAGAAAGGGCTCTGTTTACGACAGGCATAACAATCGGAAGCCTTAAGCCCGGGGTTGCTGCAACAACTTCCCACATAAGCGCAAGTCCCTGAGAAGATGTTGCGCACATCGCTCTTGCACCCGCTGCTGCAGCACCAACTGTTGCAGACATTGCAGAATGTTCTGATTCTACAGGTATCGTTTCAGTATCTACTATGCCATTGGCAACAAATTCAGAGAAAAACTCCACAACTGGTGTTTGCGGAGTGATCGGGTACGCAACAACAACATCTGGATTGATCTGTCGCATTGCCTCTGCTGTTGCTTGAGCACCTGTTAATGGTTTTGTAACGCTCATATTCATCCTCCTACCTCGAAGAAGATTCTACTGTTTCTTCTTCTCTAATCATAGTAATGCACTTTGTGGGGCATTCAGTTGCACAAATTCCGCACCCCTTGCAGTAATCAAAATCGGTTTCAAGCCTTACGATACCTTTATAAACTCTTCCAGCCTTCCCTGTGACGCCTTCATCAGTCTTTTTTGTGGGAATTGCCATATCAGGGCAGTAAGAAACGCATATCATGCAGTGAATGCAATTTGAAGGGTCAAAAACTGGTCTTAATGACCTCCAAGAACCTGTCTTGTATTGAACAGAAGTTGCAGCTGGGAGGTCTCCTCCGCGCATTAAGTCTTTCCAGCCTTTTTTATCAGCCATTTTTAGCCTCCTCGTAGCCTCTGTGTAGACCTTGAATGTTCTTATCAACTTTCTCTTTGCCAATCTTCTCGAGGAAGTGGTCTTTTATAACTTCTTCAATAGCCCCAAAGGTTACAATCTCTGTAGCTTTTACAAGCGTTCCAAGAATTGGCACATTAGGAGCGTCAATCTTCATCAGGTCTAAGGAAATACCTGTTGCATCAATGGTAAAAATTTTACCCTTAAAGCCCGTGATTTTTCTAATGGCTTCGGGAGATTGAGGCGTGTTAACGATCAAAATGCCTGTTTCCTCATTGAGCCCTGCGGTTACTGGAATTGACCTTGCAAGTCCAATGTCAAAAACAATAACAACATCTGGATTAACTATAGGCTCGTGGGTTCTCAGGACTCTGTCTGATATCCTCGTGTAAGAAACCGTTGGAGCTCCTCTTCTTTCAGAGCCATACTCAGGGAAAGCTTGAATCCATTTCCCTTGTTTGAATGCAGCTTCAGCGAGCATCTGCGAGCCGGACTTCGCTCCCTGCCCCGCTCTACCATGCATTCTTACTTCATAAACATCTTTTTTTGTTAATTCCTTTGTATCGGTTTTTGATATAACCATACGGTGACAACCTCCTATTGATTTTTTAAAAAGGGGAAAGATCTCCCCTACACTCCTTAGTAATTTAATCTTCTGGAATCCACTGAGAAAGAATATGGATTACAAATGATTAAACCTGCATTCTTTTTCAGCAAGTTATTCTTCAACTTTGATACTTTGTGTTGGACAGTTTTCAGCGGCGTCTTTATTGCAATCCAAATCTGAATCATTTGAAATGTATGCTGCTTTTCCGTCGTCGTCCATCTTCCAGTTCTCTGAACAGATAGAGGCGCACACGCCACAACCAATACAGGTGTCCTTGTCAATGCTTACCTTGTACTTTGCCATTTTTCACCTCCACGCGATAATTATAATATTTTTCAAATAATTTACAAATCAATTTTATTTAATATAAATTGGCTCAATAAAAAGTAGAAGAAACAGAGATAAGATTACAGGAACTGAAATATATCCTATCTGCATGAAAAAAGGGTTACCAGCTCTTCCAAGCGTAAATTGTGTAAGAAGAAAATACGAAAGCACGAGCAAAAGAAGCGTAAGAACCAGCAGGTTGAGAGAAATGTCGGGGTTGTTTTTTTTACTACCGCGTTCTCTTAATGTAATGAACAGAATAGGCGCAAGCAGAAGGTAAAAATCTTTTAGAAGTAAAACGAAAGTACTCAAATTAAATATATGCGAGTAGTAAAACTTTGACACATAAGGAGTAACTAATATGAAAACAAGCGCCAGAACAAAAAACAAAGCGTTCTTTAAGTTGATATTCCTGCTCAGTAAGTCCGCAAGAAAAATTCCCACAAAGATAACAATTATTGGTGCAAGAGAGCTAAGATTTGCCTGCCATAGGTAAACAAGAGACACCGAATCAAAAAAGAACAGCACGGTTAAAAGTGAAGTAAATATTATCAAAAGCTCAACCTTCGAAATGTTAGAAGGAGACCATGTAAAAAAGAAGAATGCTGCAAATATAAACGGAAAACAGAAAATAAACTGCTCATAAAGTTGAATTGGTAGTAATCCACTAAATGTAGAAGGCAGCAGGGTCCCAAATTCGGAATAGCTGTAGATAAGACCAACAAGCAGCATGAAAAGTCCGGCAAGTATTGAGCGCTTTGCTCCTTTGTATTCGCTGTCTTTGTTGATACTACCGTCGCTTTTTGATAGAGACATAAGTAAATAAATAAAAGAGAATAGCATATATGTCATTACTACGGTAGAGTAGTGAATAAAAATCCTGTTCGCTGCTATTAGAACTAAAGTGCTAAGAATGGAAATTAAGTCAAAAGCCTTCTCTCTCAGCAATTTTCTAAAATGAAATTCCTTTTTGAGAGCAATGAAAATAAAGGCAGCCAATGTAAGGATAATTGCAATTAAACTGTAATTTATGTTTCCTTTGATGCCGTTGATGTTGAAACTTAAGTTGCCAAACGATACATGTGCAGGTAAAACGTCAAGTGTAACTGCTTTTTCTTCAAGAGAAGTAAAATCAAGTGCAAACGTTGAAATCTTGCCGTTAGCTTCTATCGTAATTGTCTCGCTCCCTTCTTTTGCCCCTGCATTGATAAAGCTCAAATGCCACTCCCTCCCGTTAGAGGGTGAAGGCCAATATCCAATATATAAAGGACAAAATTCCTGAGGCAAAACGCGCAGGATCTCAAAGCCGTCCACTGGCAAAGAGACATTGTATCCGTCAGCTGATTGCTCTGTCTTGACAGTATGCCCAAGCGAGTCAAAAATAAAAAAGGCCGAGTCGTTTATAGAGGTTTTTGGTATGATGATTGTGCAATTTCCTAAGGGAAAACTTATTATAGGGTTTCCTCTCAAGCAATAAAAGGTGAAGGGGTATTCTCCGTATTTTGCAACTTCAAAGTTCCCTGCGTTAAAGATTTCTTTGAATTTTGCCTTGTTGAGCTGCCTTATCTGAGTGAGCCTTTCATTCACTAAATCGATGGTGTTCGCAAATGATTTCTCATAGTAGAAAAACTCACCTGTCGAGGTGTCCCTTCTAAACTCAGGATAAACACCATAGAAGGCACAGTTGTCAAGGAATAGCTTTAACGCATCGTTTGTAGGAAATGCTCCGTTGAACGTCACAAAAATTTGTTTATTATTGAAAGCAATGCGAGCATCTTTAAAAATTGGGTCATAGGCCTCGGAAGCAGAAATGCCAATGATGTCGCCGTATTTTCCAAGAGAAAGTGAGGCTTCGGTCAGGTTCTCTACAATCAAAAGCTTGTTCTTGGAGTGGATTAAATTGGACAATTTTTCGAGAGTTTTGTTTAATGCTTCCATATATGATTTATCAATTCCGTTTGAAGGAATGTCAACAACAAACCCTGAAAAGTCAAGATTTGGGTCATCAAGCTTTTTCCTTTCAAGTAGCGTGTTAAAAAAGCACGGCTCCATGTCGTAAACTTGAGCAATGTCAAAATAGGAAAGTCTCTCTCCGCTAACCACTTTTAACGGGTCAATAAGGAAGTATGTCACTATTTCATGCTCATCAACAATGTGACGCTCTGGTATCCTCACAATTCCATGCTTGGTAGATTCTTCTTTGTAGGTAATTACAACTTCTGGCCCGCTGGGAAGAGAATATGTTTTAAATTCGTTTCCTTCATAATATAGGGATGCGATTACCGAAGCAACCTTTTCTCGTTCTTGAATGTCGCTTGCAGGAAGATTTGAATAATAGCTCTTCAAATCGTTGACGTCCAGTTCATGAGTTGAAGAAAGAGAAAAAGTGAACAGGTTGACGGGAGAAAACAGCGGAATTGAGTGCATCGAAGCAAAGTATTCGTTGTCAACGAGATCTAACACACCATCTGATTTCATTAAGCCTACTGGAGTGTTTGGAAAATTCGTTTTGAAAGATTGTAGAGAAATGTTCGCAACAGATACGCCGTTAAGCGGCTCAATGAATGTTTCTCCCTTAGATGTGGAGGGAACTGAAATAAAAAAAATAGACGCCATAACGATGTTTATAATTGCCAAAATAGCGATTGCAAAGAAGTAAAATCTTTTCATCTTATTATTATACAGCAAACTGAGATACTTTAAAAATGAAAGCGCAAACCCTCAAAAGTATTTACTCCTTTGTATTCGCCGTCCTTGTGAGTATTTCGTAAGGCGACTAACACACCTATATTTGGGGATTTTGCATATTGCATGAATTGAAGTATCATAAAGCATGGCAAAGAAAAAATTCAACCCTTTGGACATTCTTTTGGTAGTAATTATCGTCTACCTCTTAGGAGAGATATTTCTAGCTACTTACTATTATTGCGAGGCACATTCGCAAGTCAAAAACACAGAGAAGCAAATAGTAGTGCTTGAACAGGAAAACGAAAAAGCAAAAGAAGAGATAAGAGAATTGCAAACTCAGTTCATGATTGAAAAATTTGCAAGAGAGAATCTCGGGCTTGCAAAAAATGGTGAGACGATAATTTATTTCAAGAATTCTTTGCCAAAAGTAAATGAAACTCAACAGGTTAAAAATAACTTTTTTCAAAAACTCATTGAAAACCTATTGAAACTTTTTAAAAAATAGTTAATATATACACTTGTATGAAAAGAGTAACGATTACAAAGGATTCAATCGTATGGGAAATAGTGAATTAGCTGGTAAGATTATTAAGTTAATGCCCTACGGGGCTTTTGTGAAACTTGATGAAGGAAGAGTTGGCTTGGTTTATATATCGGAGCTAACGAAAGCACTTGGAGAAAACTACCAAAAGTTGCTCAAGGAAGGAGACAGGGTTTCGGTCAAGATAAGTGGCAAAGGCAAAGACAATAAGCTTAATCTTTCTTTTGTGAAGAAATTACACCGAGAAGACCCGCCTCCAAAGCAACCTTCAGAATTTAAAAAAGATGCTTTTGAGTACAAATTAAAAAAATTCCTCAAGGAATCACAAGATACACTCTCAGACCAGAACAACAGGATCAAAAGACACAGAGGAATGGCGGCGTAGCCCAGTGGTTAGAGCATCCGGCTCATACCCGGAGTGTCGAGG
>JAIMJY010000142.1 GCA_020692945.1 Caldisericum sp. | reverse complement strand
GACTATTTTACTCACGGTTGGACTATAGACGAGATCGGCAAAAAATACTGCCCTACAGACCCAAAATGGAGCAAATACATAACAGATATTATAAACGACCTACAAAATAACATTATTAAATAATCGGGAGGCAAAAATGAATGTAAAAGGCTTGAAGATTAAGAACAAAAGAAAAGATTGGATAATAGAAAGCCGGTACCCAAGCGTGAGAAGAAGAATAAAAAAACTCATCAAGACAGTTGAAAGACGGGCCTTAAAAGAAGAAATAAAAGGCTACTACAAAGAAAGTGATCTTAAAAACTAACAATTTGATGGCAGGAGAAATCCTGCCTTTTTATTTTTAATGCCTCTATTTTTATATAACTTACTAAATCAAATAGAGGAGGTAAATATGGAAATAATACACTTTAAGATTAAGAATCTTAAAGATCTTTTTTTTATAGAAAAGAGATATAGAAAAGATGAGATTAAAACGTATGCGGTAATACAAAAAGAAAAGGTGCCTGAAGCACCCATTCTCTGGTACTATATGCTGAAAGAAAGAAAAAAGAGGAATCATACGAAATATAAGTTTGCAACTTTATCAGAACTTATATTATTCTTCTATTCCATGCAGGATCAAACAGGAATGAGACTCTATAAACACTTTTTCGATCTATTCTTGAAAAAGTATGATCTAGCTCAAGTAGAAAAAATAAAACCTCTTCAAAAAAATGAGGCTGATTTTGTGAAATTAGTAGGACAAAATATATACGCTCTTGAAGCAAATCAAAATCAGTATCGACTATAACTAACAAAAAAGGGGCTTTCACGGCCCCTTTTCACATTAATCACTTTTTCTATGTTGCTACTTGAATCTTACCAACGTATACCTCTGTTTCTCTTTTGAGAAGGATAATATCATCTATGTTGATGGCAGTTAAAAAAACTTTTGTACCATTACCGAACGCTGACAAGCGAACACTTTGGTCTAATAAAGCCGACACAATTAAATCTTTTCTTTCGTTAATGTCTTCAGATTCGCTTAAAGAATAATAAACATGCAAGTATGAATCTCTACTTTCGATGTATTGGCTCTTTCCATACTTAACAAATCTCTCTACGAGTTCTCCTCGCGTTTTGTTGCTGTCAGCAAAGTCTATAAAAAAAGATGTTCTGCCGCTTCTTTCAATATATAAATCAGGAGTTATACCATCTTTAACAAACTCCCTGCTTATAGCAGTCCAACCATATTTTACCTCTTTCAATATAGCTTCGGTAACTCCGATTTCATGAATAAATCTCTCTTTATCAAAACTGTTTCTAGAAACTCTTATCCCACATTCATTAAGCAGAGATACTCCTTGAGCGCTAAGCAAATAAAAAGACCTATACTTATCCTCATCGTGCTCCCTATCGAATAATCGATTTTGGGATGAAGTAATAAAATCGGTATCCTTAATTCCTGAAAAAGTAATTATTTGTTCAAGAGTGGCTATTCTTGCGTACTTAAAAAAGTACATGGCGAGCCACCCATTCTTGGGTATCTCGTAGTTATTACTAATTTTGTTACTTTCTGCCATTGCTTGATTATCTGTTCTTTCCATAGAATATGTTTTATAAAATTTTCTGCTTTTATTTATTTTGACATATGATAAGGGCACCTTGACGGTGCCCTTATTTCACAAGTTAGTTGCATCAACATTGACCTGAGGTTCTTTTCTAATTGATTCCTGCATAAGTTCTTCTGCCAGAACATCAGGAATCTTTTTTGGATCGAGAGAAAGAATAGCCTCAATAACCATTTTCTGCGGAAGTTCTTCTACTGCTTTTTTCACATTGACCTTTTTGCTCACTTTCCTCTGAATTGATAAAGTTCTAACTTTATCAATCTCAATCGGCCTCTCGCTTACGATTTTCTCAACTTTTTTCGAAAGTTGAGAACGCAAAACATCTACAGCAAAATTTATTTTAATTGGATGATCC
>JAIMJY010000048.1 GCA_020692945.1 Caldisericum sp. | reverse complement strand
CAGACTTACTCCTCTGTAGTCTGCACTCTTTTTCAGCAGACTATTTATCAAATCAAATTATTGCTTTCACTCTGGCAAGGTCTCTCACAAAAGTATGGAAATAGCATGTCATTCCCCCTTTTTTGTCATTCTGAGCGTTAGCGAAGAATCTCGTCTTTAATTCTCTTGTGTAAGGAAAGACCCTTCACTTCGTTCAGGGTGACAAAGAGAAGGAGGGCTCAAGGTGACATTACTCTATTCAGGGCAGGGTGACAAAGTATGGTTCATGAGAGATCTCGTTGCACCCTCTTGACTAAAACCTAAATTTTGCTAAATTATTAGCAGTTAAGTGCCGAGAGTGCTAATTAGGAGGAAATAGATGGCTGAAAATGAGGCTAAACAGGAAATTAACACTGATGGTGAAATCCCTTCAGAGGAGAAAATAGATGTTGATGGTTTGCAAAAAACCCTCAAAGATAAGGATAAATTTATTGAAGAGCGCGAGAACGAGATAAATCGGCTCACCAATGAAAATATAAAACTTAAGGAACAACTTAGAAAAGAAGGAGATATCCTTAACCGAGAAGCAGATCGTAAGCTTCAAAAGGAAAAGGGAAAGCTCATTAAAGAGTTTTTGGAAGTTCTTGATAACTTCGAGCGAGCCATCTCTTCACTTAGCGAAGGTGAAACTGATTCATTGCAAGGCCTCTTGCTTATAAAGAATCAAATAGATACGTTCCTGAAAGAGCAAGGAGTGCAAGAGATGGAACTTGAAGGTAAGGAGTTTGACCCTGCTCTGTGCGAAATCGGAGAGGTCGTTCAGACTGATTCTGTTGAGCCTAATAAAATATTAAAAATAATGAGAAAAGGCTACTATTTAAAAGATAATATTTTAAGGACGGCTGTTGTTTCTGTTGCCGTCCCCGAACAAACCCAAAATACAGATAACGGAGGTGTATAATTATGGGAAAAATTATTGGAATTGATCTTGGAACAAGTAATTCCGCTGCTGCTGTGATGGTTGGGGGAAAGCCCGCCATTATTCCTTCAGCAGAAGGAGCTACTGTTTCCGGTAAAACTGTGCCGTCTTACGTTGCATTTACAAAAGATGGTACTGTGTTAGTTGGAGAACCTGCGAGAAGGCAAGCAACTATAAATCCTGAAGGCACTATATCAGGCGTTAAGCGTTTGATGGGTTCAAAAGAAGGAATAACTATTCTTGGAAAAGAGTACACGCCAGAGCAAATCTCAGCTTTTATACTGCAAAAAATTAAAAAAGATGCTGAAGCATTCCTTGGCGAGAAGTTAGAAAAAGCAGTTATTACTGTTCCTGCCTATTTTAGTGACGACCAGAGACAAGCTACGAAAAATGCGGGAGAAATTGCAGGCCTTGAGGTTGTGCGTCTTGTCAATGAACCTACAGCTGCTGCATTTGCTTATGGTATCGACCGTTCGGACAAGGAACTAAAAATAATGGTTTTCGACTTCGGAGGAGGCACCCTTGACGTAACAATTATGGATTTTGGTGGAGGCGTATTCCAGGTGAAATCTACCTCAGGCGATACGCATCTTGGCGGCAGGGATATGGATGAAGTTTTGCTTAATTATGTTGTTGATGAATTTAAGAGAGAGAACGGAATCGATCTTTCTAACGACAAAATGGCATTGCAGAGGGTCAGAGAGGGAGTAGAAAAAGCTAAAATTGAGCTCTCCTCTGTCCTGGAGACTCAGGTAAACCTTCCATTCATAACGGCTGATGCAACAGGTCCTAAGCACCTGGTAATGAATATAACAAGAGCAAAGCTTGAGTCACTCGTTGGGCCAATTATAAGCCGTTGCTCTGGTCCAATGGAAAAAGCAATCACTGATGGAGGTTTGACTCCGCAACAAATTGATAAGATAATTCTTGTTGGTGGCCCCACGAGGATGCCTATTGTGCAAAAGTTTATTTCCGATTACACCGGAAAGAAGCCAGAGGGAGGAATTGACCCGATGGAATGCGTAGCAATGGGTGCTGCAATTCAGGCAGGTATCATTGAGGGTAATGTTAAGAATGTTGTGCTTGTTGATGTTGTGCCTCTTTCTTTAGGTATTGAAACGCTGGGAGGCATATTCACGCCGATGATTGAAAGAAACTCAGCCATACCTACTACGAAAACTCAGATTTTTACAACCGCAGCAGATAGCCAAACCAGCGTTGAAGTTCATGTACAGCAAGGCGAAAGAAAACTTGCAAAGGATAACCTCTCTCTTGGAAGATTTATCCTTGACGGTATCGCCCCAGCACCAAGAGGAGTTCCTCAGATTGAGGTGACTTATGCTGTTGATGAGAATGGTATTCTGCATGTAACTGCAAAGGACAAAGCTACAGGCAAAGAGCAACATATCACAGTAACCAATACTAATAAACTCTCTAAGGATGAAGTTGAGAAGATGAAGACTCAAGCAGAGCAGTTTGCCGAAGAGGATAAGAAGCTTGCCGAAGAGATTGGAATTAAAAATAACGGGGACACCCTTGTTTACAGTGGTAGAAAGTTCGTCAAGGACTATGGCGAAAAGATAAAACCAGAAGATAAAACAGAGCTTGAAAATGAGATTAATGAGCTTGAGCAGGCAGTTAAGGATAACAATATTCAACTGATTAAAGATAACATTGAGAAAGTTAATAGCACTATGAGCAAAATAGGAGAGCAAATGTACAAGGGAACTGGAAGCACCGAACCCCCTCAAGGAGGTACTGGAAGCACAGAACCTCCTCAAGGAGGCAACCCTCAGGATAGCGGGGATAGTGGCACCGTGGACGGAGAAGGAACTACAAAGCAGTAAAAAACTATGGCCCAAAGAGATTATTATGAAGTGCTTAATGTTTCGAAGAGTGCAACGCCTGAAGAAATAACTAAGAGGTATCGGGAGCTGGTAATGAAGTACCATCCCGACCTTCATAAAAATGATCCTGGTGCCTCAAAGAAAATGTCAGAGATAAATGAGGCTTACGAGGTGCTGAGCGACCCTGAAAAGCGGAAGCAGTACGATGTCTATGGAGCGGTTGGTGAAGGAGTAGGGGCTCAAGGGTACGGACAAGGTACCAATTTCGGTGGAGGTTTTGGTGGCGGAGACTTCTTTGGCGGTGTTGAAGATATCTTAAGAAATTTTGGTTTTGGAGGAGGCTTTGGCGAAGCTACAGTCGAAAATGAAAGGATTTCAGCAGGTTCTAACATTGAGGCTTCAATAACAATTTCTTTATCTGAGGCAGTGCTCGGAACAGAAAAAGATGTAAAAGTTACAAGAAACGATATGTGCTCGGTTTGTCACGGGAGTGGTGTTGAACCCAGGGCAGGTTATACTACCTGCTCCACTTGTAAGGGATCAGGTGTTGTAAGAAAAGCGCAGAGAACAATGTTTGGGGAATTCGTTGTCCAGACTACCTGCCCTACTTGTCATGGTGAAGGTAAAATTCCTAAAGAAAAATGCCATAACTGTGTAGGCAATGGTATTATTAAAGGCAACCATACAGTACAAGTAAAAATCCCTCCCGGGGTTGAGAACGGTATGCGCGTTAGAGTTAGAGGACAAGGAAATGCAGGAAGACACGGAGGGCCTCCAGGGGATCTCTACGTCTTCATAAATGTAATTGAAAATAAAACATTCACAAGAGTGCAAGATAAGATATATTACAATGCACATATTTCTGTTGCCGATGCAGTATTGGGAACAGTGATATCTGTGCCTCTAATAGAAGGGAATGAAGAGAAATTAAAAATTCCACTTGGAACTCAAAGCAATTCTGAACTTGTAATCAGAGGCAGGGGAGGATATGCAATCGGTGCAAGAAGAAGAGGAGACCTCATTGTTAAGATTCAGGTTGACATACCAATATCGCCTTCAAGCGAGGAAGTTTATTATTTTGAAAAACTAAGAGAAATATATAATGCACGCAGAAGATAATCTGGTTAGCACGAAAATTGTGGTGACGCTTTTGGCCCTCAAAGCGAAAGTCCTGAAAAAATAAAGCAACTTATTGAAACAGGTGTCGATGTATTTAGGCTTAATTTCTCTCACGGAACTTATGATGAACACAAGCAAAGGATTCGGAACGTCAGGGCTTTATCCGGGCAATTGGGAAGAAATGTTGCGATTCTCCAGGATCTCCAGGGGCCAAAAATAAGGCTTGGCAAAATTGATAGGGGAATTGCCGTACTAAAGAAAGGGCAAGAGTTTACGCTCGTAAGAAAAGAAGTTTTAGGAAACGAGAACGTTTCGTCTTTTACTTTTACGGATGTAATTGCCGATGTGAAAAAAGGCGAAACGATTTATATAAATGATGGATTAATAAAATTGAAAGTAAAGAATGTGACTCATGATGGCATAGTGACAGAGATTATTGAAGGTGGAGAAATAGGCGACCATAAGGGTCTTAACTTCCCTGAAACTCGCCTGTCGGTAAAAGCATTTACAGAGAAAGATAAGCTTGATTTTATTTTTGGCCTTGAAAATGGTATCGACATGGTTGCCCTCTCCTTTGTTAAATCTCACAAAGATATAGTGCACTTCAAAGAATATATGCATTCAATTGGAAGGGACGTGCCTGTTATTGCGAAAATAGAAAAATGGGAAGCGGTTTCCGACCTCAACTCTATATTGGATGAATCTTCTGCGGTTATGGTGGCAAGGGGCGATCTTGGAGTAGAACTTCCGATTGAAAAGGTGCCAATAATTCAGAAGCAAATTATTTCCGTTTCTAATGCTAAAGGCAAGCCAGTAATAACCGCAACTCAGATGCTCAACTCTATGGTAGTGAACCCTTCCCCTACGCGGGCTGAGGTTAATGACATTGCAAATGCTATTTTTGATGGCACTGATGCAGTGATACTATCCAACGAGACGACTGTTGGGAAATTCCCCGTTGAGTCAGCTCAGATGATGAGAAAAATAATCGTTGAAACAGAAAAAAGCGAATTTTTCAAGAAGCACCTTAATGAGCAAGGAGAACCTTTCGAAGAAACGATCACCGATGCAATCGCCTATTCCGTGAAGAAAACTTCAGAAAGAGTTAAAGCCAGGGTGATTATTACTGCAACTGAATCAGGAAAAACTGCATTGCTTATTTCGAAATACAAACCAAATTTGCCTGTTCTTGCATTGACTCCTAAAACCGAAACTTTAGAATTCCTTCTCTTGAAGTGGGGTGTATTCCCTTATTTGGTGCAGAAATTTAAGACGGTTGATGAAATACTGAATGAAGGTCCCAACATTGCATGCAGGCTCGGATTCCTTGATAAAGGAGACGTTTTTGTCATTACCGCTGGCACTCATGCAGGTGTGAGCGGAAGTACAAACCTCGTTAAAGTCGACAAGTTTTAACAGATACCTTACTGAAACAAGATGATCATAACAATGATAAGGTCTTGAAAAAGAATAGGGTTTTTAAGTTCTTTTTGCTGTAAAATCCTGGGTAAATACTATGAATCAAAATAATTCATCTAACAAAATATAATAATTTATTTTTGAAAAATTGGCATTTTCACATCCACACGCATCAAGAAAAAGCTTTACATACTTTTCCGATTGAAGATTATGCCTTATACTCCGTACTGCAATTGCTATATCCTGATATCTATCAGCAATCCCTCCCCTCTCTAAATCGATAAATCCGCTTATTT
Source organism: Caldisericum sp. (assembly GCA_020692945.1). Classification (GTDB taxonomy): domain Bacteria; phylum Caldisericota; class Caldisericia; order Caldisericales; family Caldisericaceae; genus JAIMJY01. Next base: position 4,474 of record JAIMJY010000048.1, on the reverse strand, counting down.
TTCCATCGTTAATTATGATATTTGGAAAACAGTAATCTCCATGGGTGAAAGCGAGATCCTCGGATTCTGGCTTCCCTAAAAGAAGTTGCCGATAAATTTCCTCAAGGGATTTTTCAAGATTTTCGGGTTCAAAATCCTCTATTTTAATAAGCTTCCTTTCTACAAGGCTTTTTGTCTCCTCTAATTTTTGAGCAAACCTCATATTAAAAGGGCACCCATTAATATCAACCCCCTGAAACATGCGCAAACCTTCTGCAAGAAGCGAGACGACGTTCTCAGAACTTAAATAAGATAAAGCACTCACCAAATCCACTCCTTTAATTCCTTCAATCAAAAGATAATCTCTTTCGGCTTTCGAATAGTAAAGCACTTTTGGAACGGGTAATTTATCCTTTAACCAAACAAGAATGCTTTTTTCTCTTTCAAGTGTTCCCGGTAATCCCCTTTTAAGGTAACATTTGGGGCTCTCACTTAAGGTCTCAATTAGACAAACCTGAGCATCGGAACAACCATGAGAAACGCTTTTGATATTTGAGTTTTTTAAAATTTTTTTCAAATCCTGAGGTATATTTTTAAACTTTTCCATCTGTAACCCATATTTTAGACGTCAATTCGGACCAGTGGAAATTCCGGGTCGTCTATGTAAATCCTGAATCCATTTTTAAGATAAAGTTCCAGAAGCCCTGAAGGGTTTTCTGCATTACCAATTCTTGCAAATGTTTCAATAATTTTGATACCTTTTGATTTCAAACCATTGATTATCCTTTTAAGAAGTTTTGTGCCAAGCCCAAGCTCTCTGTAATTTTTATCGAAAATGAACAGGCATGAAATAAATACAGCATCAACGTCTGGTTGGACTGAACCATAACCAACTAAATTAGGGAAGAATTTCGGGGGTGCAAACTGAGCGAAACCTGCAGGTTTTCCATCAACATAGATGAGTTTTCCGCAATTGCCAAACTCTTTTCTTACTCTGCTCAGCCACTTTGATTTCTCCTTAAAGAGTAAATCCGTGGTTTCTTTCTCAATGCCAGTAGAAGCCTCTGGCTTTTCCCAGTAGAGGCAATATTTGCAACTGAAAGGATAACTCTCCCATTCAGGAAGAGTTTTGAGGTTTTTTTCTGTAAGGTCTAATATTTTAATTTGCATTTTAGCACCCTATTAAGTTTATAATATCCTCTTCTCTCAAATCATTCCTTTCAATCTCCTTAATGCCTTGTCCAAGCGGTATCTAACAGTTGACCTTGACACCGATATCTTCTCTGCTAATTTGCGGATTGTCGCATGCCAAAATAGATGGCTTTGAAGATCTCGTAGCTGTGTTAGTGGAGCTGAGGCGGGATTGGAAAATCAGCGAACGCATTTCAATCCCTCATAGGTACGCTACAAACTTTATTAAAGAAGGCAAAAAAGACAATGAGATATTCGCTATACTTTTCCGTTTCCATAGTTTCTCCTTTTTGCTTTATCTAAACTCCCTTGTTTTTTATATTCTTCAAGGCCTCTAATAACCTTTCATTTTCTTTTTCAATTGTACCAATCAGTTCTTCTGGGGTTCTTTTATCTATCTCGTCCTTCCTGTTTGGATTGACTGCCTTAATATCATAATTCTTTGCTTCGATTTCTTCAATTGATACTTTCCAGGAACGCTCGCTTGATTCACACCTAGGGAGTAATTTAAAGAATTCGTCAAATTGTTCTATAGTAAGAGGTTGGTTTTTAGTAATATTAAGATCTGATAAATCATAATACCAGACCTCTTTAGTTGGCTCTCCCTTTATGAAAAATAGGAGATTTGTTTTACTAGCAGCACCTGCATTTAAAAAAACTTTTGGAGGCAAACTTACTATGCACCAGAGATTAAATTCATTTAGAAGTTTTCTTTTGGTTTGCAAAAATGCATTTTCATTTGTTCGAAACAGAACTCCTTCTGACATAACAATTCCGCATCTTCCACCCTTTTTAAGGCTATCCATCACATGCTGAAGAAAAAGAACCTCTGTAGCTGAAGTTTTATATGCAAACTTTGTCTGAGCATCTTTACCTTCTTTGCCACCAAATGGAGGATTTGTAAGTACGACATCATAAATAGAGGGAGCCCCAGTAAAAAGCCCACCATAAGTCTCAAGTCCCGTAAGACTGTTTCCATGCCATATATGAGGCTCATCTATTCCCTGAAGCACGAGATTTGCAAGGGCAATAGGATAAACAAGGTTTTCCTTCTCCCTGCCATAAAATGTTTTTGTTTTAAGTATTTCTCTGTCAGAACCCGTATCTACCTTTCCATTCATATATTGATACGCCTGTGCAAGGAAACCACCCGTTCCACAGCAAGGATCATACATTACTTCACCAATTTTAGGGTCAATTACCTTAACCATAATCCGAATAACTTCCCTTGGGGTGAAGAATTGCCCTCCATCATTATTTTTCTCACCCATTTTCTGAAGAAGCCCTTCATATACTTGAGAGAGAGTAAACATATGCTTCTCTTCGACCTGTTCGATTGAAAGTTCATTAATCCTGTCAAGAATATCCAGAAGGTTTCGTTCAGTATCAATACCAGTTTTTTCAACAGATGAAAAAACCTCAGTTATAACCTTTTGGCGTGAATTTACACCAGGTTTATCCTTTAATTCTTTAAGGTGAGGTATAAGATCCCCATTTACAAAGCTCATAAAACCGCCAAAAATTCCTTCTTGAAGTTCCTGCCTTTTCTTTCCCAAAGGGTCTGCCCAGTCACGCCAACGATAAGGATACTCTAAAGATGGTTTGAAAACTTTTCCAAGCGCTTGTTCTTCTTCTCGCTCTTTTTCTTCTATTTCATCAAGAATCCGAAGGAAAAGCATCCAGGTAAGTTCAGGCACATACTGAAGGGCTCCAGCCCTACCTGACCTCCTCATAATATCACAGATACCCTTAACATACGTATTCAATGATTGCGGCGTTGTAATTTTGCGGTGATTATTATTCATAATGCTCCTTTTCAAACTATCAATTGATCTTTATGAAAAAGCTTAACTTTTTCATGCTTTGCAAGTTTTAGCATGTCCTCAGTAAAGCCACTTTTTGAAAACAAGCAATAATATTCATTGCGGTTCTCGCTTCCCCATTGAACCAGCTTTGCCTTTCTTTTCAAATCCTCATAAATGTTTACTCCAACAGGTTTATTGCTCCATTTTACTTCGCCGAATAAAATTTTATTCTCATTTTCGTTTAAAGCAACTAAATCAATCTCCTCATTCCTGTCCCACCATCTTCCAATTCTATCGATTAGGAAGAATTTATCCTCATTTGCTTTAACAATTTCAATAGCAACTTTCTCATAATTCTCTGATACGAGCAAATTAAAATCTCTTTCAATTATGTCTAATACATATTCAATACGTCCTTCCTCAATTCTACTTTTATTTGGCAATACATATTTAAACCAGAACTTAAAAAATTGATCTTGCAATTTATAAATTCCTTTTCTAGATTTTAAAGGGTTCTTTTCGGTGCCAGGAACTTCTTTTTGAATAATTTGAAGGTCCTCTAAAATAAAAAGATATTTATGTGCAAAATCCTTTTCAAAACCAGTTTCGTTCACAATCTCGCTAACTCTCGTTTTATTAAATGCAATTGCCTTTAAAATGGCAAAATAGTTTCGAGGCTCTCTTAGTTCTTCGTGGAGTATAAATTCAACTTCATTGTAAAGCATTGCTTCAGGCAAAAGAATATAATCTTCTATATTTTCTTCCAAAGATTTTTTTGGATCAATTTTATTTAAATAACTTGGATTTCCTCCAGCTAAAGAAAAAAAACTAAGTCTTTTCTCAAATGAAAGTTCCGGAAAAAAATCCGAAGCATGATAAAAGTCAAAAGGTTTTAAAAGCACTTGCCCTGTTCTTCTGCCGTAAAGCGGAGCTTTATATCCAAGCACTTCTTGCTCCATCATTGCTATACTCGACCCGCATAGAATTAAATAGGCTGGAGTTTGCTTCAAATATTCATCCCAACCTGCCTGGAATATTGAAGAAATTCCCTTATTAGAATCAGCAAGGTAAGGAAATTCATCGATAACGATTACAATCCTTTGTTTAATGTGTTTTTTAAGGTATTCGAAAAACACCTGCCAACTATCGAAACCCTTTGCTTTTAAAATGTCATCATCAAAATATTCTCCAATAAGCTTTCCAAACATTTGTAAGTTTTCCTGTTCGCTTATTTTCTGTGACAAAAAGTAGATATGAGGTTTATCTTTGATGAACTGTTTTATTAATTCCGTTTTGCCAACTCGTCTTTTACCATAAATGACAATTAGTTGAGACTCACTGCCTTCCCAAAACTTCTCTAAAGAATTAACTTCCCTTTCTCTGTCTATAAATTTCACTTTACCCTCCAATAGTGTACTCCAAAGTAGTGTACTCTAAAGTACACTTATTGTCAAGAAAGCCATTCTAAATAATTATAAACAGCATTCTTCGATAATCCT
>JAIMJY010000047.1 GCA_020692945.1 Caldisericum sp. | reverse complement strand
GAATTTTAGTTGGTGTTACGCAAGTCAGACTATTCGCAAGCTCATAGCCTGATAGAGGCCTTGCACACCGTAATAATAGTTTGATAAAAGAAAAGGATAGAACCTGATGAAAAGAGCACAGGTTGCAAAGGATTAAGAAAGTGATAAGAGGAGAAGATTAGGAGAGGATTTGGAAAAGATTTGGAGATGCGAAACAGAACAGCCGGGAATTGGAAAGTTAAAGAGAGGCCGATCTACCAAAAGAATGTATAAAAGGATTTGTTTGTTCGCCGTGCGATTGTAATCATTGGGGCAGGCTGACCGCCTGCAACTACACCGCCTTTGAAGGCGGTAATTAAGAGGGCACGCCTCACAAAATCTGCAAGATCCCTAAGAAAGACAAAAATAGAAAGACAAAAATAGAAAGACAAAATCCCTACATAAACACCTTGTTAACCTCAAAATAAATCCTTTGGATCAAGTCTGCCTCGCTAATATACCTTACTTCATAGATATTCATTACAGAAGCCTTGTTGCTTTTAACGCATTTTAAAGCTGGTTCATATTCTCTCTTCGGTGTCAAAGCGCGCTTCATTTTTTCGATGTCTGAATTTAAAAGAAGAGTTGAATGGTACAAAAACCCGCCATACTTAGCGGAAACTGCACATCCTGAAACTTTTTTACCTTCAACAAGAATCTCACTACGCCCTCCGACATAAACCTCGATTCTAAAATATTTCAAGGCATTAGCAATCGCCGAGCTTAAAAGAAACATATTGTCGAGTATGTATTTGCGTGGGAGGATTCTTTCTAAAACTATTAAAGAGACATTTAAATTTCCGAGATCGTGGAATACCGCTCCACCTCCAGAGATCCTTTTAAGTATTTTTATGCCATGTTGTTTGCAGTAATCCTCATCAACCTCAAACTCTTTGCACTGAAACCTTCCAAGAATCACAGAAGGGAAATTTTTATAAAATCTTATGACGTTAGGCAAAGCACCTTTGCCTACAAGAAAAAGCATCATCTCATCAAGGGCAATATTAAATTCCGGCTCATACGAATTACTTTTTATTAGAACAAGATTTTTCATATACATTATTATCATTTATTTGAATTTATTTTACAAGTTTGTAATATTGAAAATAAAAAACAGATTTTATATAATTAATGACCAACCAATAAAAACCTTGAAACAATTCTAAACGATTTTTATCAATTATGAGAATAAGATTTCTCTGAGTATTGAAAAATGAACCTTTGATAAGCTAATGCAAACTTTTGGATAAATTAAATATCTGTTGTAAAATTATTCTATGGTAGAAAGCATAGAGAAGATAGCCAAATTTGTTTCACCTTCCGATCTTCAAGAGAGAAAGGGAAAATACTTTCTTTATCTTGTCACTTCAAAAAATCTTTTTGAGAAATTCATAGGTTCTCATAGCCCCTTTACGGTTTCATTTGTCGATAAGGATGGCGTTGTGCTCCTTACTATGGGCGTAAGGAAGGATCCTGTAATAAGCGAAGGGATGGTTATTGGCAAAGCTTTTGGAAAAACCGCTATAGGAATCGCACTTGAAAAAGCAGAAACTTTTGAAGTAAAAGGGCACAAACATTCTGCCCCTATTTTTAAAGAGTGGTCATGTGCTGCTTCACCAGTGCTCAACAAAAAAGGAAACCTCGCTGGCATTATAAGCGTTTCTGCAATAAGCAAGGATTACCCGAAATTTGCACTGGAAATTACTTCTATAATTGCAAGTGCCGTTCAGAATGAGGTGAACCTTAAAGATTTGCTTCAGGAAACGGAGTTTTCAAGAAGATATATAGAAATTATTACAGAAGGAAGCAAGGACGGAGTTATTGTTCTTGATAAAAATGCAAATGTACTTTATATAAACAGTGTTGGTGCATCAATTCTCAGAGTAAACAAAGATAAGGTAGTTAGCAAGAATGTTACTGAGATTGTTGATTTTACACCTGTTATACTCAATGTGTTCAAAACTCGCAAAGGGTATGTTGATAGAGAATTCATAATCGAAAGCCCTTCAAGAGGAACTCTCCACTTTATAAAAACTGCTGTTGTTTTGAGGGATGCGGATGGAAATTTTGCTGGAGTTGTTGATTTCTTTAGAGAAATTGAAAGGGTAAGAAAGTTTGTCACCTCGTACATTGGTGCAGAAGCGCACTTTACCTTCGAAGATATTATTGGGAAAGATCTAAAAATAAAGGAAGCCATAAGATTAGCAAAGTTAGCGTCACATTCTAATTCATCTGTTCTCCTAACCGGAGAAACGGGCACTGGAAAAGAAATGTTTGCCCAGGCTATTCACTTCGAGAGTTTACGTTCTTCTGGGCCTTTTGTAGCGTTGAATTGTGGAGCAATACCAAGGGACCTTGCTGAGAGCGAATTTTTCGGCTATGAACCAGGTGCATTTACCGATGCTGATAAGAGAGGGCGACCCGGGAAGTTTGAGCTTGCAAATGGTGGAACTCTTTTCTTAGATGAAGTAGAAGAATTACCTCCGGCAATTCAAGTAAAACTTTTAAGAGTCCTTGAAGATAAGGTTATCACAAGGGTAGGGGGCACAAAATCCCTTAAAGTTGATGTAAGAATTATCTCAACTTCAAATAAAAAACTGGAATCTCTCGTAGAATCAGGCGCTTTTAGAGGTGATCTATTCTACAGATTGAATGTAATTCAGATACCTATTCCTCCTCTCAGAGAAAGAAAAGACGATATTCTTATGCTTGTTCCTCACTTTGTTGGAAAATTTAATAAAGAGTTTGGCAAGAATGTTTCAGGTTATGATGCAAGCTTCATAGAGTCACTAATGAATTATGATTTTCCCGGAAACGTTAGGGAGTTGCAAAACATAGTAGAGAGAGCTATGAACATTACCGATGACAACATCCTTTCAAAAGAACACATTCCCCATCTTATTCTTGAAAGTACTAAAGAAGAAAAGCCTTTAAACTCAAACTTCGATGAGTTAAAGAAGGATTACATTGAAACAATTCTCTCTGAATGTAATTACAATATTTCATTTGCCGCGAAGAAAATTGGCATCTCAAGACCAACCTTATACAAATTAATTAAAAGCTGTAATACCAATAAGACTAATTAATTATAATTACGAATTTTTATTTACATGTTTTTACACTACTGTAAATTTTTTTAACACTTCTTAAGTTAATTTTAATCCATCTCCACCTAAAAGCCTCTATTAGAGCCATTTTTTGTCTTTGGCACGATTTTTGCACATCAATTATGGAAGCAAACGATGAAAGTAAAAGTTGAGCAAAACATTCTTTTTGTAGTAATGGAAAAAGGAGAATTATTCTCTGAGGATTTGATGAGTATTATCTCGATGCAAGAAATGAAAAATACCGGTATTGTTCAGACGGCACTTGGAATGGTAAAGAATGTTGACTTAGGATACGGGGTCTACGAAAATAATAAAGTGAAATACGAAAGAGAAATTATAAAAGAACCACTTGAACTCCTTGGGTTGAGCGGATTCATCGTTAGAGATAAAAAGTTGCCTTTCCATTTTCATGCCTACCTTGGGGGCAAGAATAAGAAAGCTATCGGGGGACATCTGTTTGAGTGTGAAGTTGTTACGTTTATTGAGATGTCAATTTTGTTAAGCGATGCGAGAGTTAAAAGAGTTGAAAAAGCAGGGTTACTTGAAATGGATTTCGAATAATTGGACAATATATTGTTGAGACAAAGTAAAGGAGGTAAAAAGTGCAATATGATAAAGAGTTTTTAATCGGGTTTTACAGGACAATGGTGAGAATCAGAAATTTTGAGCTTAAGGCTGAGGAATTATTCTTGCAAGCAAAGCTCCCAGGGTTTATCCACCTGTATATTGGCGAAGAAGCAATAGCAACAGGTGCTATGGCGAACTTGAGGAAAGAAGATTACATTACTTCTACGCACAGGGGACACGGCCATATGATTGCAAAAGGTGCCGATGTTAACAAAATGATGGCAGAGCTATATGGTAAAGAGACGGGATACTGCAAAGGCAAGGGAGGCTCTATGCATATTGCCGATGTTTCGATTGGCGTACTTGGTGCAAATGGTGAGGTTGCAGGAGGACTTCCAATTGCAGTAGGTGCAGGAATGGCAATTAAGATGCAGAAGAAGGATTCTGTCGTTGTTTCTTTCTTTGGTGATGGTGCATCAAACAGAGGAGCTTTTCACGAAGCATTGAACTGGGCGTCCGTGTATAGATTACCTGTGATATTTTTGAACGAAAATAATCAGTTTGCATCAACCGAGAGGGTTAGCGAGACAACCTCTGTACAAAACATTGCAGACAGAGCAGTAGGATATAATATTCCAGGAGTTATAGTCGATGGGAATGATGTAATAGCAGTGTATGAGGTAGTTAAAGAGGCTGTGGATAGAGCAAGAAGTGGCGGTGGACCAACCCTCATTGAAGCTAAAACTTATAGGATTAAGGGACACTTTGTCGGAGACCCAGTGCTTTATAGAAATGAAAGTGAAGTTAATGAAAAGTGGCAGTTTGAGCCCATCTCAAGGTTCGAATCAACGCTTTTTGAAATGGGTATGATTACCGATGCTGAAAAAGAGTCTATCTGGAGGGAAGCCGAGCAAGAGATAAAAAATGCTGTTAACTTTGCTGAAAAAAGCAAATACCCTGAGCCTGAAAGTGCTTTACAAGACCTATTTGAATCCGATACCGGCTACGACTATTAAAGGAGGATGAAATGAAAGAAATTACTTTTTCCGAAGCCTTAGGCGAAGCAATGCTTGAGGAGATGCAGAGGGACCCAACAATTTTTACATATGGAGAGGATATTGCAAAGCAAGGAGGCATATTTGGAGCGTACAAACCAATCTTAGGAAAATACCAGGACCGAATACTTGATACCCCAATTTCTGAGGAGGTTATTTTCGGCTCAGCACTTGGTGCTTCTCTTGCCGGAATGAGACCTGTTGCAGAGTTTCATTTTGCAGATTTCCTGTTTACAGGTATGACGGCTGTCGCAAACCAAATAATGAAGTTCAAGTATATGACGGGAGGCCAAGGTAAAATTCACCTAATATTGAGAGGACCTGATGGTATATCAAAATCTGCTGCGGCACAACATTCAGAATCCATCGAGACACTTTTTATGCATATTCCTGGAATTAAAATAATAGTTCCATCAACCCCTTATGACATGAAAGGGTTGTTCAAAACAGCGCTAAAAGCTGATGATCCTGTGATTTGTTTCGAACACAAAATGCTCTATGCAAAAAAAGGGCCTGTTCCAGAAGAAGAGTATTACATCCCCTTTGGAAAAGCAGATATAAAAAAAGAAGGGAAAGATGTAACTGTAGTCACGACTTCAAGAATGGTTCATGAATCTTTAAAAGCTTCCGAGCAACTTGCGAAAGAAGGAATTGATGTAGAAGTTGTTGACCTTAGAACATTGGTTCCGTGGGACAAGGAATTAGTGCTGGAGTCTGTAAAGAAAACTCATCGCCTCGTTATAGCTCATGAGACATGGAGAAGAGGAGGTTGGGGTGCTGAGATTGCTGCAACGGTGCAAGAAGAAGCATTTGATTATCTTGACGGTCCTATTATGAGAGTCGGTGCAAAAAATGTTCACATTCCATTCAGTCCTCCACTACAGGATTTTGTAGTACCTGATTATAATAGTGTAATTAACGAGGTAAGGAAGGTACTTAATGTTTGAAATTAGAATGTCCAAGTTTGGGCTCTCTATGGAAACAGGCACGATAACGAAGTGGTATAAGCATCCAGGAGACACTGTCAAAAAGGGAGATGTGTTAGTTGAAATTGAATCAGAGAAGATTACAAATGATGTAGAATCTCCTGTTGATGGATTTATTAAGGCAATTCTCGTTCAAGAGGGTGAATCAAAAGCAGTTGGAGAGATAATTGGCTACATTGCCGAAACAGAGGAAGAATTGAAACAGGAGATTACGCTCGAAACTCCTTCACCGCATCAAGAAGATAAAGTTTTGGAGGGAATTACCAAAACAACTAAAGTTCAATCAGAGCAGAGGAGTTTTGTTAGCGCTTCTCCTCGCGCAAAGAGTCTCGCAAAAGAGCATAGTATAGATCTCTCAACTCTACAGGGAACGGGTCCAGAAGGGAGAATTATAGAGAAAGATGTACTTGATTTTATTGCTAAACAAACGCAAACAGTTAAAAAGGAACCACTCCCTCCACTTAGAAGAGAAATTGCCGAAAGACTTTTCAAGTCATACCACTCTTATGTTCTTGTTACAAACATGACCAAGGTGGATATGACGGAACTACTTGAAATAAAAAAGAAATTGATTCCAGATGTTTCTGTTACCGCAATTCTTGTAAAATGCCTTGGAAGTGTTCTTCTAAAATATCCTGAATTCAATGTACATTTCGACGGTAGCGCTGTTGAGAATTTTTCAACCACTAACATTGGCGTTGCAGTTGATACAGAGAGAGGCCTTATTGTTCCTGTTATAAAGAGTGCAGATACGCTATCTATAGCGGAGGTAAACGAGAAACTAAAAAGCCTTGCAGAGTATGCAAGAAAAAATAAACTAAGAGCAGAGGATGTTGAGGATTCGCATTTTACGATTACAAACCTTGGCATGATGCGAACAGATATGTTTACACCCATACTTAATGGACAAGAGGTTGGTATACTTGGGGTTGGAAGAAGCGTAAAAGAACTTGTTGTAAAAGATGATAATTCTACTGCAATAAGAACAATGGCTTACTTCAGCCTTTCGTATGACCACAGGATTATTGATGGTGCTTTAGCTTCCAGGTTCATTGGAAGCCTTGCGGATGTTGTTGAAAATGAAAGTCTGTTAAAAGAAGTATTAGAAATAAAAATAATTTAAAGGAGGTAACAAAATGAAGAAATTAGTAGTTATGCTGTTAGTTGCTGTATTGCTTGCTGGAGTTTTTGGATTTACTCCTGTAAAGGCGGACCAGAAAGTAGTTATTCAGATGACGATTGGTAGTACAAAAGCGTATGTAAACTCTAAGGAAACCGCACTTGATCAGCCACCTGTAATAGAGAATAGCAGAACACTTGTACCTTTCAGATTTATTGGGGAGGCAGTTGGAGCCAAAGTTGACTGGAATGCTACTAAAAAAGCAGTGAGTTACGTTTTTGGGGATTTGAATATTGTTCTCACAATTGGTTCAACGACTGCCATTGTAAATGGCGTAGAGAATAATCTTGATGTTGCACCCAAAATTCTTTCCTCTGGAAGAACAGTGATTCCTGTAAGATTTGTTAGTGAGACAATGGGAGCAACTGTAGATTGGAACAGTAAAACAAAGATGGTTACGGTCACTGTGTCTGGAAAACCTGTTGTTAAATTTAACGCGAAGGCAGAGTACACAATGCAGGTTAACGTTGGACCTGCATTTGGCTGGGGAATGGGTGCTCAGAAATGGGCACATCTTGTAAAAGAGAAAACTGGTGGATTGATCAATATTAAACCATATTTTGGAAGTGCTCTTCTTGCAGGGAAGCAGACGAACTGGTTCCAGGCAGTTTCCGAGGGAAGCATTGATTTTGTAATGGATTCTACGATTAATGCTTCAGGTGTCGTCAAATCACTCAACCTCTTTTCTCTTCCTTTCTTTATTAACACATATGAGAATGTTGATAAGATCGAAAAGGGAGAATCTGGTAAGCAAATTATTTCGGAAATGGAAAAACTCGGTGTTATTACGGTTGCCTTGGGAGAAAACGGCTTTAGGGAACTTACAAATAGCAAAAAACCTATTACAAAACCCTCCGATATGAATGGACTTAAATTCAGAGTAGTAGGTTCCCCTATTTTTGTTGATATTTTCCATGCACTTGGTGCAGATGCAGTGAGTATGAACTGGGGCGATGCAGTCACAGCATTCCAGCAGGGTGCGGTTGATGGTCAGGAGAATCCATACGGCGTACTTCTTCCTGTAAAGATATGGGAATACCACAAGTACTTATCAAACTGGAACTATGCAATTGATCCACTTATACTTGGTGTAAGCAAAACTACCTGGGATACTTTCCCAAGTTATATCAAGAAAGCCATACAGGATGCCGCAATTGAAGCAGCAGAATGGGAAAAAGCGTATGTGAGAAGAGGACTTGATGGTTTCATATCAATAAATATTCTCAAAGACAAATTTAACGATGTTCCAGAAATCTTGGATCAAACAGGTTATGTAAGGCACCAAGGTGTGCAGATAGTTGACCTTACACCAGAGCAAAGGCAAGCATTTATTGATGCAACCAAATCCGTCTATGACAAATGGATTCAAACAATTGGGCAGAATATTTACGATTTAGCAAAGAAGGATATGGGCCAGTAGCTTATTGCAAATATAGGGGGCAGCTTTATGCCCCCATATTTTTTGGAGGTGGTAACATCTAATGAAAAAAAGGACGATTGAGGAATATCTCGTTATAATAATGCTTTCAATAATGGCTGTACTTGGATTTGGAAATGTGCTTTCAAGATACATTTTTCATACCTCGTTTGCCGCAACAGAGGAAATTGAGGTCAATATGTTTGTTTGGGTAACTGTTCTTGGTATTGCGATTGCATTTGAAAAGGGATCGCATCTTGGAATGACTATGATATATGATAAATTTCCTAATTGGTTAAAGAAAGTTGCGACAGTAATTGCAGCTCTTCTTGCTATATCCCTTTTTGCAATAGTTGATTATTACGTAATAAGAGAAATCTATAAGGATTTAACACTATTCCACATGCGAAGCGAGGCGTTAAATATTCCAAACTGGATTTACACAATTGGCATACCTATATTTTCAATTTTTGTTTTTGAAAAACTCATTTCTTCAATGATCCGAAATATCAAATCATTGGATAGAGGTGCAAAATGACTGCAGCGATAATTCTTTTTGGTTTATTTATAGTACTCATTGCGATTGGGGTTCCTATTGGCACTTCGATTGGTGTTGCAGGCATATACGGGATAATGCACTATGGTCTTGGCGCAACAATGATCTCAAGAAATTTTGCTTCAGGAATTTCAAAATTTCCACTTATTGCAATACCATTCTTTGTACTTGAAGGGGAACTTCTTTCCAAGGGTGGTCTTGCAAAAAGAATTTCTGATTTCATAATACTTTTGCTTGGTAAGGCAATAGGTGGTCTTGCGATTGCTGCAGTTATTACCGCTGCTTTTTGGGGTGCGATTTCAGGCTCAGGCCCTGCAACCGCTGCAGCCATAGGACTTATCTTCATACCTTCAATGATCAAGCAGGGTTACCGTGATACATTTTCAGCTGCAGTTGTTGGGGCGTCAAGTGGGCTTGCAATAATTATTCCTCCAAGCATTGCCTTCATTGTCTATGGAAACATTACAGGTGTCTCGGTTGGAGCGCTTTTTCTTGGAGGAATTATTCCTGGCCTTATCATTGCAGGAACCCTTGCTGTTATTACCTACATTATTTCAAAAAGAAGAAACTACCGTGGTCTTGAAAAAAAAGGCACTTCAAAACAAATCCTTCATGCGTTTAAGGATGCAATTTGGGCAATCCTTGCTCCAGTCATTATACTTGGTTCAATTTATGCAGGTATTGCAACCCCTACAGAAGCCGCAATAATTTCAGTATTCTATAGTCTTTTTGTTGGTATTTTCATTTACCACAGTCTCAGCCGGGAAGACATTTTTAATTCACTCGTCGCTACTGCTATTACATCAGCCGTTGTTATGTTTGTTGTTACATTTGCAGGCATTTTCTCTATTGCCGAAGCTCAATTAGGAATCCTAGATGTTGCAGCGAATGGAGTAGTTGCAATTTCCAAGAATCCCTACATATTCTTACTTCTTGTTGACGTGATTTTCCTTATTGCAGGGTTCTTCCTTGATGCAATATCGATTCTTTATGTCATTATGCCTATATTCCTTCCTGTTCTAAAGATATTTCATGTTGACCCACTCTTCTTTGGCGTTATGGCAACAGTTGCTCTTGCAATAGGTCAGATCACCCCGCCAGTTGCAGTTAACCTGTATGTGACCGCTAACCTCATTAAGAAACCTCTTGATAAGGTCGCAAACGAAGTCTGGCCCTTTGTTATTTTTGCAATCATAGGACTTTTGATTATAACCTTTATCCCAAAGCTCTCTCTCTGGTTCCCAATTGCATCTAAACTATA
>JAIMJY010000141.1 GCA_020692945.1 Caldisericum sp. | reverse complement strand
AAATATTAATAATATCTTTGCCATCCTTGTAGTAATGGCTGTTATGATAACACTTGTTCCTGTAAAGACCCTTGGAGCAACAGGATTTGCTTTGAACGAGGAACACAAAGTTCCAAAGGTTCCTGGCTGGACATATATATTTAATTACAACGGGCCGTCATTATGGCATATAGACGCCAGCAACAAAGAAGCTGCTTTACAGAACTCAGATAATCAATCAATCCAATGTTTTGCCAACATTCACTTTAATACGGGGACTATACGGCAAGGTAATCTGATTCAGGTGCCACAGGCCCCATTCTTTACGAGTGATGATGAAAAATATGTTGCCTACAGTACTACTCCCGTATCAGGAGGAGAATTCCAGCTATATGTATTCGATCTTGCCATAAACTCAATTGTAGGTCCCATGACACTTACTGCGCCTGACGGCGGATATACCAGATGGTATATGAATAGCGAGTTCTGGACTCCCGACGATAAGTTCATATTTTCAACATTTTCTACTGCTTTTTGCAGAAAGGATATGCAACAGATAGCTTGCTACGATGCAGTGAAAAGGAATCTCACATGGTCATTTGTTTATCAATCTTCACCTGACTATTCGTATCTTCCAGATGGTCTTGTTGGTTGTGAGATACTTGGTGTCGACGACAGCTATGTATATGCCGCTTTCTATAAAAGAGGGTTCACATTCAAAGGCAAGACATATGCGGCGGAAGAGGTATTTGCAAAAATCGATGTAAATACGGGACAAAAAGTATTAATGACCAACCCTACAATGTTTGAAGGAACAAGCTATGAATGCGTTACATCTATGTTTTCTCAGATACAATCAGGTAATACGGACTCAAGAGATCTTTTCGTACTCATTAACGAGGGAGTAATGAAAAGCGATGGGACGGGCAAGAAGGTAGGAAATACGGCACTTTATTATGGGCTTTTCAATAAAGATACGCTTAAGTATACAAAACTTATAGATCTCAGTGGAACATCTTTTTATGAAAGTGTCGCATATAAGGACATTGCATTAAATTTCGACATTATGGATATGCCCTCGGGCAGTATTACCGCCTGGAACAAGGATGGCAAAATGCTGTGGACAAAGAACTTGAAGAGTCAAACAGGCCCCCTGCTCAACGGATCTTATATCTACGATGATACGGTTTTTTGCTCCGTTGATGGTACTGTTTTTGCATACGATGTTTATACCGGAAAAGAACTTGCTACATTCAAGTTACCTGGTACTATCAAAGTAAGCCAACCTGTGGATGTAAGCAGAGATGGGCTTTGGGTTCTTGGTCTTTTGAGTACTGAAGATCCTAACAGTTATTATTTTTACAAACTTAGCTTCACACGTCCCGTAGCAGATACGGAAGCTCCCACTTTACAGGTTGATGAAGTACAGAAGCCCGTTGTTTCAGGTACTAAGGCTGTATTTACCATCGTAGGGACTGTAGCCGATTCTTCCGGCATTTTAAAAGTTGCCGTTAACGGAATTGCTGCAACAGTTGATGCAACAGGCAGATTCACAGCTTCAATTGAAGTTAGCCAGGAAGGCAAAATTGACTTTGTTGTCGAAGCATACGACAAATACAACAACAAGGCTACTGCTACAGTATCCGCAATGTTCGACATAACGCCTCCCATAGTTCAGATCAGTAAGGTCAGTGAGAGAGTGGTAGCAGGCTTTGCCTACCTTGACGTATTTGGAACCGTTTCCGATAGCTTCTCCGGAGTTAATTCCCTCGCAGTCAACGGAGTCGCCGCAAAGATTGACGATAAGGGGCACTTTACTGCTACATTGATGCTTACGGTAGAAGGCATCCTGAACATTGAAGTGGATGCAACAGATAACGCAGGCAATGCTTCAAAAGCAACAACAACATTTACCTATGTGAAGTTAAGAAGTACCACATTGACGCTAACAATCGGAAATACTGATCTTAATGTCACAAAGAAAGTTAACGAACAAGTTGCAAGCAATGTAATTTTACATTTAGACTCGCCCCCCATTATCAAGAAC
>JAIMJY010000140.1 GCA_020692945.1 Caldisericum sp. | reverse complement strand
TTCTTCAGCGGATTTAATCCTTTGTAATCCGCGCTCTTCTTCAGCGGATTATTTTCCTTCTTCAATGCGTTCACCTTCCTCATTAGCTTCCAAAAGGTGGATAAAGTAGTTGGTTAGCTTAGAGGCAAGAGAAACGTTGACTCCCTCGCTACCAAGAGCCACCCCATAATCTTCCTTTGAAACATAAATATCTACACCTTTCCCGTCTGGTAAAATGTCGACTCTTTTTACTTTACCTGGACTCATAGCATTTTCTATAAAAGTTTCTGGAGTGCTACTCCACCTTATTACATCTATCCTCTCATAATTAATTTCTCTTGACACGCTGTTGATGCGGACTCCTTTCTGCCCTATACAAGCACCAACAGGATCAATATGGATATCCTTGGCAATAACTGCAATCTTTGCTCTCACTCCGGGCTCTCGTACTATCGCCTTAACCTCTACAATTTTTTGAGCCACTTCCGGAATCTCAAGCTCCAAAAGTTTGCCTAAGAATTCAGGACAAGCTCTTGAAAGCACAACAACAGGACCGCCATCAGTCATTTTGGTTTCTTTTACAAAAGCCTTTATGAGTTTCTCTCTGAATATTCTCTCATTTGGAATCTGCTCTTCTGGAGGAATAATTCCTTCAATATTATAGGGTTCTATATTTATGCCAATATTACCTCTTCCTCTAATTCGTGTAATTCTTCCGTTAATAATCTCTCCAACTTTTCCAGTGAAAACTTTAAAAGTTATTTCTCTTTTCTTGTCAAGAATCTTCTGCTGGAAAACTTGCTTTGCGCTCATAACTGCAGCGGAAGAAAGCAATTTTAAAGGAACCTCAATCAGCACAGTCCCTCCGGAATTCGGGGTTTCATTAAATTTCAAAGCTTCTTTTTCGCTTATTTCAAGGTTAGAATTGTTTACTTTCTCAACAATTTGCTTCTCAGAATATAGCTTCACTTCGCCCTTAGCAAGATTAACTTTAACAACAGCATTCAATTCTCCAAATGTTTTTTCGTAGGCAGCTTTCAAAGTTGCAGTAACAGCCTCTATGAGATATTCCTTTGAAATGCCTTCTTCTTTTTCAATATTCCTTAACACTTCAATATCAATCATTTCTTACCCCCTTTACTCTTTGCACATCTACAATCGCCGTCTTTGCGATTGCTGAATTCTTCAACAAAAAGGGAAACTTTTGTGAGCTCTTCGAAAGGAATTTCTTTAACTCCAGAAGGAGTTTCAAAGAGAACATTATCTCTTGAGTTACCTCTTAACAAGCCTGTGTCGGAAAAGACTTTGCCATCAACAATATAGATAAATTTTGCCGGCTTTCCCACAAAAATATCCATTTCTTCTCTGCTCTTCAAAACTCTGTCAAGCCCGGGAGACAAAAGGTTTATTTCGTAAGCTCCTTCAAGCCCAAGTTTTGCAAGATCCTGAGAGACAAACCTACTGACAGTTTCAAGGTCTCCAATAGAAATACTGCCGCCCTTTCTACACAGGACAGCCTCAATCTTTTCTCCCTGAATGCTAAATTCAAGCATTAAGAGACCTAATCTTTCTGCATTTTCTCCTACTATCTTTTTTATTCTATCCATACTTCTATCAAAACAAAAAGTGGGTTTTTACCCACAATTTTCGCAAAACTTACTGAGTATATTGTAAAGGAAAATCGATATTTTTGCAAATTACTTTTATTTTTAAAATTGGAACTTTTTCGAGAATTTGGCAGTCTAAATAAATGAGGAGGCAAAAATATAATGAAAGAGAAACTAAGTAACAAGAAATTAATTATTGCGGTAGTGGTTGTGGTTGTTCTTTTGTTTGGGACCGTCGGGACTTACATTGCTATATCGAGGCTTGGCGGTGCGATGAAAAGTACGTCGATTAGTCAATCACAGTTTGCGGATAGTCAAATCAGGAGTGCTGAGGGCACTTCTGGCTCTCAATCTTCTACTCCGAAGTCAGGTGTTGATACTACTGCAAATAAATCATTTGTACTTACATCTGAAACAAATCCTGCATCGCAATTCGGACTTAAAATTATCAAG
>JAIMJY010000046.1:6288-10390 GCA_020692945.1 Caldisericum sp. | reverse complement strand
TAGCCTAACGCAGCAATCACCTTGTTCTCTTCGATGTCTTTTGGGTCAAAATCCTTAATTTCTTCCATAAAATACCTCCTTTTTAAGTATTATACAAAAAAACAAATTTATCATAGCGAATTATAGAACAAATAAGTTTCTTTTATTAAATACTGTGTCTATGAGGTATTGACAAAAAAATGATATTTGCTAAAATCAGCATATATAAATCAGGAGGTCGAAAATGGCAAAAAATTGGTACCCGATAATCAATTATGAAAAGTGCGTTGGTTGCCTGAGTTGTGTGAAATTTTGTCCGCATGATGTCTACGAAGTAAGAGGCGGTAAGCCTTCTGTTAAAAATCCTGAACATTGCATTGAGTTCTGCAGAGGGTGTCAAAGAGGCGCATACGATAATAATGCAATATCATATTTAGGAGAATAGGAGGATAAAAAATGGGTAAAAAAGGACTATTACTTTGCGTATGCCAGGGCACATGCCCTTCATTTAATGAAATGAATGTATTTGAAGTGTTAAATGCAATTAGAAGAGAAAAATTGGTTGATTTTGTTGCACTGCGTCCACAACTTTGCGCAGATGACAGCGATGAATTTTTGAGGAACTTTCCTTGCAGGCAACCAAGTAGATAAACTTTATGTTGCAGGGTGCGACCCCAGAATGCAGCAGAAAATGTACAAGGATGCATTCAAAGAGGCTGGTTTTAATGCGGAAAATCATTTTGCTGTGGACATCAGAAACATGAAAACAAGTGATGCAGTAAATGCAATAAAAGAGCTTGTCGTAAGGAGCAACACCTAGCATATGTTTTTGTAAAATTTTTCGTATAATACCAGGGTAGGAGGTTTAAAAAATGGAATTAAAAGTTATAAAGATTGAAAGTAAGGAAAATTTAAATGTTATAATAGGGCAGTCGCACTTCATTAAAACCATTGAGGATTTATACGAAGCTCTCATTACTTCTACCCCAACAATTAAGTTTGGCATTGGCTTTGTTGAGGCATCCGGAGATTCGCTCGTAAGATGGGCAGGAAACGATGCCAAACTCATCAAACTTGCAAAGAAAAATGCATATGAAATTGGCGCAGGGCATATGTTCATAATCTTCATGGATGCAGCATATCCTATAAACGTGCTAAATGCAATCAAAGATTTACAGGAAGTTTGCACGATTTTTGCTGCAAGTGCAAACTCAATGGAAGTGGTTGTTGCAGAGACAGAGCAAGGAAGAGCGGTACTCGGAGTAGTCGATGGAACAAAACCAAAAGGAATAGAGACCGAAAAAGATATAGTAAAAAGAAAAGAACTATTGAGAAAATTCGGATATAAATCTTAAGAGAAAAAGAGGACGATTACAAAAGAGTAAGATTTAGAAAGGAGAAAAATGAGCAAGAAAAAAAAGAATGAATCAAAACATTCTAACAAAAACAATAAAAATGTAAGATCTTTTGATAAGAGAAGAATCCTTGTGATTGCCGCCATCGGAGTATCTTTAGTGGTTGTTGTTGTTCTTGGAATATTATTCGGTAAATCTCTTGTGTATGGAAAGTACTTGAAAAGTATAACAAAAGACGAAGCTCGAGAAGCAATTCTTGGCTACAAGCCAGAAATAGCTAATCCTAAAGTGCTTGCAAACCCATTGTGGATAGCTGACAGCTTTGCGGTTGAAGACCTCATAAAAGAGGGCAGTAAAATTGGCGAAGAGGCAATCATCGTTATGGACAACCCATCTGCATCGAAATATAAAAAGATACCCAAACAGGCAAGCCTACTTCTTATCGTTGACAATAACCTCAAAATACTTGGGCTTAGGCCATTTAACCCATCGTATTTCGATATCACTATAGATTCAAATAAATTCTTTGATGATTTTAAGGGAAAGGACCCCCTTTCAATAATCAAACAGGTTGACGGTATTTACACTGGCTCAAGTAATACTGCAACTATAATTAAGAACAAGGTTCGCGAAGCAATGAGCCTGTTTTATATTGAAAAATATGGAGAAGGCGAGTTCAATAGCATTGCAGGTAACAGTTTCATTTCAGCAGATAAAGGAACAACAGTTGAAGCAATACAAGCAATAGATATTAATGGAAACACAGTTGACTTATCCAAATTTAAGAACTACAAATTATTCATTCTCGGAGGAAATCCAGGGTGCGGAGGGTGTGTTGAAAGCGTAAAAAGATTGGGACTTGAAATCGCAAAATACGACACAAGTAGTGTAAAATTCATAGTACTCTCGTTCTCCCCAGAAAAAGCAGACCTTGAGAAGCTTACACAACCACTTCCTCAGGGAGCGATTGGAATTCTTGACCCGGACAGAAAGCTTGCCGAGGCTTTGAAAGTGAGTTCTTCGCCGTACATTGCACTCGTGGACAAAGACCTTACACTTTTTTATAGAGGCCCAGGCGAGCCAATGAAAGAAACACTCGATAATATAAAAGCATTCTTTGAAGGAAAATAATCTGCTGAAAATGAGTGCAGATTACAGAGAAGTAAAATTTTTAAAAGGAGAAAATTATGAAAAGAATTATTTCTTTAATTTTAGCAATGGTATTGATGCTTTCTTTTATACCAAGAGAAGCCATCGGGATTACGAAGGTTACTGTCACTGTAAACCCCGCTTACAGAGGTGACTATGGAGAATATAAAATAGATTTTACTACAGATGCTGATTTAACAGGGGGGATTGATAATGTCTATCTTAAGTTCCCAATTGAGGCGAATATTCCTTGTACCTCATGTGCCTACGGGCACTGTCCAGAGTGCTTCAAGATCAATGGTTACAAAGCAGCAAGAGTTGGGCTTTTTGATGCCTCCACGAAAACAATTTACTTAACTATGCCAGGGGGAATCGCAATAAAGAAAGGCGAGAACGTTGAGATTGATATAGCTCAGGGAGCAAACTTCCAGAATCCTTTAGTGCCTGGAGAATATACACTAACGCTCTGGACTGACCGCGAAGTTGGTAAAGTACAATCAGCACCTTTTAAAATACTCTCTACAAAGGCCGAGGGTTTATCTGTGACCAATGACCCTGAGACTTCGGGTCTCATTGCAACTTATAAAATTTCCTTCAGGACAGGAAGCCACGGAAATCTTATGAACGGACAGAATATATATGTAGAATTCCCCGAAGGAATACATTTCCCTACAACACTGCACAAAAATGCAGTGACCATTAACGATGCAAACCCTCAAGAAATTGGTCTTCAAAAAAATGTTTTGACCCTCAAACTAACTACCTCAATCAATGCAAGCAGAGATGTTGTAATCTACTTCTCAGGAAGCTTTGGACTCGAAAACCCTGAAAAGGCAGGAACCTATAAATTGAATATATGGACTGATACCGAACTCGAACATGTTTCTGCTGAATTTACGGTAAAAGCACAGAAAACTGTTGCAACACAACTAGAAATAAACCCGCAAGCACCAGATGGAACAAATAATTTCTATAAAACAAAACCGACTGTTACACTTACAGGCGAAACAAATACCGGAGAAGCAGTTCAAACATTCTATAAAATTGACAGCGAGGATTATAAAGCTTACAGCAGCTCAATTACAATAAACGAAGGAATTCACACGCTATTTTACTACAGTAAAACCCAAACGCTTACCGAAGGAGAAAGGTCTCAAGTGTACAAAGTTGATTTAACTTCTCCGGAAATCGTAATCGAGATACCACCAGAGGATCCATACTATACAGGCGAGCAGACTCTAGTGGTCTACGGCAAAGTCTCTGAAAAAGCACAGATAATTATAAATGGCTCCGTAATCTTACAAAATGCCGACGGAGGTTTTGCAAGGGAGATTACCCTTATTCCAGGAGAAAACATAATTCAAGTCAGGGTGGTAGACCTTGCTGGATGGATGTCAACAAAATCGACTAAAGTTATTTACGACATGACTGTTCCTGTTCTTAGTGTAACGGAACCACAGGACTTTATGAAAATTTCAACCAGAGAAATCACAGTTAAAGGAAGCGTCCAACCAGCTAATACAGACGTATATGTGGGAGATGACAAGGTTTCTGTAAATCCAGACGACGGAAGTTTCGAATATAGTTTCATTCCAACAAATTCGGGAAGCCTTTTTGCA
>JAIMJY010000046.1:0-6220 GCA_020692945.1 Caldisericum sp. | reverse complement strand
ACCAGCAAATACTGAGGTTATTCTTAAAATTGGTGATAAAAATGCTTTGGTAAACGGAAAGAATACCCAGATGGACGTTGCCCCATTCATCGATTCAAAAGCTAACAGAACCTATGTCCCTGTAAGGTTTGTTGTGGAATTCTTAGGCGGAAGCGTATTGTGGGATTCAACAACAAAAACTATAACAATTTCTCTCGGTGGTGAAATCAAATTAACAGTAGGAAGCGATGTTGCTTATGTTAACGGAAAAGCTGTCAAACTTGATGTACCTGTTTTCATTAAAGACAACAGGTCATTTGTCCCTCTCAGATTTATTGCTGAAAACCTTGGCTTCAAAGTAGAATGGAATGAGAACGATAAAACAATAAAAATAACCAGACAGTAGAAGCATATCTAATGAAAAAACTAATATATGTGCTGATTATTTTATTTTTGCTTCTAGTTTCGCTTCTTCCTGCTGGGATTACTGTCCAAGCTGCTGATAACATTCCCGTTGTGTTCTTTTCAACGCCTGGTTGTGAGGAGTGTGCAATCACGCGTAACTATCTAGATGCCCTCAAGGAAATTTACCCGTATATCGAAATTAAAGAGTTCCCTGTTTCGGAGACAAAGAATAAGGAACTCCTTGCTCATTTCAGCTCAATTTACGCATTGCCAGACAACAAGATCAATGTAACGCCAGCGGTATTTATTGGTAAAACCACTTTCGTAAGAGAAGAAACGTTCAAAGGGCTCGATAAGGTTATTGAGAGCTACAACTATTCAGAAACAGAATTTATCAATAATGCGCTTGCAAGTGAAACATCAAGCAACGGACTGGTGGAGTTGTTCAAAAAGTTCGGAGTCCTAACAATACTTGGAGCAGGCCTTATCGACGGATACAACCCGTGTGCCTTCACAGTCCTCATATTCTTTATATCACTCCTTTTGATAAGAAGCCGTTCGAAAAAGGATATTCTCTTCGTAGGAACTTCCTTCACACTCGGACTCGGGCTCTCGTATTTTCTTCTTGGGATCGGTCTGTTTAATATCATTTCAAAATGGAAATACTTTGATGAAATAGCAAGGTGGGTCTATTTAGCAACGGCAATCGTGACTCTGGTATTTGCAGTTCTCACATTTCAGGACTATTTCAAAGCAAAAAAAGGCGCTACTAAAGACATGGCACTGCAGTTGTCAAATACCGAAAAACGCACAATCCACTCGCTGCTTAGAAATCCGAAGGTACAGAGTTTTACAATTTTCTCTTTCCTTGTTGCATTTCCTGTTTCGATTGTAGAGTTTTCATGCACGGGGCAAACATACCTTCCAACGATTGTTTATATCTACAGCATGCCTTCCTTGAGAATAAAAGCACTTCTTTATCTCATTCTCTACAATATTATGTTCATTCTTCCACTCGTTGTGATAGTACTGTTCGCTTACAAGGGCTCAACAAGCGAGAAATTCTCAAAGTGGTTCACCTCACATCTTGCAACAATAAAGCTTTTAACTGGTATTGTGTTCATTGCACTTTTTGCTTACCTTGCCCAGAGAACACTATTATTGTTCGGATTAATTCACTGACAAAGCCCCCTTTTTAAATTAAGGGGCTTCAAACTTAGTTCGTAATTCTCCAGTTTTGATTTATGCTCCTAAATACGCTGCTTTGATTTTTGGGTCCTGCGCCACTGTTTTTGCTTCACCCTCAAACACAATGTTGCCCACTTCAAGCACATACGCATAGTTTGCAATCTGCAGTGCCATCTCAGCATTTTGTTCAACAAGAAGAATAGTTCTCCCTTCTTTGTTTATCCTTTCAATTACTTCAAATATTTCGTCAACAAGTACTGGCGCAAGGCCCATTGATGGCTCATCAAGCAGGACGAGGTTTGCCTCAGCCATTAATGCTCTCCCGACTGCAAGCATCTGCTGTTCCCCTCCGGAGAGTGTACCAGCAAGCTGTCCGCGCCTTTCCTTGAGCCTTGGAAACAGTTCATACACGCCTTCAAGTTTATCGTTGATGACTTTTCTGCTCTTTATTGTCCATGCTCCCAATTCAAGATTCTCTCTTACCGTAAGATCCGGGAAAGTTCTCCTTCCTTCAGGAATCTGGACAATACCCATAGCCACGATTTCGTTTGGCTCCCTATTTGTGATTTCATCTCCTTTATAAAATATCTGCCCCCTCTTAGCCTTGAGAAGACCCGATATTGTTCTTAACGTTGTTGATTTTCCTGCTCCGTTTGCACCGATGAGTGTTACAATCTCTCCTGATTTTACTTCAAAAGTTATTCCTTTGAGAGCCTTAATTGCCCCGTAAGAAACTTCAAGATCGTTAACCTTTAGCATGATTCTTTTGCCTCCCGAGATATGCCTCGATAACCTTTGGATCATTTTGAATGTCGGAGGAGTTTCCTTCTGCAATGGTTTCTCCAAAATCCATTACCTTTATCCTTTCGCAGATTCCCATTACTACTTTCATATGATGTTCAATGAGGTACACTGTGAGTTTAAAATGGTCTCTAATCCAGAGTATCATTTCCATCAAGTTTTCTACTTCCTTAGGGTTCATCCCAGCTGCCGGTTCATCGAGCAGGAGGAGTTTGGGGTCCGTCGCAAGTGCTCTTGCAATTTCAAGTCTTCGAAGCTCCCCATAGGGAAGCGATTTTGCAGGTGAGTATGCACGATCGTGGAGCTTAAATAGTTCCAAAAGATGCATTGCTTTCTCTGTGAGTTCTTTTTCGCTTGTATAGAAATCTTTACTTCTTATGGTTGCACCCAATATACCGTATTTCATCCTAAAATGGCCTGCAATTCTTATGTTATCAAGTGCTGTGAGGGTGGGAAATATTCTCAGGTTTTGAAAAGTCCTTGCAATTCCTCTTGATACAACCGTATGAGGTTTGTACCTTGTAATGTCTTCACTTAAGAAGTAAATTTTTCCCTGGGTTGGGATGTAGACACCAGTGATCAGATTAAATATTGTTGTTTTTCCTGCACCGTTAGGACCTATAAGACCCCAAAGCACACCCTCGGGGAGATCAAGATTAAAATTCGAAACTGCTTTGAGTCCACCAAAATAATGAGTAACAGAATCAAGCTTGAGAACCGGTTGCATTTTTCCCCTCCTCTTCGGGCACAAGAATTCCAAACTCTCGCCCACCCATAATGCCAGCAGTTCTATATAACATCACTGCGACGAGTAAAACAGCGTAAACAACCATTCTCCATTCAGGCCCGACAGGGAACGGAGCAATTTTGTTGAGGTTGTCTATCCCCAGTCTTAAGAACTCCGAAAGGAATGTCAACCCTACTGCTGCAACAATCGAGCCACTGATGCTGCCTGCTCCTCCAATATAGACCATTACAAGAACGTTAATGCTTCCTATGAATCCAAACTGTGTTGGATGTGCAATTTGAAGTAAATGGCATAGGAGTGCTCCGGCAATACCTGCAAAGAAAGATCCGATGGTGAAGGCAAGCACTTTGTATCTTGTTATGTCCACGCCTACAAGTTCTGAAGCCACCTCATCTTCTCTTATTGATTTTAATGCTCTTCCAATGGTTGAGAATACAATATTTCTCATTATTATCACAGATAAAAGTGTAACAAAGAAGATTATTGTGAAATTTGAGAGCTTTGGTATTCCAAGCAAGCCTCTCGGACCTCCTACATAGCCTGTGGCATTGATTATAACTCGAATGATTTCTCCAAATGCAAGAGTCACAATGGCAAGATAGTCTCCCCTAAGACGTAGAGTCGGAAGCCCAATAAGGTAGCCTACAATTGCTGCTGCAACACCAGCCAGTATTAAAGCTACGGCAAAAAGTAAGTACTTTGTGATAGAGTTTGCGACTCCGAGCTTCCAGATAATGGTAGTGAGAGTTCCTGCAGTATATGCCCCCACTGCCGCAAAGCCCATATGGCCTATAGAAAATTGTCCTGCAAAACCATTGATGAGGTTAAGGCTCACTGCAAGAATAATATTTATGAGAGCGACATTTGTAATCTGAATCCAGTAGTCATTTAGGACCCCCGTAAGGTGAAGCACATCAACGACTACATAAAAAATAACTGAAAATAAGACAAGCTTTCTGTTATTTGTAAACAATTTCGTGATTTTCATACCTTTTCTCCAGTTTTCTTTCCAAGAAGGCCTTGAGGTAGGAATATCAGAACGATAATGAGAATTGCATAGGCAATACCTTCTCCGATTACTGAGTTTATTGCGTACCCAAATGTTTCTGCAAAGCCAATTATAAATGCTCCAAGCATTGCCCCTGTGACATTTCCTATCCCTCCAAGAACTGCCGCAATGAATGCTTTAAGACCAGGAATGATACCCATGTAGGGATTTATTCTTGGATACGTTATTCCTGCAAGTAGTCCTGCTGCACCTGCAAGAGAGCCACCAATAATAAAAGTGAAGTCAATAATCTTCTCGAG
This sequence comes from Caldisericum sp., assembly GCA_020692945.1. Taxonomy (GTDB): domain Bacteria; phylum Caldisericota; class Caldisericia; order Caldisericales; family Caldisericaceae; genus JAIMJY01. The sequence goes on along the minus strand of JAIMJY010000046.1, from coordinate 1,791 downwards.
GTTTACTCCCATAAGCTTCAAGGCGTCTTTATCCTGTGACGATGCTCTCATTGCCATTCCAACCCTTGTGTATTTAATAATATATGTAAGTACTACCATAAGAGTAACTGCTATGGCAACATTTATTATCTGATAGTTTGTAAGAACGGCTCCCCCGATATGAAACTGCTTTGTCTGAATTACATCAGGAAATGGCCTGAATGAAGGGCCGATAAAAGGCATTGCAGAAGATGTATATTCAAGGAACAGTGAAACACCAATTGCAGTGATGAGCGCAGAAAGTCTTGGCTTGTACCTCAAGGGTCTATAGGCAATTCTGTTTGAAAGGAAAGCAACAAGCGCACCAGTTGACATACTTATTAAAAGAATTATGATAACATTCGGTTGGTCTTTCCGTGAAATCTCAAACATCGCTGTAAAATAAGCTACGTAAGCCCCTAACATATAAAAGTCTCCATGAGCAAAGTTAACAAGTTTGACAATTCCGTACACGAGCGTATATCCTATTGCAATTAATGCGTAGATGCTCCCAAGTTGGATACTATTTATAACCTGCTGAAAGTTAAATATTCCGCTCATTTCTTCTCCTTTATAGATAAGAGGGGGTCGCAAGACCCCCTACACAGCATCTAACAAATTATGGATTAACAGTTGCCGCGTATACCTGCTTTCCGTTCTCTATCTTTATGAGTACAGCACTCTTTATTGGGTTTCTGTTTGCATCGAATTTGATTATTCCAGAAACTCCTTGATATTCGATGTTTTTCATTGCATCTCTAATCTTTGCACCATCTGTTGAACCGGCATTCTGGATTGCCTGAAGTAAAACTCCTGTTGCGTCGTATGCAAGAGCTGCAAGCGCATCCGGAGCCTCTCCATACTTTGCAGTGTAGTTCTTAACAAATGCCTGAACTTCTGGTCTTTGATCATCTTTTGAGAAGTGGTTAGTAAAGTAGGAGTTATTCACAGCGTCGCCACCAATCGCAAAGAGATCTGGAGAATCCCATCCATCTCCCCCAACAAAAGGACCAGTAAAACCTAGGCCCCTTGCCTGTTTTGCCATAAGACCGTCATCGTTATAGTAGTCCGAGCAGTAGATCACATCAGGTTTTCCAGCAAGGATTTTGGTAAGTTGTGGTGTGAAGTCTATTATTCCTGTTGGATGTGCTTCAAATGCAGTGATTGTGCCTCCAAGTGCCAGGAATTGTTTCTGGAAGTACTCTGCAAGACCTTTGTTGTAGTCGTTTCCGTTGTCAAAGAGAACTCCGGCTTTCCTTGCGTTTAGATTGTTATAAGCAAAATTTGCACCAACGGTTCCCTGGAATGGGTCAATAAAACAAGCCCTGAAGATGTAATCTCCGACTGCTGTTACCTTTTCGTTCGTTGATGTTGGTGAAATCATTGGGATGCCTGAGCTCTGGCAGATTGGAGCACCTGCAAGAGTGCACTTACTCATAACTGTCCCGACTATTGCAACGACTTTATCCTGGCTTATGAGTTTTTGGTAAACATTCGCAGCTTCAGTAGGATCTCCTTTGTCATCACCAAATGTTGTTTCAATTTGCTTCCCAAGTACTCCGCCCTTTGCATTAACTTCTGCAACCAGCATTTCAAAACCATTTTGTGTTGATTTACCATAAGTCGCTGCTTCCCCTGTCACAGGACCAACGCCACCAATCTTGATTGTTACAGGTTGCTTTTTGGCGCATCCAGAAAGTGTCATACTCACAAGTACTCCAACAAGGAGCACTATAGTAAGAATTCTTCTCGTTTTCATTTGTTGCCTCCTTT
>JAIMJY010000002.1 GCA_020692945.1 Caldisericum sp. | reverse complement strand
GTATTACCTCCAATAGTATTATATAATATGTCGATTATATTTTCAAGGAGGCTTTTTATGAAAGAATTTTTAACGGTTTTTGGAGCGGTGTTTCTTGCGGAGCTTGCAGATAAAACGCAGTTTGCGATACTATCGTTTACAACAAGTGCAAAGAGTAGATGGATAGTATTGTTGGGAGCGATTGTTGCACTTTCTTTGACATCATTTATAGCAGTAATTTTCGGTGAATTGCTTGGAAAAGTTATACCTCAAAAAGCATTAAAAGTTGCATCTGGAATAATATTTATAGTAATAGGAATCGTCACTCTGATCATTAAGGATTAGCTTCTTACCTTTTCCTTGTAGCGTCTCTCTTGACAAATGAACAAATGTTCGTATAATATAAAATGAGGTTATTATGAATAGAATAATAATGCATATAGATATGGACGCATTTTTTGCCTCAATTGAGCAGGCGCAAAAACAATGGCTCAGAGGAAAACCTATTGCTATTTCAGGTAACCCAAACGGGCGCTCTGTAATTGCAACAGCATCCTATGAAGCACGTGTTTATGGCATTAAGTCTGGCATGCCTTTGAGAGAAGCAAAATTGCTTTATCCTAAACTGATTATCTTAAAAGGCGAGATGGCTGAATATGAAAGGATTTCAAAAGAACTTTATGAATTATTTTATCAATTTGCTCCGGCAGTAGAGCGCTTTTCAATAGATGAAGTTTTTATGGACCTCACATACTCTGCAAAAGATTCTGACGAAGCTCATGAAATCGGGAGAAGAATCAAAAATGATGTAAAAAATAAATTTGGAATTACATGTACGGTCGGAATAAGTGTAAATAAACTTCTTTCAAAAATTGCTGCCAAGCTTGCCAAACCGGACGGTCTTATAGTTCTTAAAGAAAACGACATAGACAACGTTTTGAAGAAATTACCGATTGGAAAAATTACAGGAATCGGTAAAAAGACGAATTTAACGCTTAAAGAGAAATTTGGGGTTGAGAAAATAGAAGACCTTCAAAAAATATCATTAACAGATCTTGTTGCGGTTTTTCATTCTTACGGCAACTTCTTATACGATGCCTGCCGTGGTATTGATGATTCTCCCTTAATAACTATTATTGATAAAGAAGAGACAAAATCAATTGGTAACTCCATAACGTTTGACGTAGATACCGATAACATTATTTATGTAAAGGCAATATTAAGGATGCTATCGTCACGCGTTACGTTTAGGCTAAGGAAAGATAATTTTTCTTGTAGAGTAGTCACCATTATGATACGCTATGACGATTTTAATACCCTTACACACAGGATGACTATTCCTTCAACAAACCTCGATAAAGAAATTTATGAAGCATCGATAAAGCTTTTTCAAGATGTCTATAACGGTTCAAAAGTACGTCTTCTTGGAATAACTGCATCGCAACTGAGTTACTCTGAAGAGGCAAACAATCTTTTTAGCAATGAATGCGAAACAAAAGAAAAAGGTTTGCTCTATGCAATGGACTCTGCAAGGGAACGCTTTGGTTTCAAGATAACAGAATACGGAAATGAGAACTTTCTTGATAGCAAATTTGTCTTAACTGATAAAAAATTAAGCGCAAAGTCGGCAATTAAAAATGAGTAAAGCGAAGCATAAAAGTTCCGCTTATTTTTAGATTTATTAAAGTTAGTGTTATCTTCCAAGCAGGATTGTAATCATAACGCCTGCTACAACGGCTGTACCTATGACTCCTGCAACATTTGGCCCCATAGCATGCATTAAAAGGAAATTGCCAGGATTCTCTTTCTGTCCTACTTTCTGAGAAATCCTTGCTGCCATTGGGACAGCTGAAACACCGGCAGAGCCGATTAGAGGGTTAACCTTTCCACCCGTAAGCCAGTAGAAAACCTTGCCTATCAGCACGCCACCTGCTGTTCCTCCACCAAATGCAATTACACCGAAGAAAATAATTTCAAGAGTTTTTACCGTGAGGAACGTATCGCCTCTCATGGTTGTGCCAACAGTTGTACCAAGGAAAATTGTTGTGATATTGATTAATTCGTTAGCTGTCGTATTTGAAAGTCTATCAACGACTCCTGATTCCTTGAAAAGATTCCCAAGCATAAGCATCCCAACAAGAGGTGCAACGACCGGGAAAAGTAAAGCAACAAGTATAGTTATTACAATAGGGAATAAAATCTTCTCTATCTTTGAAACAGGCCTCAACTGCCCCATTACAACGCTTCTTTCCTTCTTCGTTGTCAAAAGTCTCATAATAGGTGGTTGAATAATCGGAACAAGAGACATATACGTGTAGGCAGCAACTGCTATTGGACCGAGTAAATGCGGAGCTAGTTTCATCGTTGTGTAAATAGCAGTAGGGCCATCGGCACCGCCTATTATCCCGATTGAAGCAGCTTCTTTTAGGGTAAACCCAAATAATAGAGCAAATAGAAGCGCAATAAAAACGCCCAGCTGAGCTGCAGCGCCCATGAGTATCGTCCAGGGGTTTGCAATTAGCGGACCAAAATCTGTCATTGCTCCTATTCCCATAAAGATTATTATTGGGAATAGTTCATTTGCTACGCCGCTGTTGTAAAGAATGTAGAAGAATCCTGATGGAGGGCTGGTGATGCCTGAAAGAGGTAAATTTGCTATAATTGCACCAAATCCAATTGGAATAAGGAGTAGAGGCTCAGCATCCTTAAAAATAGCAAGGTAAATGAGAACAAGCCCTACCACTATCATTGCAATTTCTTTCCAGGTGATAGCGGCGAGTCCACTCTGTGAAAAAAGATTTATCAATAAACTCATATCTGCCTCTCAATTTTTAAAAGCTTTGCATTGGTCTCAACGTAATCTCTTGACTTAACGTAAACGTTTGTGACAATAGCATCGTGAGAAGCAAGCATTTCGTTTTCCATTTTCATTGCCTCAATAATAAGTAAAAGGTTTCCCTTTTTAATCTTCTGGCCTGCTTTGACATTTACGGAAAGAATTTTTCCAGGAAGGGGGGAAAGAATAAACTCTGAGGGTTGCTTTACTGCGTGATTGTTTTCAGAGTCTTCTGGAGAATCAACAGGAACTTCAGAAACATGTTCTGTAGATTTTTGCACTGTTTCTGCCACCATTAGAGGTTCTTCTCGCAGTGTTTTTTCAGCCTTCTCTATACGTTTTACTGTCGGTTTCTTCTGCACTTCTTCAATCTCTACAACGAATGTTTCACCATCTACGGTTATTTTAAACATTTTACCCATTTCTCCACCTCTTTTCTTTCAACGATTTATATGATTTATTTTCGGATGCTTTTTTGCCAGACTCTTCTATCTTTTTATCCGAGCTAAAAAACTGTACAACTGCTGCTATGATTGCAGCAACTTTTTTCTTGTCAGAAATTTCATGCTTTGGTGCCTCAGGAACATACTCAAGAGAATCGTTTAACTCTGTTTCTTCTTGATTTGGCGGATTTCCACTCTTGTAAATAAATACTTTAAAGAGGAAAAGTATAAACCCTATAAGTGCGAGTACTGCAAATGTGACAGTCATCCCAATAACACCAATATATATGCCTTCCTTAATAAGGCTCGTGTTCATGGATGCTCCTTAAAGTGGTATGTTTCCATGCTTCTTCTGGATAGGGTCTTCGCTTTTGCTTCTGAGGAATTCAAGTGTTTTTGCAATAATGCTTCTTGTATCTTTTGGATCAATTACATCATCGATGTATCCTCTTTCAGCTGCTTTATAGGGATTGGCAAATTGTTCCCTATACTCTTTAATCTTTTGTGCGCGCACATCATCAGGATTTTGTGCATTTGCGATTTCACGTGCAAATATTATATTGGCAGCTCCATCTGCTCCCATTACAGCAATTTCTGCCTGAGGATATGCAAATACTGCATCAGCGCCAAGATGTCGTGAACACATTGCAATATAAGCTCCACCATATGCTTTTCTTAATATCATTGTGATTTTCGGAACGGTTGCTTCGGAGTATGCGTAGAGTACTTTTGCTCCGTGTCTTATTACTCCGTTGTGTTCCTGCACTGTGCCTGGCATATAGCCAGGAGTATCAACAAAAGTTACGATAGGAATGTTAAATGCATCGCAGAATCTTACAAACCTTGCGATCTTATCAGCAGAGTTGATATCAAGAACACCTGCAAGGTACATCGCTTGGTTTGCAGCAATTCCAACACTCCGTCCGCCAATTCTTCCAAAGCCAACAACTGCATTTTGCGCAAAAGTCTCTTGTACCTCAAGGAATTCATTGTTATCGACCACTTTTTTAATGATGGACTTTACATCGTAGCCCTTACTCGGATCTAATGGAACTGCATCTCTTAACTCCGAGGTTTCTCTTTCGACAGGGTCGCCAGAATCAATGATTTGTGGTTCCTGAAGGTAATTATCGGGAAGGAATGAGAGAAGTTTTTTAACGGTTTCTATTGCTTCAGAGTCATCTTTTGCAAGAAAGTGTGCGACTCCGCTTTTCTCGTTGTGGACGATGCCACCACCAAGAGCCTCGTGGGTAACTCTTTCCCCGGTAACTGCTTCAACAACATTTGGACCGGTTATATACATTGTTGCCTTTTCTGTCATTACGATAAAATCCATTATTGAGGGCGAGTAAACTGCGCCACCTGCTGTTGGCCCTAATTGTAGAGAAATCTGAGGGATAACGCCAGAAGCTTTGACATTCCTGATAAAAATTTCTCCGTAGCCCCGAAGTGAATCAACTCCTTCTTGGATTCTAGCTCCGCCCGAGTCGTTCATGGCAACGAACGGAATTCCAAGCTTTACTGCAAGGTCCTGCATCTTCGTAATTTTCAATGCATGCATTTCCCCCAAAGAACCCCCAATGACGTTAAAGTCTTGAGAATAAAGTGCAACTCGTCTCCCATTAACTGTCCCAACGCCTGTTACTACCCCATCGGATGGGACGTTTTTCTTATCGAGATCGAAATAAGTTGAACGTGTTTTTACAAAGAGATCAAACTCTTGAAATGAACCCGGGTCAACCAAGAGATCAATTCTTTCTCTTGCCGTAAGTTTACCTTTCACATGTTGCTTCTCAATGGCACTTTTGTCTTCCGTGCCACGAATATTCTTCTTCTTTTCCTCTAAATTAAAAATAAGGCCCTTTACATCCATTAGTCTACCTCCCATAGATTTCTAAAAAAACACATAAGTATTTTATTACAATAGTGTCTTTATGTCAATAGTTTTTGGAGTACAAATATTTATGTTAAATCAATACTTAGAATTGTTCCTTGAGAAATGATAACAGATTCTTGAGTAGTTTTAACTACTAATTCTCCTCTGTCTGTTATGCCAGTGACGACTCCAACGTATTTTTTTTGACTTGCTATTTTAATGACTTTGTTGAGAAGTATAAGGTTTTTTGAATATTCCTCTTTAAATTCTGAAAAACCTCTTTTCATAAAAATCCCAATTAGGTTTTCTTCCTCCTTGATCAATTCATACAATAGTAATTCTTTTTTTATTTTTACATGCTCTGAGAGGGAAGTGGCAATAGCATTTAGCTCTTCAGGAACTCTGTTCTCGACATTTATTCCTATTCCTACATAAGCGGTATTTCCGACAATCTCTGTAATGATTCCTGCAACTTTTCTTCCTTTAATAAATATGTCATTTGGCCATTTAATTGATACATCTCCCGAGTACCTTTTAATTAATCTAAAAATGGGGATTGACATAAACGTAGAAAGTCCAACAGGGTTTTCAACTCCAAACACCTCTGTAATCCAAAGTCCTCCGAGTGGAGAAGACCATTTCCGTCGGTATTGGCCTCTACCTTCCGTTTGAATTTCAGAAGTTACTATGAAAGGCATCTCTACAAAATTACTTATCTTTCTTGCAAAATTCATCGTAGAGTCGCATTCTCTAAGTGCAATTAGTGTTTTGAAGAAATCCATACCTATAATTATATAATATTTTCAGCTTTTATTTTAAAATATGTTTTTAAATTTTAATTTTTTTGGTATCATACTTATATGATAAAGGTTGCGATTATAATAGCAAGTGATACAAGAAGCAAGGACGTCAATAAAGACGAATCTATTCCGTTACTTAGCAAATTTGTTAAAGAAAGTGGCTGGGATGTTGTAGATGCAAGTATTGTGCCAGATGAAATAAAAGCACTTTCAGAAAAGATGATTTACTATTCAGACGATCTTAAAGTTGATCTTATACTTGTGAGTGGAGGCACTGGTCCTTCAAAACGCGACGTGACTCCCGAAGCAACGAAGTCAATTATTGATAAAGAAATGCCTGGAATTTCAGAGATAATGAGAGTCAAAAATTTTGATTCTGTTAAAGTTTCTGTACTTTCTCGTGGAATTAGCGGAATAAGAGGAGATACGCTTATTGTAAATATACCTGGAAATCCTAATGGTGCAATAGAATCAATTTCAGTAGTAAGAGAAATAATTCCACATTGTATAGAAATCATCCAGGGAAAAGGAGGGCACTGAATGGAAGAGATTCTTAGTATTCTTAGCAAGATTGAAGGAGTAAGAGGCGTTGCCATCATTAGTAATGAAGGGCTTATTATAACATCGCTTCTTCCTTCAGATCTGGACCCAGATGCAGTTTCTGGTATGTGTGCAAGTAACTTCAGAAATAGTATTACAACAGCCAAAGTACTAAACTCTGGCAAGGTGAAACACATTTTAGTTGAAACTGAAACCGACTTTATTATTTTTTCTTCAATTGGAAATGGTTTTCTTGCTACAGTCTCAAGTAGAAGCGTTAATCTTGGCTATTTGAGGATTAAGATCGATAAATGCATCAGGGACGTTAAAGAGAAGATGCTTGAATAGTAATCTACAATTTATTAAATCAATCTCAAGATTCACATTTAATTCACATTTTAGTTTAAAATATTTTGCATGGGAAGAATAATTTTTTTTGACGGTGCACAAGCAATTGGAGGCACTAAGATATTTCTCGAAACATCATATAAAAAATTCTTTTTCGATTTTGGCTTAAACTACAAACAGCGAGGAATGTATTACGAAGAGTTCCTCAACCCTCGTGTTGCAAACGGTATAGGCGACCTATACTCTCTCGGCCTCGTTCCTCTCATCAAGGGACTCTACAGAAAAGATTTGGTTGAAATGCTTAATAAAAATGGATCAGCTGATTTAGGAGATGGGTCCGAAGAGCTTTCCGTAGATGCAGTGTTTTTAAGTCATGCTCATTTTGATCATTCAGCTTACATTTCTTTCTTGCGCGAAGAGCTTCCAATCTACACGTCTTCTACAACAATTGCAATACTCAAGGCAATGGAGGAAAGCGGCAATCCAACATTTGAAAACAAAATGTTTGAGTTTAAGAGAAGAGGTGTACCTTCGTCAAAAAACGAAGAAAAAGGTACACATATCTTTAACGCTATTGAAAACACTGAAGTAATAGGGAATACTTATGTACTTGGGTTTCCAGTTGACCACTCTGTGAGAGGTGCTCTTGGTTTTGTTGTTGAATCCTCAGAGGGTTCAGTTGTTTACACTGGTGACCTGAGACTTCACGGAAAACGCTCAGAGGAAACAATCAATTTTGTTGAAGAGGCACGAAAACGCAAACCAGATGTCCTGGTAATAGAGGGAACAAACCTTAGACAAGATAGTGAAGTTAAAGAGTTCTGGACTGAACAGCAAGTTTTTGATGAGGCATATAAAATATTTAAAAAAACTCAGAAGCTTATCATTACTGATTTCTCAATACGCGATACCGACAGATTATTGACTTTTCTTGCACTCTCAAAAGTTACAGGAAGAAAATTTGTCATTTCCCTTAAAGATGCCTACCTATTAGATAAGATGAAGGAATCTGTTATGGATACTCCAGGGCTTGATGACCCTAATATCTTTTTTTATCTGGAAAAGCATGAGTCAGGTACATATGACGAAGCTGATTATAAGAGAAAATGGATGAAGGAACTCCTTGCTAGAATACCGAAAAACAAATTATTAAAAGCCGAAGATATAAGAGCGAATGAAGGAGAATTTGCTATTACACTAAGATTTTTTGACCTTCAAGAATTGATTGACCTAAGGCCTTCAAAAGGAAGCTCCTATATTCATTCTTCGTCAGAGGCTCACTCAGAGGAGCAGAAAATTGATGAGCGGAGAATGGACAATTGGCTTCAAAAGTTCAATTTGTATCCGAGGTTTCATGTTCATGCTTCAGGTCATGCAAAGAAAGAGGACTTATTTAAAATAGTAGATGAAATAAATCCCAAAGTCATTGTCCCCGTACATACAGAACATCCTGAGATTTATTTAGAACAATTTGGTAAAAGAGTAAAAATTGTAAAAAATTTAGATAAGATAGAATTTTAATTCGGAGGTGAAAGAATATGGAAGAAAAAAGAAGTTGGGTAGTATTTTTAATTGTAGGAATAATCATGGGAGGAATTCTTGGAGGTATGTTCGGAACATTTGTTATTTTCAAGAATCCATCAATTTTTCCGTGGTTAAAAGTAAACGCAGTTGCAACAAATTCTCAGAATCAGATTAACGTAAATCCCGACGTCAGTTCTATACAAACAGCGGTTGAGAAGATTGCAGATACAATTTCCCCGGCAGTAGTCAGAATTGTTTCAACACAGCAGGTTACTAATCCATTCTTTTTCCAAACAATTCCACAGCAAGGGCTTGGATCGGGTGTAATAATAAGGTCTGACGGGCTTATTTTAACAAACAACCATGTAATTGCTGATGCAAACAAGATAGAAGTAATGTTAACAAACGGTAAATCATACACTGGCACTGTTATTGGAAGCGATGCAGTAAGTGACATTGCGCTCATCAAAATTAGCGAAACAGGTTTGCCATATGCCACACTTGGAGATTCCTCAAAGCTAAAAGTAGGCGAGTTCGTTGTAGCTATAGGTAATCCCTATGGACTCGACCACACGGTAACGTTTGGTGTAGTGAGTGCCGTTGAAAGAAATATTGATAATGGAGACGGTACCACAATGTACGGAGTAATCCAAACCGATACTGCAATCAACCCAGGCAACAGCGGTGGACCTCTTGTAGACCTTGAAGGAAATGTAATCGGAATTAATACGCTGATTTACAATAACGCACAAGGATTGGGATTTGCGGTATCTTCAAGCACATTCCAAAAAGTTGTAAATGATCTTTTATCAAATGGCAAGGTGCAATGGCCTTTTCTCGGGGTGGGTGTTACAACAATGACCGAAAGCGTGGCTCAAGCACAAAATGTCAGATACGTTCCAGGGGTTCTTGTTGCAAGCGTGCAGGCAGGAAGTGCTGCAGAGAAAGCTGGAGTACTTGTCAAGGATATCATCACTTCAATTGATGGGCAAGGCATAACAACAAGCGACCAGTTCATCTCTCTAATAAGAAATCACAAAGTTGGAGATAAAATCACGCTTGAAATAATAAGAGACAATAAAGTAGCACCTACTAAAATCGGTGTGACGCTTGGCACTCAAAGTAAATAGTTAAACAAAGGATGGGTACACTCTTACGCCAAACTCAACTTTAAATTGACGAGAGGCTCTTGTAAGCGTAGCTTTGATTAAAGCTGTGCTTGTAGTAAATTTTAGTGTAACTTCGAAAATACCGGGAATGTTGCTCTTTGAAGGACCGAGTACATAAGCTTGGTCCTTCAAATTTTCTTCAAGGTAATCTTTAATCGCTTTTGCTTTGTCGCTTTCAACGTTTTGGATGTTCAATGAAATGAGATTAAAGTAAGGCGGGTAGTAAAGTGCTTTTCTTAAAGAAAGTTCTTCCTCAAGGAAATATTTGAACTCAAGACTTTTCATGGCACTAACAATGTAATTTTCTGGCGAGTAGGTTTGAAGCACTATCTCATGCCCGTGAAGCTCATTCGCAACATCTAATACTATTTTAAAAGCATTTACTCCCGATTCGTAACCGTAGTTTTCTATGAAGGTGTCCACGCCCACAAAACCAAAAAAAGCAATGTTTTCTTCATTAAGATGGCTTAAGAGAAATTCTGTTCCTACAAAAATTGTTGAATTAAAATTCTTGGAATCAATTATCAATTTATTACTGTAATCTCCACTAACCATTTTCACAATATTAGCATTTGGAAACGTTGACTTTATTTCCGGGATGAGCTTTTGAATGCCTCCACCAAAATAGTAGATGCTAGGACTTTTACATCGAGGGCACTCAATCGGTGCGACTTCCTCATACCCGCAGACTGCACAGTAGAGCATCTTCTTATCACCATCAAAGTACAACGTATTTCCGCAACTTTTGCATTTCATAACATAACCGCATTCCCTACACATAACGAATGTTGAAAAAGGCTTTCTGTTGAGAATGAGTGCAACGTTTCCATTGCTTCTGAGCGTTTCGTTTATGCGCCGCTTCATATAGTACGACAACATGTTGTGGTTCTTATTTTTAAACTCTGTCCTCATATCAATCACTTTGATTTTTGATGTTGGTTTTGAAATCTCAACATTTTCAAAGAAACCTGTTTTCCAAAGGTAAAAGAGGCTGTCGTCAGCAGTGCTTGCAGAGAACAAAAGATCAAGATGCTCAAGAGAAGCCTTTTTTATGGCGATTGTCCGAGCTTCAAAAGGGGCGAAGGAATTTGGTTTAAAATATTTACTTGATGCATCCTCTAAAATGATCGTTTCTAAGTCTCTAATATCTGCAAATAACATGGTTTCAGTTGCAAGTATAACCAGTTTGTTCGCCCTACTTTTGCTCACAAAAGAAGATGCATCGTGGCCGTTCCATGAGATGAGATTTTCTCCAAATGCTTCTCTATACATCCCTTTAACTTTTTCTATCAAGGCTAATTCAGGAAAAATCACTAACGTTTTATATGCTGAATTCTTGTTTTTTATTAAGGAGATAATCTTATTGCTTCGCTCGACAAGGCCTCCCCCTAAAAGGAGTTTGTGCCTGGACTTAATATCGTCACGCTGAGATTTTTGCTCTAAGTGTGTTTCTTTTAATATGCCTACTTCAACGAGTTTTTCGACAGCCTTTGCGCTATTTCTCACATTGAAAGTTACAGTTGTCTCATCAATTACATTATTTTTGCTTGAAAGAAATACTTTGACTATCTTAAAAGAACTGTTCCTTATAGATGAATCGAATGCTTTTATTTTGCTCTCTAGAAAAGATGAATCATTTGCTGTAATTGCCAGAAGTCTTTTTGGTTTTTCTGTATTTTTCTCTGTTATTTTTATTGCTTTGATTTGCTCAAGCTCAACAATATACCTGCTAAAAGTCGTGCCAATGCTTTTACGTAGGGTAGAAAATCTAACAGGAGAATTCTCAAGAATCTGAGTTACAAGTTGTTGTTTTTTGCCCTTTGATGTTTGGACAATCTCTAAAAGTTTCTCTTGGTTTAAACACTCGACAAACTTCACGAAAACATCATTTTCAATTGTTCCGATGTAATCATTGACAAGTGTATGCAGTGGAACGAGAAACGTATCTGATGCAAAACGAACAAGCTCAATTAAATTAGTGTTTAACGCATCCCCTATAAGTACTTCGTTTAGAAGCTTTAAATCAAAAGAAGGCTGCATATCGCTCTTATCAAAGACAACTGCTACCTTTCTCTCGTTTTTTTCTCCATAAGGCACAACAACACGTGAACCTATTTTTACTAAAGTTTTAAACTGCTCTGGAATTTCATAGTAGAGGAGGTCCAACGGTGCCTTTAGCCCTATGATTACAACACCTGCGTATGAATTACTTTCCAACTTTATCGAGAAGTTCTTTTACTAAATTTGTTTTTTCCCAGGTGAATTCAGGAACATTTCTTCCAAAATGTCCATAGGATGCAGTTTTTTGGTAAATAGGCCTTCTAAGTGCTAATCTTTCAATAATTCCAATAGGCGAAAGGTCTGTTAAAGAAAGAAGTGCTTTTTCAATTTCCTCGTCGGGAATTTTTCCTGTTCCAAACGTATCCGTCATGAAGGAAACAGGTTTTGTCTCACCGATAACATACGCAATTTGAATGAGGCATTCTTTTGCAAGCCCTGAAGCAACAACATTTTTTGCCAGATAACGCATCATGTAAGTCGCGGACCTATCAACTTTAGTTGGATCCTTTCCTGAGAAAGCTCCACCTCCATGAGGGGCGAGCCCACCATATGTGTCATCTTCAAGTTTACGGCCAGTCATTCCTGTATCAGATTGTGGCCCTCCAACAACAAATTTGCCAGTTGGGTTTATATGGAATCGTGTATTACTGCTTATAAGGCGTTCTGGAAGAATTGGTTTTGCTATTGCCTCGACAATTAACTGTCTTGCATCATTCGACATATGCGATTGATCTTTTGGGTCAAGCAAATCTTCTGTATGTTGAGTAGAGATGACTACGTCAGTTATTTCTACTGCATTTTCACCAACATAACGCAAAGTTACCTGCACCTTTCCATCAGGCCCTAAAAATGGAGCAATGTTTGTTGGTGTGCCTCTTTTTCTTACACGTGCAAGTTGTTCCGTCAGTTTGTGTGCAAGCACTATCGGAAGAGGCATTAGTTCTTCTGTTTCATCAGTAGCATAGCCGTACATGATGCCCTGGTCTCCCGCTCCCCCTCTATCAACTCCCTGGGAGATATCAGGAGACTGCCTGCCTACGGCATTTAAAACTGCGCAAGTCCTATAATCAAAACCATACTTCGGTGATGTATAACCAACTTCTTTTACAGCACTACGAGTTATGTCAGCAATATCAACCCATGCATGAGTGGTTATCTCGCCTCCAACGATTATGAGGCCATGTGTAACGTAGGTTTCACAGGCGACTCTTCCATTTGGGTCCTTTTTTAGAATTTCATCTAAGACCTTGTCGGAAATCTGGTCGGAAAGCTTGTCAGGATGACCTTCAGTTACTGATTCGGTTGTTACAAATCGCTTCTCTTCATTTCTAACCATTTTTCCCTCCTCTATTTAGATAGTCGTTTATTAAAAGTAGAAGTTCTTTTGCAATTTGATCCTTGGAAACATTGTTCAACTCTTTTCTATTTCCATCTCTTGCTATGAAAATCACGCTTCCAGTATCTTCTCCAATGTTTGTTTCGCTATTTGCAACTACAATATCCATATTCTTTTCATTTAATTTCCTGATTGCGTTTTCTTCCAGGTCTTCGGTCTGTAGTGCAAAACCTACTACAATTTGTTCTTTCTTATCTCTTGCAACAGTTTTAAGAATATCTATGGTTTCTTCAAGCTCTAGAGAAAGCGGTTCAACTTTCTGGAGCTTTTTCAATTGGACCTGCTTTGGTCTGAAATCGGCAGGAGCTGCTGCCATGATAAGTACGTCAATATTATTAAAGTGATTTTTAACTTCTTTAAACATATCTTCAGTGGTTACTACCTTTGAGTATCCGTCAACCACCGGAAGATCAACTTTTATTTCTCCATAAACAAGGTGAACGTTAGCTCCCATTTCCTTTGCGATGCGCGCTATCTGTGCACCCATTTTACCGCTTGAGCCGTTAGAAATAAACCTCACGGGGTCGATGAACTCCTTTGTTGCACCACAAGTCACAAGGATTCTTTTACCCTCAAAGATCTTTTCTTCACTAAAAAATTTTGAAACAACCTTCACAATACTTTCAGGTTCAGGTAGTCTTCCCTTCCCTGGCTTAAAATCAGCAAGCAAACCTTCTTCAGGCTCTATAATTTTCACTCCTAAATTTGTAAGAAGTGAAATGTTTTCCTGCGTAATTTTATTTAGGTACATATTTTCGTTCATGCAAGGTGCAATAAAGATTGGCATTTTTGAGGCAAGCACTGTAGTCAAAAGAAGGCTATCAGCAATACCACAACTCATCTTAGAGATAAAGTCTGCACTTGCAGGGGCAATTAGTATGCAGTCAGCCCATCGAGATAAAGCAAGATGCATCGAAACACTTTTTTCATCAACGTCGAACTCGTTTGCGTCAGTATAAACTTTTGCTGCTCCAAGCGAAGAAAAAGCTAAAGGGGTTATAAAATGCTCACCTCCACGTGAAACAATGACTCTAACGCTATCTCCTTGCTTTTTGAAGATTCGTAATATTTCACAAGCCTTGTAAGCTGCTACACTGCCCGTTACGGCAAGCAATATTTTTTTATTGATCTTCTTTCTCCTTTAGAAGGTTTTTTTCTACCTTGTGTAAAAAATCTCCCGCATAAAAAGGGTCAAAGTCAGGATTAAGTCTTGTAAGTTTTCGTCCTTCCTTAAGGATAATTTGGACCAGCTTATATTTATTGCTTTCTACGTTTTTGAGTAATTCAATGTACATTTTGCTGTCTTTCATTTTTCACCTCTCAAGTTCAAAATTGTACAGAAATTTTACTTTTAGTCAAGCTTATTATGGGAGATAATTTAGAGGGTTCACGGCTTTATCTCCTATATAAACTCCAAAATGAAGGTGAGGGCCTGTTGACCATCCAGTGTTATCAGAGTAGGCTATTGTTTGTCCCTGCTTTACCAAGTTACCCTTTTTTACTGTAAAGCTCTTCAGATGAGCATAAAGCGTAGTTACGTCTGACCCGTTATAGAGCATGACCATATACCCATAGCCAGTCATCCAATCAGCATAAGTAACTTCACCATCTGCAACAGCATGGACAGGTGTGCCTGTTGCAATACCAATGTCTATCCCTTCGTGAAATTCTTTTCCTCCCCAAATAGGATTTATCCTCCATCCAAAGACATCGGTAATAGGACCCTTTACTGGCCAAATTAAACCTGTTTTCAATATGCTATTACTCTTTTTTGCTTCCTCAATGAGTTGAGCAATTTTTTTGTTTTCTTCAGCTATTTCCTTTTCAATCTCGCTTTTCTGATAGAGCAAATACGTTTTTTTCTCTTTTAGACTTTTGAGTAAACTATTTTTAATACTCATTTCTTCAAGCAAGACTTCTTGCTCACTTTTCTGATTTGTTAGGTAGCTTTCGAGCTCTTTTTTATTTTTCTCAAGATTTTGCTTTTGCACGGCAAGTAAATTTTTATCATTAATAGCTGTATTCATTAAATTTTTCGTATAAGATGAAACATATAGAATATAAGAGAGCTTCATCGAAACTGTATTTGGATCGTTTCCCTCAAAAAAGACCTCCATAGGAGATATCTTTGAGAGTTTATATGAAAGGTTTACAGTACTCTCAATCTCTTGTTCTTCTTGAGATATCTCTTGCTCTTTTGTCGAAATATCCTTTTCCTTAAAAGCAATTTCATTTTTTAAAGCAGTAATTTTTGTTTCTGTTTCATCAATGTTTTTGGATACATTGTTTATTTCATATCCTAAATTTCCAATTAAGGACTGGATTTCTACTGTTGAGGACTCTATGCTTTTAATTGTACTTTTTACTTGGTCGAGTTGTTGCTTGAATTGCTCCAATTTTTTACGTTCTTCATCAAGTCCAGAAAATACTTTTGGCTTCAAGAAGGATACGGTAAAAGTTACAATTATTAAAGTGAAAACTAATATTTTTTTCAAAAGTTTCTCCTAAGAGGTCCAAGACTTCCCAAAACACTTACAATAAGGCTTATTATAAGAAGAGATACGAAAAGTATATTTAGTTTTATGTTTGTTACTGCGGCAGAGAACGGAAGAAGTTCTTGAACAATCGCATTGCTCCAAGTATTTACCCTGACTAAAGCAAAAATGGAGATAATCCAGGCAACGAGCGACATTAAAGATGCAATAAAAATAAACGGGAGCTCTATAAACGCTGTATCTGCTCCGACTAATTTAAGTATACGAATTTCATTTTTTCTAAAATCAACAAGGAATGAAGTCGAGCTTTGAATCGTAAAAGCAAATTCCGCAATAACTACTACTAAAATTGCAATGAATAAGCTCCAAATTATAGTTACGAGATTTTTCAGTTTCTTTGCAGTTTCTCCCGAAAAGATAACAGTGTCAACAACAGGTAACGACCTTATGATGTCCTGGATTCTGTCTCCTGAATTGAGTTCGCTCAAGGTTATAGTAGCGGTGTATGGGATGGGATTATTTTTAAGTGAATCCAAAAAATCTTTATATTGGGGAAATAGAGTAAGAAAGTCCTGTTTCGCTTCCTCGCTTGTTTTAACGTCTATACTTTTGACACCGTCGATCATTTGAATTGCGCTAACGGCATTTGTTACATCGTCTTGAGAAGAATTAATTTTAAAGAATACCGTGATATTAACTTTCTTCTCAAGAGTAAAAGATGTTTCAAAAAGTTTTTGCCCAATGATGTATGTTGATCCCAAAGTCAACATTCCGATTATCAGGAATAAAATAGAAATAAAGGCTATTTTCTTGCTTTCACCTAAAAGTAATTTTGTCTGTCGTAGAACGTAAAATAATTTATGCATAGTCTTTTTTTAGTATCCTTCCGTTCTTAAGTTTTAAAATTTTCTTGGGTTTTGAATCCCAGTCAATTATATGGTGAGTTGACATTATGACTGTCGTTCCTTTTTCGTTCATAGCCTCGATATATAAAATTATTTCTTTTGCAGTATCATTATCCAAATTACCCGTTGGTTCATCTAACAAAAGAACTTCAGGGTTTGATATAAGCGCTCTGGCAATTGAAACTCTCTGTTTCTCGCCTCCGGAAAGTTCTTTTACGAGCTTGAAAGTTTTATTTTCAAGCTTCATTGCTTTAAGTGCAGTTTTTACTCTATTGCTTAGCGACTTGTACGGTTCCCCAGTGATTTGAAGAGGTAGGGATATATTTTCAAATACGGTTCTGTCCTCAATGAGCATAAAGTCTTGGTAGGCAAAGCCAATCTTTCTTCTCAGGACGGTTGAAGGTATATTTCTTATGTCTTCCCCTTCGTAAATAATGCTTCCAGTTGTCGGAGCTTCTTCACTGTGAATTATCTTAAGAAGAGTTGTTTTACCGGCACCTGACTCTCCCATTAGAACAACAAAATCTCCTTTTTCGACGTTAAGACTTATCTTTGATAAGGCTATGGTCCCATTTGGGTATATTTTTTCAATATTTTTAATCTCTATCATCAGACCCTCTCTTGGTGAGACTTGAAGCCCTGCCCAATTATTTCAGAAGCAGTTCCAATGATAATAAAACTTGCTGGGTCGACAGAAAGAATCAATTTCTTTACTTTAGAAATCTCGGTGTGTGGAATGGCTACTAAAAGAATAGTTTTCTCTGCACCGGTGTATGCTCCAGTTGCTTTCAGCTCAGTTACACCTCTTTCCATTTCGGTAAGAATTAATTCTCTAATCTCCCTTGGTCTTTCAGTAATTATACTAAGAGTTTTATAAAAAGTAAACCCCTCTTGAGCAAGGTCTATCGCGTAATTACTGACTAACTCTGCAATTATTGAGTAAAGAGGTATATTTATACTTTTGAACACTATGCCGGAGAGTATTATTATTAGAACATCGATTAACATAAGGGATTGACCAAATGGAAGCCCTGTAAAATCATAAACGATTTGCGCAAGAAGATCAGTCCCGCCTGTAGAGCCGTAAAATCTGAAAATAATGCCAATGCCTGCTCCCATTAAAAAGCCTCCATAAATTGCAGCAAGTATCGGGTCTGTTTTTATTTCAGGGACAAACGGAAGCGTGATGTCAATAAGTATAGAAGAAAGGAATGTTCCAATAATCGAGCTAACAAGGAAAACTTTACCAAGCCTATTCGCTCCTATCAAAAAAAGCGGGATGTTCATAATGATAATAGTGATTCCTATTTTGAAAATTGGTGAAAAGTGATTCAGGATTATTGCTATGCCTATAAAACCTCCTGGTGCTATGTGATTTGGTTGGATAAAGATGTTTACCCCCAAAGCATAAATGAGCGAGCCAAAGAATATTCCCAAGGAGTTAATTGTAAAACTTTTTATTATTTTTTTATTGTTTCTGACTTTTAAGATAAGCCCATATAAACTCATCAATTTCTCCTTCAAGCACTTTATCAACATTTCCTGTTTCAAAGTTATTCCTGTGGTCTTTCACTAATTTATAAGGCTGTAAAACATATGAACGAATCTCATTGCCCCACTCTATTGATTTAAATTCACCCTTTATTTCTTTTAATTTGCTCTCTTTCTTTTTCTTTTCAAAAAGTAGAAGTCTTGATTTCAGTACTTTGAGTGCCATGTTCTTGTTTTGAAGTTGAGAACGCTCATCCTGGCACTCAGCCGTTATTCCAGTTGGAATGTGTATGATTTTGACGGCTGTTTCTACTTTCTGAACGTTCTGCCCGCCATGTCCGCTGGAACGAGATATTTCTATTTTTAGATCCTTCTCGTCTATTTCGATATCTTCTACATCCTCAAGCTCTGGCAGCACCTCAACAAGGGCAAAAGAAGTATGTCGCCTTTTATTAGCATCAAAAGGAGAAATTCTAACCAATCGGTGCACGCCTGATTCTCCTTTCAAAAGTCCGTATGCAAAATCGCCTTTAACGTAAACTGTTGCACTTTTTACGCCAGCTTCGTCCCCAAATGTCTGGTCAAGTATCTTTGCCTCAAAGCCTTTTTTCTCAGCCCAGCGCAGGTAAATTTTCAAAAGCATTTCCGTCCAGTCCATTGCATCGACACCACCAGCACCTGCTGAAAAAGAAACAAAAGCATTAAGATCATCGTATGGATCGGAAAGGTAACGTTCTATTTCCCATTCTTTAAGTTTATTTTTTGCTTCGTTAAGTACCCGTTGAATCTCTCTATCCATTGGTTCATCAGTTTCACTATAAATCTCAATCATTACCTCAAGTTCTTCTTTATTTTTTTTTATGCTTACGAATTTTTCAACTTCTTTTTTCAAAAGGGAAAGAGTTTTCAGTGTCTCCTTTGCATTGCTCTGCTGCCAGAAATTCTGGGTTCCACATTTGGCTTCGGTTTCTTTTATTTTAGTATGCTTCTCTTCATACCAAAGTTTATCAAGGGCTGTGTCCATTTTCTCGATTGTTTGTTGTATATCGCGTTTTAATTCATCAGAAATCATAACTTTCTCTTCTTCTTCAATTTCTTCTCTTCTTCTCTTCTCTTTTTTCGATCATCTTTTGAAATCGAAGCACTTGTTTTCGTTTCATTACCGCTATCTTTTTCTTCTTTGTTAATCGTTATTCTAAAGAGCGTTCTTACGGTATCATCTTTCACGCGTTCCATCATTGGATCAAAAAGTTGCTCTTTAGCTTCTTTCTGATAGGCAATTAGTGGGTCTTGCTGTCCATAGGCACGTAATCCAATTCCCTCTTTAAGATCATCCATTGCATATAGATGGTCTTTCCAATTCGAATCAATCGAGCGAAGAAGTACATACTTCTCTATCTGCCTCATAAGCTCCGGACCTATCTCAGCCTCTTTTTCAGCATAAAGTTTCAAAGCAAGGTTATTGATTTCTTCTACTATCGTTTCTTGGCTTAGACTTTCCATCTTATTAAAATCAAGAGATACAGGCCTGTTAAAAAATGCAGAAGTAGAAGATTGTAGTGCTTTTATGTTTTCCCTATCAACTTCACCATTATCGAAGAAGTGCGTAAGTACAACTTTTTCAGCTATTTCAATGACCATGCTCAGTATATCGTCTTTTATGGTTCCCTGTTGTAATATTTTATCACGCTCACCATATATGACTTCTCTTTGCTTTTCAAGGACGTTATCATAGTCAAGCAAGTTCTTTCTTATACTAAAGTTATATGATTCTACCTTCTTCTGGGCACTCTCTATCGTATGCGAAAGTATCGCGTGCTGTATTGGCTCATTCTCATCGACGTTTAGCGTTGTCAAAAGGCTTTTTATCCTGTCGCCGCCAAAGATTCTCATTAGTTCGTCTTCGAGAGAGATGTAAAATTGTGATTCCCCCGGGTCTCCTTGCCTTCCTGAACGCCCTCTAAGCTGGTTGTCAATTCGCCTTGCCTCGTGGCGCTCAGTTCCAAGGATGAAAAGCCCGCCCAAATTTGTAACGTTTTGCCCAAGTTTTATATCAACGCCTCTTCCAGCCATATTTGTTGCAATTGTTACTGTTTTAGGCTGACCAGCATCTTTGATAATCATTGCTTCTTTCTCGTGATATTTTGCATTCAAAACGTTGTGAGGAATACCTTCTTTTTTAAGCATAGAAGAGAGTCTTTCTGATTTTTCTATGGATCTGGTGCCAACAAGCACTGGCTGACTCTTATCGTAGAGTTCTTTTATTTTATTAACAATTGCACGGAACTTTGCAGTTTCAGTTTTGTAAACAACATCTGAATGATCTATCCTTATAACGGGCTTATTGGTTGGCGTAACATAGACATCAAGGTTGTAAATCTCCTTAAACTCATCTCTTTCAGTAAGAGCAGTGCCAGTCATTCCTGCAAGTTTCTCATAAAGCCTGAAGTAGTTTTGGAAAGTAATTGTTGCAAGCGTTTGGCTTTCACTTTTAACTTTGAGCCCTTCCTTTGCCTCAATCGCCTGATGAAGTCCATCACTGTAGCGTCTTCCAAACATCAATCTGCCGGTAAATTCATCGACAATTATAACTTCCCCATCTTTTACAATATAGGCAACATCTCTCTCAAAAAAATTTTTTGCTTTAGCTTTAACCGCCTGGTTAATATGTTTCACAACATCGACGAATTTTTCGTCAAAAAGATTGTCTATTCTTAATAGGTTTTCTACTTTTTCAACGCCTTCCTTTGTTAGATTTATTGTTTTCAATTTTTCGTCGCTCTCAAAATCAACGCCCTGTTCAAGTTTCTCGGCAACCTTTTTTGCTGTGTAGTACATTTCAGTTGATTCCTCGGAAGGTCCCGAAATAATTAACGGAGTACGAGCTTCGTCAACAAGAATACTATCGACTTCGTCAACGATTGCATAGTAGAGTTCACGTTGGACGATTTGGTCTTTCGCTACAGCCATGTGGTCTCTCAAGTAGTCAAATCCGAACTCGTTATTTGTGCCATATGTAACGTCTGAGTTGTAGGCTTTCCTTCTTTCTTCATATGAAGAGTCATGCTGTATGAGCCCGACTGAAAGCCCTAGGAAATTGTAGACAGGACCCATCCATTCATTGTCTCTTTTTGCAAGGTAATCGTTAACTGTAACAAGATGCCCACCATGCCCTTTAAGTGCATTCAAGTATAAAGGAAGTGTGGCAACAAGCGTTTTTCCTTCACCTGTTTTCATCTCTGCAATATTTCCATCGTAGAGGACAATACCTCCGAGGATTTCGACATCAAAATGACGCATTCCGATAGTTCTTTTTGCGGCTTCTCTTACAACTGCAAAAGCTTCGGGAAGTATAGATTGGTCGGTCTCTCCATTATTAAATCTTTCTTTAAACTCAGCAGTTTTCAATTTTAATTCAGAATCGGAAAGTATTGAAATTTTTTCCTCAAAGGAGTTTACAATATTTACTATTTCCCAGTATCTCTTTAAGTTTCTCTTTACCGGGTCAAAAATATCAAGTAACATTGCTTTGAAAATTATTGAGGTTTAATCAATCCGTAATTTCCGTCATGTCTTCGATAAATTACGTTTAATTTCTGCGTTTCTTCATCTCTAAAAATGAAAAAATCGTGGTCAAGAAGTTCAATCTGCAATATTGCTTCATCAATATCCATTGGCTTTACCTGGAAAGTCTTTACCTTTACAACTTTAGGAAGCTCATCTTTTGATTCAACTTCGCTTTCTATTTCTTTTACAGGATTCTTAAAACTTTTCTCTTTAAGTCGGTCATTGTATTTTTTAACTTGCGCGTTTAGTTTGTCTATATTCTCGTTCAATCCTTTGTCAATAACATTACCTTTGCCTGTTGCTCTAATGAGCCTACCAGCAACATACAATGTAGTTTCAACAGTATATTGACCTCTTTGCTTATTTATTGTAATAGCAGCTTTCTGCATGTTGTCAAAATACTTTGTCAACTTTTGGATTTTTTCATTGATCTCATTCTCAAGTTGCTGTGGAATTTCTTCAATGCCTCTAAGCGTAATTGTAATTTCCATATCATGCCTCCTTATTAAAGTATATATAAATTAATTTTTTTTCAAAAGAGTTCGATTAACTGTTTTTAAATATTCTCTTTACTCTTTTTCCGATTCTTGTTACAATCTCGTAGTCAATGGTTCCTACCTTTTCTGCAATTTCAGAAGCGGTTATTTCATCGTTACCTTGTTTTCCGATTATAACAACCTCGTTTCCTGGATGAATGAAAGGAAAGCCTGTTACATCGAGAACTGATAAGTCCATGCTTATATTTCCAACTATTTTGGCCCTCATCCCTTTCACAAGAACCTCACCGACATTTGATAGACTACGCGGAAGCCCATCTGCATAGCCGACAGGTATCGTTGCAAGGAGAGATGGCTTTGTGGTGGTAAAAGTTTTTTCATAGCCAATGCTGGCTTTTTCAGGAATTTTTCTGGAAAATATTATCCTTGTCTTGAAAGATAGAACTGGCTCAAACCCTTCTACGCTTGCCTTTAATGGTGATATGCCATACAGCAAAAGACCAGGTCGTACGGCATTAAAAAAGCTATTAGGGGCATTCAAAATAGCGCTGCTGTTTGAAGAATGAATGATGGGTGGTAAACAGCGTTCATCTTTTAACTTGGAGAGAACTTTGTTGAAAATTAATAATTGTTTCTTTGTGTACTCGCTATCACTGTCTGCCGATGAAAAATGAGTATATATTCCTTCGAATTCTACGTTGCGTATTTTTTTTATTGCATCCACGGCATAAACTACTTCACCGGGTAAAATGCCCAATCTTCCCATTCCAGTATCAACGTCGATATGAATTTTTACTGGTCTTTCTCCAGTATATTCTTTAAGTCTCTTTATGAAACTTTTATCGAACATTGAAACGGAAATATTTAAGTTGGGCGCAATGTTGAGTGTTTTTGGGTCTATATAACCAAGCACAAGTATTTTCGCTTTAATTCCGTTTTCTCTTAGGTTTATTGCCTCCTCCATAGATGCCACGGCAAATGCATAAGTTCCTTCTTTTTCGAGTGCTTTTGAAACCTCAACTACTCCATGTCCGTAAGCATCTGCCTTGACAACACAAATAATGTTCCTTCTTCCAACAATTTCGCGGATCTTCTCATAGTTCCTTTTTAGTTTCGTAAGATCTATTTCTGTCCATATAGGTCTGTTGAATTCCATGCGAGCTCCTTGCTAATTTTTAATAAAAGTATATCATTAAATAAATAATTTTAAAGAGGTTAATATGAAGATACTTATAACAAACGATGATGGCATTGATTCACCCGGACTAAAAGTGTTGGCAACCGAGATGACATCTGTTGGATGGGTTTATATCGTTGCTCCGCAAAGCCCTCAAAGCGCTGGGAGCCATGCTACTACATTGCATAAACCTTTAAGAGCAGAACGTTACCCTTTAGGTTTAGGAGAAAAAGACTCTTTTCGAACTTCTGGGAGTCCAGCTGATTGTGTTGTTCTTGGTCTTGATGTTTTGATAAAAGAAGAAATTGATCTTGTTGTTTCTGGAATAAATGCTGGTCCAAACCTTGGAGACGATGTTATATATTCAGGAACAGTTGCAGGCGCAAGAGAGGGAGCATTAAATAATAAATTATCCTTCGCGTTCTCTGTTAATAGCTTTTTCAATCCAGATTTTTCTTACGCATCAGTATTTGCAGCTTTCTTTTCTAAGTTAGTCGCGGACAAGGGCTTGCCAAATAGTGTATACTTTAATGTCAATCTACCAAATATTCCTAAAGAAGGCATCAAAGGTTATAAATATGCTAAACTTTCAAGAAGAAGATACTCAAATAGAGTAATGGTTGGAAAAGACCCGTTTGGCAAGGATTTCTTCTGGATTGGCGGGAAGCTTGTAGATAGCTTAGAAGACAGAACCGACAGTAAAGCTGTCGAAGATGGTTTTATTTCAATTACCCCTCTTCTATTTGATCAAACTAATTATAAGCAATTAGCTGAAATCGAGCATATAAAGTTTGACTTACCTTGATTAGGCTATAATAAGTTCATGTGTTAAATCAATTAACTGATCGGTTCCGTCATTTTTAACGATTAAAGTGTCTTCCAGTCGCATTCCAAATCTATCAGGAAAATATAAACCAGGCTCAATGGTAATCGCCATGTTCTCTTCAAGAGTGTAGGTGGAATTTGCGTTAATATAAGGAGGCTCGTGAATTTCAAGCCCGACGCCATGCCCTAACCCATGACCGAAGGATAATCCTTTTTCTTTTAAGTACTCTCGAACTTTTTTATCAAGTTCAGATGCCTTCAATCCAGCCTTTGCAAAATATTGCCCTATATTTTGTGCTTCTTGAACGGCTCTGTAGTAATTCTTAAATTCTTCAGGAGGCTCTCCTATACAAACGGTTCTCGTTGTATCTGAGGCATATCCCATATAAAAAACCCCAAAGTCAATAACTATCGGCTCGTGAGCTTCTATTTTTTTATCAGATGCAACTCCATGGGGAAAAGCTCCTCGTTCCCCTGATGCTACAATCGTGTCAAAAGAAGGTTTTTCTCCACCGTTCTTTTTGAATCTATACTCAAGTTCAGCAACAACATCTCTTTCCGTTACACCTTCTTTGATAAATTGTAGTGCTTCGTTAAATGACTTGGAAGAGATTTTACAAGCAGACGAGATGTTTTTAATTTCATCATAATCCTTAACCATTCTAATGGTTTCAACAAAATCAGAAAGTGGTACAAGTTTTATAGAGCCAAAATTCTCTATATTAGAATAAATATTAAAGCTAATCCTTTCTTTTTCTATACCTAGCCAGTGAATATGACGCTCCTTAATCAAATTTTCAATAAAATCATTTATTTTCCCAGAATATTCCAAAACATCCACTCCTGTAAAAGTTTCTTTCTTTGCCTGTTCAATGAATCGTGAATCTACAATGAGCAATAATTCATTTTGCGTTGATAATAAATAGCCTTCCTCTCCAGAAAAATTTGTAAGGTATCTGATATTTGAAATACAGCTTACAAATAAACCATCAATATTATTCTTTGAAATCTTTTCAAAAAACTTTTCTCTTCTTTCCATGGTTTCTCCTATTCGAATGGATTTTGTTTGCCAAGCTTATCTGCCGGGGCAACAAGAGGTGGAACCTCAAGATATCTCCTTTCGACTTCACTATCAACAAAGGGGATGTTGCCCCTCTTGATTATTGGTAGTTGAGCCTCGTTATGTATGGTTGCGGTTCTAAACATTATAGGAAAAACAACAAAATTTAGTAGCGCAAAGATTGCCACAAGAATAAGTATTGTGTAAATAGTTCCTTTTGAAATTTTGAAATTACTCTTCTTCCTTTGCTTATCTTTCATTTTCATCACTTCCTTTGCGATAGGTAAATGATACCTTTAATGCTTACGGTGTAAACCTCTTGGCTTACAGTTCCTGTTGCAAGCTGTTGTCCTTTCGAAATATTTAAATTGTTAACCTCTGTTAGCTGTGGAAAGCCTTTAAGGACGTTAATGAAGAGGTTAACATTGCTGAGATTTTTCGCCTGGAAGTTTATAGTAAACTCAACATTCTGTTGAGTTGTGTTTTGTGAGGTTGGAAATTGCATGTTAGTTAATGATACATTACATGAGTTTGCTATTAGCAAGAACTCTTCTCCATATAAAAATTCGTTTTTTTCAGGCGGTAAGACTTTCTGCAGAGTTGAAATTCTCTGAGTAAAATTATTTATATCATTGGTTATAGTGTTTATTCTTTCTTGCGCCAAAACTAATAAATTAAGATGTTCCTCTTGTTTGGAGATTTCGTTGTTTAGTTCGTTAACTCTTTGAAATTGTGGTTTAATAACATACCAACCAACAATGCCAGAAACAATTAAATACATTAAAATGAATACGATTAACTTTACGCTTTCATTTGATAACTTTATGTTAGCATCTTTCATTTTTTTATCTCCTTCCATTGGAAAGAAATTGTGAACGTTGCATACTGGGGGCCTGTGCTCGTACTTGTTTTAGAGCCCAGAGGAAGCGTATAAGAATTCACTTTTACTTGTGAAAAATTCTGGTTTGACATTAGTGAGTTGACTGTCCAAGCAAGCTTTTGAAGATCAGTAGTATGACCAGAAATCGTTACGAGATTTTTATCTCTGTCTACTATTAAGTTGGCAATTACGGTTTCTTTTGGCAAAGACTCTGCTATCTCTTGAACTAGATTATTCCAAGTAATTTGTGAGTTTGCAAGTTTTTCAATCGTTGTTTCATAATAACCTAGTTTATCACCAAGAGCTGACCTGTTGTTGAGAGCATCTTCAAAATGTTTAAGTGAAGCTATTTGGTTGTTAAGGTTGCTTAGATGCCTTGTTTTAGACGAAATCTGAAAATACATGCCTCCGTAAATCGCAAGGAGTATGACCCCTATAAATATGCCAATTGAAATAATCCTTTTATTTTCCTTTGACAGTCGTCTCTTTTTCCTTTTTTTAGCCGGAAGCAGATTAATATCAATAGAATATTCCATGCCTCACCCCCTCTTGTAAGCCAATGGGCCCTTTGTACTTTCTGACTTTCCTTTCTTCTTCTTAGTTTTTGGTTTAATTTGATGCTCTCGCAATGCGAGTCCCGTTGCAACAGAAAACATTGGAGCCATATCATGTAGATATTCCTTTGTGAAGAGATTAGTGTCAAAACTTGCTACATTAGTGAAAAGTCTGTTTACAACAGTCGAGAATCCTACTGACTCTTCAGTAAATTGTTCGATACCTTTTAGGTTAGCAGAACCACCCTCAAGTAAAATTGCAGTGTTCATAGTTTTTCCTTCATTAAATTTGTTAAAGTAAAAACTTATCGACCGTTTTATCTCAAGAGTTAAATTATCAAGAAGTGGTTTAACTGAAGAAGTGATAGGTGTATCAAGCATTATTACATCAAGCTCTTTAATCTTCATTTCTTCAGATTCTTCATAGCTCTTACCAAAATAATTGGAAATAGATTCTGTGATTTTCCTTCCACCAATTGGTAAAGTCCGAGAAAATCTTACCATTCCTTTATCTATTATGTTTATTGAAGTGTAGTTGTAGCCGATGTTCACTATAGCAAGGAGAATCTCGCTTCCGAGTGAAAAGTCTTCCATGAAATTTAACAATCTTAACTCAGCAAAAGGTTCTACTTCTATAGCAACTGGTTCGAGATTTGCAATCTTTAAAAGTTCAACAGCAAGCTGTACAACATCCAAAGGTGCCGCTGTAACTAATACATCTAACTTTGTGCTTTTCTCTTCCACTACTCTGTTGAGAATTTGATAGTCGAAAGTAGATTTTTCAATTGGAAACGGAAGAAACTTTTCTATCTCCCATTTAATCGACTCATACAGTTCTTCTTCCGGTAAGTCTTCCATAAGTAATTCTTTTACAACAACCAGTTGCCCTGAAACGTTTGCAACAACCCTGTTTCCCAAAAAAGAGTGAAAACTAATGAGTTCTTTAAGAATTTCCTGTATCTCTTTTGGTCTTTCAATTCTTCCCTCGATAATTGCACTTTCAGGAACTGGCAAAACACCAAAATTTACAAGCTTTAGACCTCCTGATTCTTCCTTAAATTGCGCCATTTTTATGTAACCAGAACCAAAATCTAATCCAATAACAGGTGTTTTCTTTGCTCTTCCTAATAATGCGCTCATGTCTCACCTCTCTTTTATCATTTTATTCTTTTTGCAATAAATTAAAAATTAATCATTTTAAAGTAAAAGTTTAATATCTGATAGCCATAAAGAAGAACAACAAACGCAGAAACTGATAGGTAAGGACCAAATGGGATTGTATCTTTTTTATTTTTCTTGAGAAAGAGCAAAGCGAATAGCCCGCCTAAAGCTCCAATTACGAACGCAATTATTATTGCCGCTACTGTCAATTTTAATCCAAGGAAAGCTCCAATCATCAACCCTAATGTTAGGTCTCCTTCTCCCATGCCACCTTTTGAGAAAACTATGATAAGTCCAAAAAAAATTGCTGCAGCTACTACTCCAAATAAAGATTGCAGGAAAGGATTTTTTCCGTAAAACAAGTTAAACAAAAGCCCTAAAATGGCACCCGGGATAACAATAATATCCGGAACAACTCCGTCAAACAAGTCTATAAAAGCAACAACGATTAGGAAAGATGAAAAAATAATATAAGAAACGAATTTGATAGACCATCCTGTTTTCATACCTATGAGAAGAAAAACTAAACCAGTTATCGCCTCGATTAATGGATACTTAATAGAAATATTTGAGTGACAATACCTGCATTTGCCTTTTAAAATGAGATAACTAAGAACAGGAATCATATCGTACCATTTTAGTCTTGTGCCGCAAGAGGGACAATGCGAAGGAGGTTTCACTATAGATTTGCTTCTCGGCACCCTGTAAATTACAACATTCAGAAAGCTCCCTACAATGCTCCCAAAAATAAAATTAAATATAGGATATAAAAAACCAAAATTATATGCACTCATTTTTATATTATAAATAATTTTTTAAAAAAAAGAATACTTTTTGAAAAAATTTATTGTCAAACCTTGAAGAGTCTAAAATTAATATTTCATATTACAATAAAATAGGGATAATTTTAAAAATGAATAAAAGCATTTATAGTTTTATAGTGTTGAGCTTTACTTTTATTGGCTTTTTCAGAAAGTTTTATTAACATTCCGATTGCAAGAGCATAATCTCAAGGCTTTATCGTGGAGAAGGAAATTGTTTCTATTTTGGGAGTCAGCTATATTATACATAGCTTCATTGAAGGCGTGACAGGAATTTCTTTAAACATTGGCGAACAACAGTACCTTGTTAATATCAATCTATAAGATTTTTGTACTACCTACTTACCTCAAAATTGCAAACAATTGTAACTGTCGTTTTCGTAACGCCAATACTGTTTTGTGTCTTGCGTTTGTTTACAAGGCCCATAATAGTCATTGGAATTGCAATACCTTTCCTAATATTACCGCCTATAACAATATTCTTAACCCTTTGTTTGCAGGAGAAATGCAATCATTTATAGCTTGTATCAGAGACATCAGAGGTAAAGGCATATTTGACGGAATCTTAGGAACGGATATACTATCCACAGTTGTGGCTTAGGAGGCAAGATGGAAAACATATCAATTCTAACAGCTATCGCTGCTGGTTTTCTTTCATTTGTTTCTCCTTGTGTTTTACCGCTGATTCCAGCATACATCTCTTATATTTCTGGAGTTTCATTGCAGGATATTAAGCAGGGAGAATTTAAGATGAGCAAAATTTTGTTTAATTCAATTGCATTTGTTATTGGTTTTTCGATAGTTTTCATTTTGCTTGGAGCCTCAGCATCTTTTGTCGGAAAAGTACTATCTAGGAACAAAAGAGTTTTTGATCTTATCGCGGGCATAGTTATTTTAATATTTGGTCTGCACATTACCGGTCTTGCAAGACTTTCATTTTTGAATTATGAGAAAAAGACAACAATCAAAAAGAGCAATCCTTCATTTTTTAATTCTCTTCTTCTTGGCATTGCATTCAGCTTTGGCTGGACGCCTTGCGTTGGTCCAATACTTGCAGCTATTCTTACTCAGGCAAGCACATACGAAACAATGGGCAAAGGCATCATGCTTCTTTCTGCCTACTCATTGGGTCTTGGAGTTCCATTTATTATCACGGCTGTCTCTTTAAATAAATTTTTTACTGCTTTTAAGTCTATAAGAAAATATTTCAATCAGATAGAGATATTTACTGGCTTATTGTTAATTGCACTTGGTGTAGCTTTCATTTTTGGAAGCGGGATACACAGTTGGTATTTAGTTGGAGTAGCTCTATTGTCATTAAGCGTTGCTTTTTTGGCAGGAGAAAAACTAACTCTGTTTGGGGGTTTAAGCATTTTCACTTTTGGATTATCCATCTTTGTTATGTTTGGAACCAAGTTTAATAATTACATGATTGGGAATGCGGTTCTCGTAATTTTGGGCATGGTTATCATTTACAAAGAAGGGAGAATTTCAAAAGATGAGTGACTTAAGGCGTTCGAGAATAGAGTCGGCTATTTTTAGGGAGGTTGCAACTTATATGCATACTCTTGATGACCCAATTCTGAAAGAAGTAACAATAACACATGTTGAGATTTCCCCTGATTTACACTTCGCAAGAATATATTATACTCTAATTGGCAATGAAGAATTAAGAGATGATGCTACAAAAAGACTTTCCAAAGCTTTAGGCAGAATTCAACGAGATATAGCTAGAAGATTGAAAGACATGAGAAAGATTCCAATAATTTCTTTCCAATTTGATATATCTCTTCAAGAGGGAAATAAAGTTATTGATATACTCAACTCAATCGAAAAAGAACTTAAGGAAAAAGGAGAATAAATGCTTGACTTTAAAGCTCTAGGAGATGTTTTTAAAAGTCATTCAAGCTTTGCAATTTTTTCTCATGCAAATGCTGATGGAGATACGATAGGTTCTGCACTTGGCCTTGGCCTCTCCCTCAAAAAAATGGGGAAGACTGTCATTTATATTGTTCCAGAGCCCTTACCACTAAAATTTAACTTTCTTAAAGATTACGAATTTATTAACAAAGAGAAAGACTCGTTACGAAACGCTGAGGTTGCAGTCCTACTTGATGCGGCAGGAACATCAAGAATAGATGAACTTGAAAAAGAATTGTCTCACTTTAAAATTACTGTTAACATCGACCATCACCCCACTAATGGCCATTTTGCGACATATAACTACATCGAAAGCGATGCACCTTCTACTACCTCTATTTTATTAAAATTTTTTGAGAGCGAGGGTTTTCCAATTGATGAGAATATTAGCAATGCTTTTTTTGCAGGACTTATTACAGATACGGGATCTTTTCACTATTCAAACGCTACAAAGGAAGCCTTTGATATTGGAAGCAAGTTAGTCTACTATGGAGCAAGACCAGGCCTTATTGGTAGAATGATCTATGAACAAGAAACATTAGCTTGCCTCAAATTGCTCGGGGTCGCTCTGACGAGACTAACTGTTACTGACCAAATAGCTTACTCCTACCTTTTAAGAAATGACTTTATTGAAAATAACGCTTCTGACGAGGACTCAGAAGGTATCGTGGATAACATTAGAAAGTTGAAACAGGGGAAGATTTTTGTTTTTTTTAAAGAAATAAACGGGGAGTATATTAAAGTTAGTCTGCGCGGAAAAGAAGAAGCAAATGTAAAACAAATAGCAGAGAAATTTGGAGGAGGAGGACATGTTTTAGCCTCCGGATGTACAATCAAATTGCCAATTAATGAAGCCATTAGCGAAGTTTTAAAAGTTGCTAACGAGAGTCTAATAGCTTGAATTGTCGAAAAATTAAAAAAACAGGAGGACTAATATGACTTTTGAACTGATTAAAAAGATGATACTGAGACCGAGAGAGGCCTTTACGGAAATAAAAGAGGCTAAGCCTTTGTATTCTGCCGTTCTTTATCTTTTGGTTTTTGGAATTATCTGGTACATTTTTATCTATTTGTATTTGTCTACCCTAACTAAGGCGACCATGGAAACTCCTTTAGACTCGTTGGGACAGTATTATACAACACTTCTTAATTTTGCTTTTACTTATTCCCGCTCATATTATCTTCTTGTGCTTTCATTAGTTATGCCTTTCGTCAATTCCTTTTTTTCTGCCGCAATTTACAATCTGCTTGCAGAGCTTACTTTAAAAAAAACAAATGGCATAGCTTTGTTTATAGGTTTAGTTTTTGCATCTGTTCCTACTTTAATCGAGAGAATCATATTTATATTTTATGAAGTCATCTTTAAGACACCTATCTCTCCACTAATCTCTTTGATTTTTGTTTCATGGAGTATATATTTATTCATAATGGCTATAAGAGAAACGTATGATTTGCACTCTAATGTTGCTATTATCTTGTTTCTTTTGCCGATTTTCTCTTTGTTGATAGGTTCCTTTTATTTTGTATTAGTTTTCAAAAGTTTTGGAGGATTTTAGTTAAAATTCATGAGAGGCATAATTTGGGAAGCTACATTGAAGATCTAAATCAGGCACAAAAAGAAGCTGTTCTTTACAACAATGGTCCTTTACTTGTGTTTGCTGGCGCAGGCTCTGGAAAGACAAAAGTTATAACATACAAAATTGCCTACTTGATTGACTCATTACAGGTTGCTCCGTCGAGGATACTTGCAGTGACGTTCACCAATAAAGCAGCAGAAGAAATGAAGGGAAGAACAGAGAAACTTATAGGCAACGACATTAAAGGTTTATGGATTGGTACATTCCATTCAATGTGCGCGAGAATACTAAGGAGAGAAATTCAACATTTAGGTTACAAAAGCAACTTCTCCATATTAGACGAAGATGACTCGATCCGAGCAATAAGAGACATAATTAAAGAGTTAAATATCGATTCCAAATATCTCGACCCCAAGACCGTTAAAAACCACATATCAAAAGCTAAAATTAGTTTAGTCCATGCTGTTGAATTCAAGAATAATGCTTATGAGTATTTTGACAAATTGGTTTCTTCTATATATCTAAGGTACGAGGAAACATTAAAACTAAGCAACTCTCTTGATTTTGACGACCTTCTTGTTCTTACAGTAAAATTAATAAGTGAGAACGAAGAAATTGCTTATTACTATAAAGATAAATTCAAATATTTGCTCGTTGATGAATTTCAGGATGTAAACATGACACAATACGAACTAATTAAAAGGTTATCTTCATCATATAGGAAGCTTACAGTGGTCGGAGATGACGACCAAAGTATTTATTCTTTTAGGGGTGCAAGCGCTGGTTTCATAGACTCTATTTTCGAAGACTTTCCAGACGTAAAAACCGTAAAGCTCGAAAGAAATTATAGGTCTCCTCAAGAAATTCTTGAGATTGCTAATAAGCTTATTAAGCATAACCATTCGAGGAGCGACAAAGTCCTTTATTGTGATAAAAAAATTCCCGAGGCAGTTAATTTCTATGAAGCTATTGATGAAATTGATGAAGCACGATTCGTTGCGAGAAAGATAAAAGGTTTAATTGATGGCGAAAACATTGCTTTCTCTAACTTTGCAGTGCTTTACAGAACCAATTCTCAGTCGAGATCGTTTGAAGAGTATTTTGTTAGCGAAGGTATTCCCTATCAAGTTATTGGTGGTGTTAAGTTTTACAGCAGGATTGAAATAAAGGATATTATCGCCTATTTAAGCCTTATTAACAACCATTTTGATAACATAAGCCTTAAGAGGATTATCAATGTGCCATCGAGGAAAATTGGTGATCAAACCTTAAAAATTCTAGAAGATTTAGGATTAAATAATAATATTTCTTTATTTGAGGCAGTTCAAAATGTTGTCCAAGGTGAAACTCTTGTAAGCAAATCCAAAACATTTAGAGAATTTTACCAATTAATAGCAGATTTGACCGAGGATTCTAAAAGTTTATCGTTAACTCAACTTGTTGAAGAAATTATTTCAAGGACAAGTTATTATTCTTACCTTGCAGAAAAGTTTAAGGAAGAAGCTGATTCAAAGGTCGAGAACATAAAGGAATTTATTACAATGGTTGGAGAATTCTCAAAACAGACTGAATCGCCAACGCTTGAAGGACTCCTTACCCAGATCTCGCTTATCACTGACATAGATGAGTTGAACGGCACAAGCAGAGTTTCTATGATGACTCTTCATGCTGCGAAAGGACTTGAGTTCCGTGTAGTTTTCTTGACGGGGCTTGAAGAGGGATATCTACCACATTTCAGATCTCTTGAGTCAGAGAAAGATATTGAAGAAGAGAGAAGATTGTGCTACGTAGGAATCACCCGTGCTAAAGAACAACTTTTTTGTACTTATGCAGTGAGGAGAAATAAGTTTGGATATTTCACCGTCAACAAGCCTTCAAGGTTTTTGAATGAGATGAATATTATGGAAGCAGCCAGATCCGAAACCGAAAAAACCTCGCTTGCTTTGGGTGCTGGAGACAAAGTACTTCACCGTGTGTGGGGACTGGGAAATGTTTTAGAGGTTCATTTTGATACAGATATCCCATATGCAGTAGTAGATTTTATAAAAATAGGCAAGAAAAAGCTTGATTTGAGGTATGCTCCTATTGAGAGGATAAGATGAATGAAGCGAATTATTGTTTTGTGTGCAGCAAAATTAACCCAAAGGGGATTCACCTTGAAATAGAGTGTAGTAAAGGGATTGCGTTAGCTAAATTTTCCATTGAACGTGAGTATGAGGGCTATCCAGGAATTGTTCATGGTGGCATATTAGCTTCTATTCTTGATGACGTGATGGGAAATATTAAATTTAATGAGGGCTATATTGCTTATACGTGTGAGCTTAATATTAAATATTTAAAAAAATGCAAAATAGGTGAAAATCTTTTTGCTAAGGCGTGGGTAAAAAATTCATCACATAGAATATTTGAAACAGAAGGAGAAATTACAGGGTACAACGGAGTACTCAGGGTAAAGGCAGAAGCTAAATATTTTATACAAGGGAAATACAAATAACCATGTGTTCACATAAAATACATTTGAATGAAGGAGAAGCAAGTTGTTAGTAGCAATAATTTTAGTCTGGATAATTTGTGGAGTTATTAACAATTTTTTGCTTAGGAAGCAAAGAATGCCTTTTGTTTATAGGTTGCTTTTGTTACTTGAAGGATTCCTTGGATTGATTTTCTTTTTTCTCTTTAAAAATAGGCACAGCTAATTATTATTGGAATATTTTTTGGTTTGGAATGTTTGTAGTAAAATTAGAATATTTCGGGTGGTGAGATTATGAAAAAGAAGAAGTCTATAATTGGTGGAATTTTCAAAACTGCTTTAATAAGTGTTTTCCTTATCGTTTTTATTGGAGTTATTTTCGCAACTATTTACATCAACAAATTGAGTAGGGAGTTACCTGACCTGAGCCTCCTCTCATATGCTCCTGACCAGGCCTCGCAAATCTTCGATTATAAGGGAAACCTTATCACAAACGTTTATGCTTTTGAGAACAGAGTTTATGTCCCACTTGATAAGATCTCTAAGAATCTGCAAAACGCTTTAATTTCACAAGAGGATAAACGTTTTTATGAACATGGTGCACTTGACTATAAAGGTATTGCCAGAGCTTTATTCGTAGCGATCACTTCTTTCGGTAGAAGAATAGAGGGGGCAAGTACTCTTGAACAACAACTTGCAAGAAGTATGTTCCTCACAATGGAGAGAACAATAGATAGAAAAATTAAAGAGGGAATAATTGCATTTAAACTTGAAAATAAATTTACCAAAGACCAGATACTTGAAATGTATTTGAACCAGGTATATTTCGGTTCAGGTGCATACGGAGCAGAATCTGCATCGATGACCTATTTTGGCAAACACGCGGCAGACATTACAATACCTGAGGCAGCAATGCTTGCCGGAATTCTAAAAGCTCCGTCTGACATTAACCCCTATGCTGACAT
This sequence comes from Caldisericum sp., assembly GCA_020692945.1. GTDB lineage: Bacteria > Caldisericota > Caldisericia > Caldisericales > Caldisericaceae > JAIMJY01. The sequence continues at coordinate 16,213 of JAIMJY010000002.1, read as the reverse complement.
GGCTTCAGCAAAGATTGCTCAAAAAGAAGTACTTGACGAAATGCTTTCTCAAAATGTAATAACGCGCGAGCAATATGACGAGTCGCTTAATTATCCTATTGAGCTCTCAAATACAAAGCCCGTAAAAGATAATATGGGGTACATAATTGATTACGTTAAAGAAATCGTGGCAGATAAATTTGGCAATAGCCTTCTCTATGTGGGGGGGTTAAAAATTTACACTACAGTAATGCCTCAGCTTCAATTTGCGGCAACTAACGCAATAGATACAGTTCTCTTAAAAGCTGAAAAAGACAAAGTTTTTCCAAAGGACAAAAAAGATTCTAAAGGAGTAATACAGCCAGAAGCATCTTTAACTGCAGTTGATGCAAAAACTGGTGCGATTATCGCGATGGTTGGAGGAAGAGATTACGGCAACACAAAATTCAACAGAGCTCTTGCTCTCAAGCAGCCTGGTTCTTCTTTTAAAATTTTCGATTACACAACCGCGATTGATTTTGGCTCCCTTGAGCCATCATCGATAATTCTTTCTGATTCATTTACTATCGACAATTGGACGCCGCATGAATGGGAAAACACGTATTTTGGTGAATTGACAGTAAGAGATGCTTTAAATGAGTCCTCGAATGTTTGTGCAGTCAAAACTTCTTTAAATGCGGGGCTTGATAGAGTCATATACACTGCAAGGAAATTAGGAATCTCGACCCCGCTTATGCCTTACCCTTCCATGGCGATAGGGAGTTTTGAGGTTAAGCAGCTGGAAATGGCAGATGCTTATGCGACTCTTGGAAATGGTGGGACATACCATCCTACATATATTATTGACAAAATACTTTCGCCTGACGGAAGGATTATATACGAACATAAAGATGAATCTTACAGAGCTGTATCAGAATCTGTTGCTTACATAATGAATAAAATATTTAGCTATGTAATGGCGCACAAACCCAATGCAAAAATATCCGGACTCCCTGCCGGCAGCAAAACTGGTAGCACGGATTCATGGACAGATGCCTGGTTTGATGGTTATACACCAAATATTTCTGTTAGTATTTGGCTAGGACCAGATTCAAAAGAAGTAACGTTTCCAGATGTTTTTAACTCTGGAGCAAGATTTCCAGCTATGATCTGGCATCAGTTTATGCTAGGGGCTATAAAATACTTTCCAAAGGATGATTTTGTAAAACCTTCTTCAGGCTTAGTTGCCAAGAATGTATTCAACTCAACAGGATACCTAACTAACAAAACTTCCAACGGAACAGAAATTGTTAATTACGACTTCCTTCCGCAATTCGTTCCTCCCCATGATACACAGGAAGCGGGCTTTATTACAGTTACAGTTTGTAAGGATTCTGGTCTTCTTGCTCCCATTAATTGTCCTCAAGATTTAGCTGAGCAAAGAACTTATCTTAAAGGAACAGAGCCTACAGAATATGACCCGCGAAATTTCAGCGGAATCAATACCAGTGCGCAAGTTACTATAAGCACTGACAAAGATGTATATAAAGTCGGTGATAATATCCAAATGAAGGCAGTCGTGTTAGGAATAACGGATTTCAGCAACCTTACACTTACTTTTTATGCTTACAACATGCCTATAACGAATCTTAGCTCTCCAACTTCTGATAATTTATATGAGTACAGTCTGATAGGTACTATACAAGGGGATGTAATTGTAAAAGCGATACTTACGGATAGCAGCGGAGAAACTATTGGGGTAGATGAAAAACAGATTATGGTTAAAAACCCATAGATAGGAGGAATATATGCTTGATCCAAATTTAATTAGAGAACACCCTGAGTATGTAAAGGAAGGAATAGCCAAAAAGGGAGCAAATCCTTCCCTTATTGTTGATTTCCTAAGTATTGATAACGAGAGAAAAATTTTGATTAAAGAGGTTGACGGCCTGAGACATCTTAGGAGGAACTTATCAGAGGAAATCGGACTTAAGATTGCAAATGGGGAGAAACCCGAAGAAACAAGAAGCAAAGTAAGAGATATTGCAAAAGAAATAAGTGATAAGGAAAAATTGTTAGAAGAAATAAACACTCGTTTTACAAATATCCTTCTTAGCATACCAAATATCCCATTTAAGGGTGTTCCTCTTGGAAAAGATGAAGCAGAAAATATCGTTTTAGGAAGATTCGGCAAGAAAAGAGTTTTCTCTTTTGTTCCCAAGCCTCACTGGGAAATATCAGAAAATCTTGGGATTATAGATTTTAAGAGAGCAGTCAAAATTTCAGGGCCCAGATTCTACATCCTTCGAGGAATGGGAGCGAAGCTCGAGCGTGCTCTTATTTCTTGGATGATAGACCTCCATACGGAAAAACATGGTTATAAAGAGATTTTACCGCCATTTTTAGTAAACAGGAATTCTATGGTTGGTACAGGTCAATTGCCTAAATTTGAAGAAGACATGTACAAAATAGAAGGCGAAGACTTGTTCCTTGATCCAACTGCAGAGGTACCCGTTACTAACTATCATAGCGGGGAGATTTTTAATGAGAGCGACCTTCCGATAAAATATGTTGCGTTTACTGCTTGTTTTAGAAAAGAAGCAGGTGCAGCAGGAAAAGATACCAGAGGTATTATTAGAGTGCACCAGTTTAATAAAGTAGAGATGGTTAAATTTGTTAAACCAGAGGAGTCTTATAAAGAGCTCAAAACACTTCTTGAAAACGCTGAAGACGTGCTTAAAGAGCTTGAATTGCCTTACCAGATAAAAATGATGTGCACAGGCGATCTTGGCTTCACTGCGGCTATTAAGTATGACCCTGAAGTTTACATGCCTTCCCAAGATAAATATGTAGAAATCTCATCTGTCAGCAATTTTGAGGACTATCAAGCGCGGAGAGCTAACATAAGGTATAGAACAAAAGACGGAGAATTGAAATATGTTCACACTCTCAATGGATCAGGCTTGGCCGTTGGACGCACAATGGCAGCAATTCTTGAAAATTGCCAACAAGAAGACGGAAGTGTTTATGTGCCTAATGTATTGCAAAAATATGTAGGAACTGATAAAATAACCAAGGAAGTGTAAGTTTAAGGGAGGGGTGGCCGAGAGGTTGATGGCACCGCACTTGAAATGCGGCAGGCGACGAGTCTCGAAGGTTCGAATCCTTTCCCCTCCGCCATATTTTTTTTAGTAATCAATTATTATTGACTTGTTTTTGTTGTTGAAATCAACATGGCAACAACAATAAGCGAAGAACCAACCAGGCCTTTAGTTGTTATTCTCTCTCCGAGAAATAATACGGAAGAAACATATGCAAATATAGGTTCAAGAGTAAATATAATCGAGGCACGGTCTGGGTCGATATACTTTAAGCTATAAGTCTCCACAAAAATAGCCAAAAAACTTGCAATACCACCAAGAAAAGCAAGCATCGCATATATACATACGGGTAGATTTAATGTAAGTTTTGCCCCTAGAAAATAAAAACTTAAAACGCACATAATAATCATTTGAGAGGAGGTTATAAGCTTCATATCGATATCTTTTACGTAAATATTCGTGAGAACTATCTGTATCGAAAAAGCAAAAGCAGATGCAATTGTTATAAGATCTCCTTTGTTAAATTGTATTTCATCAAGAGAAACGTTTGAAATGACAAATAAACCAGCAAGGGCAAGAACGAGTGCAATAAACAAGTTTTTTGACACCTTTTCTTTTATTACTGCGAGAGCAAGAATTGGGGTAAAAACAATGTACAAACCTGTAATGAAAGCGCTTTTTGAAGATGTCGTATACTTCAGCCCAACTGTTTGGGTATAATATGCAATCCAAAGCGATAAACCCAACGCTGACAATTTTAAAATAGAAGTTTTGTGTCTTTTAATTTCAAATATAAAAAAAGGGAATGCAAAAATTGTTGCAAAGAAAAGCCTAAGAGTTAATAATTTAAGGGGGCTATATAATTAAGCAGTATTTTCACAATGGGAAACGTACCTTCCCAAATAAGAGTCATAAAAATAAGTGCAATTGTTGCTTTTATTTTTGTTTTGTTCATCAGGATATTTTAATGCTTTTTATAAAAATTCAGTTAATTTTGCGCTAATTTGTTTAATTCGTGCAAAATTAATTTCTATTCATACGATAAGCCTTGCAATAAATTAAATTAAAAGATTTACCAGCAAAAAATATTTAAATTAATTATATGAGTATTGATTTTTAAGAGAAAAAATATAGAATATGTAGACAGGAGGATTGATAATGGAAGAAATTTATGGTAGTTTAAAAGTGAAACGTGGACTTGCTGAGATGCTCAAAGGCGGTGTCATAATGGACGTTACTAGTGCTCAGCAAGCAAAAATCGCAGAGGAGGCTGGGGCTGTTGCTGTAATGGCTCTTGAAAGAATTCCAGCAGACATAAGAGCGCAAGGCGGAGTAGCACGAACTGCCGATCCAAAACTTATTAAATCTATAATGAGTACTGTATCAATACCTGTAATGGCAAAAGTGAGAATTGGACATTTTGTTGAAGCACAAATCCTTGAAGCAATTGATGTGGATTTCATTGATGAGAGTGAAGTACTTACCCCGGCTGATGAAATTCACCATATAGACAAATGGGGCTTTAAAGTCCCTTTTGTTTGTGGTGCAAGAGATCTTGGTGAAGCGCTCAGGAGAATTTCAGAAGGCGCCTCTATGATAAGGACTAAGGGAGAACCAGGAACTGGTAATATAGTTGAAGCAGTAAGACACATGCGTGTGGTAATGGACGAGATAAGAAAACTTATAAATATGAGTGACGAAGAAGTTTTTGTCGCAGCAAAGGAATTGCAAGCCTCAATAGATCTTGTTAAAGGGATAAAATCATTAGGAAGACTTCCTGTAGTTAATTTTGCTGCCGGAGGTATAGCTACCCCTGCTGATGCCGCACTAATGATGCAGCTTGGGGCTGATGGTGTTTTCGTTGGTTCTGGGATTTTCAAATCCGCTAACCCAAAAAAGAGGGCAGAAGCAATTGTTGCAGCTACTACATACTTCAACGAACCCAAGGTTATTGCTAGCGTTTCAGAGGACTTGGGAGAAGAAATGACAGGAATAGATATTAAAAACCTCGAAGAGAAAGACATGATGCAGGTGAGAGGTAAATAATGAAAGTAGGCGTTTTAACTCTTCAAGGAGCTGTTTCTGAACATATTTCCGCTATTAATAAACTAGGAGTTGAAGCAATACCAGTTAAATTTTATGAAGAGATATCTTTAATTGATGGCCTTATAATTCCAGGTGGTGAAAGCACAACAATGGGAAGGCTTATTCAGAGATTTAAACTTGAATCAATAATAAAAAAGCGCATAAGCGAAGGAATGCCTGTTTACGGAACTTGTGCTGGAATGATACTTCTTTCAAAGAACATCAAAGAATCTGAGCAATATAGTTTAGGCATGCTTGATATAACCGTTATCAGAAACGCTTTTGGAAGGCAGATTGCAAGCAAGGAAGTAGACCTTATAATCAAGGGATTGGATTCTGCGTTTCACGCAATTTTCATTAGGGCACCAATTGCTGATAAACCAGGCAAAGATGTAGAGGTACTTTCAAAAGTTTCAGAGGGAATTGTCTTTTTGAGAGAACACAATATTTTAGCTTCTTCTTTTCATCCAGAATTGGGCGACGATTTGAGGGTTCATCAAATGTTTTTAGATATGGTAAATGATTATAATAAAATAAGGAGGTAAGAAATGTCGGGTCATTCTAAATGGCATAATATTCAAGGAAGGAAATCGGTTCAAGATGCAAAGAGAGGAAAGCTCTTTACTAAGTACACCAAGGGTATAATAATTGCATCAAAGGACGGTGGTGGTAATACTGACACTAACGCAGCTTTGAGGACAGCTGTTGAAAATGCAAAAAAAATAGGCATGCCCCTTGATAACATAAAGAGAGCAATCATGAGAGGCACGGGTGAATTGCCTGGTGTTAGTTATGAGGAATACACATATGAGGCATACGGTCCTGCAGGTACAGCTTTTATTGTGCAAATCTCTACTGACAACAAAAACAGAACTGTCGCCGAACTGAGGAAGATATTTACGAATTTTGGTGGGAGCCTTGCTGAAAATGGTTCAGTTTCTTGGAATTTTGAAAAAAAAGGACAAGTTCAACTTGAAGAAACTGAAAACATGAATTACGATGATCTTTTCATAGTAGTCGCGGATGCAGGTGGAGAAGACCTTAAAGAGGAAGAAGGCATCTTTACTGTATACACAGAGCCTCAGTTCCTCGAGGAAGTTAAACAGAAGCTTGAGGCAAGTGGCTTGAAGCTTGGTGAAGCTAATATTGTTCAAGTGCCTAAGACTCTTGTTAAAGTTACCGGAGAGGATGCAGTTAGAGCTGTTAAGTTGTCCGACGAGCTTGAAAATCACGATGATGTTCAAGACTATTACACTAATTACGATATTGATGAAGAGGAATTGAGGACAATTGCTGAAAAATTAGGATCGTGATTTGGAAGAGATTTTTGTTCTTGGGGTTGATCCAGGTATTGCTATAACTGGGCTTGCCATTGTAAAAAAGAAAAATGAGAATCTGGAACTTATCCATTATGGAGCTATAAAAACTTCATCTGCTTTAACTGTGCCAGAGAGGCTTAAAGATTTACATCGGCAGTTAACAGATGTTTTATGCAATTTTAAAATCGATCATGCAGCAATAGAAAAACTATTTTTTAGTACTAATCTTAAAACAGTTATAAACGTAAGTGAAGCTCGCGGAGTTATTTTATACACTTTAAGCGAATTTGACAAGGAGATCTATGAATATACTCCTCTCGAGGCTAAAAAATCGGTTTTAGGTAAGGGAAATGCAACAAAAAAAGAAATTCAGGAAGCAGTTATGAATATTTTTAACCTCGTAGCCTCCCCTAAGCCTGACGACGCAGCAGATGCAATTGCGTTAGCTTTATGTCACATCTATTCTCTTCCTTATTTAAGGAGTTTGGATGATTGCTCTCGTTAGCGGAAGAGTTTATGAAGTGTCAGAGAGTTCCGTTATAGTTTTCGTTAGTGGATTAGGGATAGAGATTTTTGTGCCTCATCCAGATAATTTTTCTGTTGGCTCCGATGTCCTGCTACATATTTATGAACAAGTTAAAGAAGATGGGATAGCCCTTTTTGGATTTCTGGACAACAATGAAAAGGATATATTTGAGCTTCTCATAAAAAAAGTAAGTGGCATTGGATCGAAAACTGCCATTGCAATATTAAAACACATGAGCATTGAAGAGGTAATAACTTCAGTAAAGGCAGGTAGCTTTAAAAACTTCCTTTCAATACCAGGTATCGGCGAGAAGACTGCAAAGAGAATCATTGTTGAACTTGGTGGAACAATTGAAAATTTTGGCAAAGCAATGTTGTCAAACAACAAGAAAATCGCAAAAAATGCGCTTCTCTCTATGGAATACGACAAGGATATGGTTGATAAAGCCATTGAAGGGATCGATCCTGATTTAAAAGTTGAAGAAATTATTAGAGAGTGCATTAAAAGGTTAAGTAATGAATAAAAGTATCCGCCCTAAAAAATTAGATGATTTTATAGGACAGGATTCAATTAAAAAGAGTCTCCGAGTTTTTATTGCATCAACGAAAGGAAGAGGTGACACTTTCGACCATACTCTTTTTTATGGCCCTCCTGGACTTGGCAAAACAACTCTTGCTAAAATTATATCGGAAGAGTTGAATGTGTCTCTTAAGCAAACGACTGGACCTTCTCTTGAAAAAGTATCAGATTTAGCTTCTATTTTGATAGGACTTTCAAAAGGAGACATCTTTTTTATTGACGAAATTCATAGGTTGCCAAAGATTATTGAAGAGGTTTTGTATTCAGCAATGGAAGATTTTAAACTTCCAATTTTAGCTGGGTCCAAGAGAAGCGCTCACACAATTGTCCTTGATCTGAATCCATTCACAATTATTGGTGCGACTACGAGGTTTGGACTTATTTCTCCCCCTCTGCGCGATAGATTCGGCATAGTTTACCACCTTGAACCATACTCGGCAGAGGAATTAAAAATGATTATTCTGAGAGACGCTGAAGTTTTTGGTATAAAAATTAATGAGGAAGCCTCTTATTTAATAGGGGAAAGAGCTAGAGGCGTACCGAGAATTGCCATACAACTTTTAAAAAGAGTTAGGGATTACAGTTCTATTAACGGACAAGAAATTATTAACGGAAAAGATGCGTTAAATTCTTTTGAAGGGCTGCATATTGACCAGTACGGCTTGAATGACCTTGACAGGAAATACATACGTGCATTGTTAGAAAAATTTAAGGGTGGGCCTATTGGAATAGAGGCTATAGCTAATTCAGTAGGAGAGGATCGGGGAACGATTGAAGAAATTATAGAGCCTTATTTATTGAAAATTAATTTAATATTAAGAACTCCTAAAGGGCGAATTGTCACAAAACTCGCAAAGAAATACTTTAATTTCGAAATTGACAGCAAAGAGTCTCTTTTTTAATTCATAAGATAGTATTATAATCGTAAAGAGAGCGAGAGAACGATGGATTATTCAAAGGAAATTTTTGTGTTTTTGCTTGCTGGAGGAAAGGGAGAGCGACTTTTCCCTTTAACAAAGGAGAGGGCTAAACCAGCAGTTCCTTTTGGCGGTAAGTTCAGAATATTGGATTTCACTTTAAGCAACTGTGTAAACTCTCAATTTAGAAAAATCGCTGTTGTAACACAATACAAGTCTTCTTCTCTTCATAGACATCTCGTTCTAGGGTGGGATTTTTTAAGTAGCAGATTTGGTGAGTATATAGTTGACGTCCCACCTCAGCAAATATACGGAGAAAAATGGTATGCTGGAACTGCAGATGCAGTTTACCAAAATTTATACTACATAGAGCAAGAAAATCCAAAAATCATTGTTGTGCTATCTGGGGACCATATCTATAAGATGGATTATCGAAAGATGGTTGACGCACATTTAAAAAGCGGGGCTGACCTCACGATTGGCGTTGTAAAGGCGGATAAAAAGTTGGCTTCGGCTTTCGGAATCGTTAGTGCTCAAGGCGACGGACGCATAATTGATTTTAAAGAAAAACCCAAAAACCCTCCAACTTTACCAGAAGATCCGACCAAAAGTCTTGTGTCAATGGGAATTTATGTTTTTAATACAGAAGCACTTCTTAAAATGCTCAGACATGATGCTGAAATTTCAACATCCTCACACGACTTTGGCAAAGATATTATTCCAGATGCAATTCACAGTAAGTACAATGTTTTTGCATTTGGGTTTATCAACGAAGACGGGAAGGAAGGCTATTGGCGAGATGTTGGAAATTTGGATTCTTTCTTTAATACGAACATGGACATCCTTTCTCAAAGCCCGGCTATTGACATCTATGATAGAAACTGGCCTATTTTTACTCACTCTCGTCAATACCCTCCAGCCAAAATAACGTATAGTCTAAATGAAACTGGGAAAACAGAAAGCAATGTTATAGATTCAATAATAGGAGATGGTTCAATAATAAGTGGGGCTACTATAATTCATTCTATAATCTTTTATGATGTGAAAATTAAAGCCGGCTCAGTAATTGAGGACTCTATAATTTTTGGCGGAGTTCATATTGGAAGGAATGTTAGAGTAAAAAAATGTATTATTGATAAAGATATCGCAGTTCCAGATAATGTGGTGATCGGGGTAAATAAAGAATTTGATAAACGATATTTTTTCGTCACGCCGACCAATCTTGTGGTATTACCGAAAGGGTTTAAATTTCCTAAAACTTTAACAGGAGGTCTTTATGAAAAATAAGTATGAAGAAATGAAGAGAAAAGAATTAATTAAGGTTGCAAAAACTTTTGGAATTAAGAACAGGAATAAAATGACTAAAGAAATGTTGCTGCAAGCATTGGCAACAAATAGAAAGCCATTGGAAAAAATAAAAGAGATTGAGAATACCTTAAAAAAACAGCCAATATTATTGCAGGACGAACCTCACATTGAATTCCTGCCACAGGAGCCTGGCAATGTATTTGTTAGTTGGGGAGTTGACAAAAACCACGCCAAAAACAAGCAAGGTGTTCTTAAAATCTTTAAGGAAGGAAAAGAATACCTCTCTTTGGATGTTAACATTTTCAATGGTAGTGGATATATCAGAGTAGACGAAGGAAAGGAACTCAAAGCAAAAATTGGTTATATCAATCGAGGGAAATTCAGAGAAATAATCTCTTCCCCATCGATTTCTGTTCCTTCAAGCAAACCCTCCGAATCTAAAAAAGTTGAGTTTGGAAAAGTTGGTATAGGCAGAAAAACGCCTGAGAAATTCGCCAAAGTAGATAAAAAGATGGAACAAGAAAAAAGAAAACTTGCAAAAGAAGGAAAGGAGATTAAATATCTGAAATATCCAAGAAAATGAAAGTGATGAATAGGGGTTACATTGCAATAGTATTGCATAGTCATCTGCCTTTTGTAAAACAGCCAGAAGAAGAGTTTTTCCTTGAAGAAAATTGGTTTTATGAAGCTATTACGGAAACATATTTGCCACTTTTTATTTCCTTTTCACGTCTAATAAAGGAGGGCATAAATTTTGGCGTAACGATGTCAATTACGCCGCCTCTTATTAATATGCTACAAGACAGCCTTTTACTCAAAAGATACGAAAGATACATACTATGCAGAATTGCTTTAGCAGAGAAGCTCTTGGAAAAGAAAAATGAAAACAGAGTTAATGAAACATTAAATTATTATAGAGACAGGTTGATACTTCTATACAATACATTCACAAATACTCTCCAAAAAAACATACTCTCTGGATTTAAGCAATTGCAAGATGGTGGGTTTATTGAAATAATTACTTGCTCCGCTACACATGAAATATTACCACTTGAAAGTAATCAGAGACTGATGGAGGTTCAAGTAGAAGTTGGTGTAGAAACATATGAAAGAACTTTTGATAGGAAACCAAGAGGAATTTGGCTTGGAGAGTGTGGTTACACAAAAGGTGTGGACGAAGTATTGTCAAATAATGGAATAAATTTTACAATCTTAGACACGCATGGATTGCTTAATGCTGTTCCTTCTCCTGTGTATGGAGTTTTTGCACCTGTCATTTCTGAGGAGGGAGTTGCTTTTTTTGGAAGGGACCCAGAAGCATCGAAACAGGTGTGGAGTTCACAAGAGGGGTATCCAGGCGATTCAAACTACAGGGAGTTTTATAGAGATGTTGCGTACGATCTCTCTGACGACGAAGTTAAAAATTTTCTGCACCCTGCAGGTTTCAGGTTTGACTCTGGAATAAAGATTCATAAAATAACAGGTCAAGTGTCGCTTGACAAGAAGGAACTATATGACAGAGAAAAAGCTGAGAAGATGGCAAATGTACATGCAGGTAATTTTATGTTCAACAGGGAAAAAGAAGCAGAATATCTACTAAGTATAATGGATAGAGGACCAATAATGGTTGCGCCTTTTGACACTGAGCTTTTTGGACACTGGTGGTTTGAAGGACCAGACTTTCTTGAAAATTTTTTGCGGAAAACATTTTATGAATCACAAATTCTTGAAACGATAACGTTGAGTAAATATTTAGAAAAATATCCTGATAATCAGATCGTAGAACCTTCAGCGTCTACTTGGGGAGACGGAGGTTTTTTTAAAGTTTGGTTAAACGAGAAAACCGATTGGATTTATCCTCATTTAAATATAATTGGTAAAATGATGATTAGACTCGCCAATAGTTGGATTCCTAAGAACGAACTGGAACGCAGAATATTAAATCAGATGGGGAGAGAAATAATTCTTGCACAGAGTAGTGATTGGGCCTTTCTCATTACTGTTGGAACAGCCGTAAATTATGCTAAGGAGAGCGAAAGCTTTCATATAAATTCGTTTTACAAACTCTATGAAGGCCTGGTAGAAGAGAAAGTAGATATAGAATTCTTGAAATATCTTGAGGAAAAAGATAGTATTTTTAAATTTCTCGATTATACTATTTTTAAAAATAAGGAGGAAGCATAATGGATAGAGATTTATTATATAAAACACTTAGGGAAAAAGTACGCGACGAAAATCTTATAAAACACATGATTTCAGTTGAAGCGGTAATGAAGGCACTTGCAAAAAAATTTGGTGAAGACGAAGAAAAATGGGGACTCACAGGACTACTCCACGATATTGACTACGAGCTAACTAAAGAAGACCCTGAAAAGCATAGTAAAATTGGTGCAGAGTGGCTTAAGGAAATGGGAATGCCTGATGATCTTGTGCACGCAGTTTTAGCACACAACGAAAGACATGGGGTTACTCGCAGCTCTTTGCTTGATAAAGCACTTTGGGTAACTGATCCTGTAACGGGATTTATCGTTGCAGTTGCATTGGTTCGCCCTGATAAAAAACTTAAATCAGTTGAACTAAAATCAATGAAGAAAAAATTTAAAGAAAAGAGTTTTGCTGCAGGTGCAAACAGAGACCAGATTAAGGCATGCGAAACAGACCTTGACATACCACTCGATAATTTCCTTGAGCTCTCGCTTCACTCAATGCAAGAAATATCAGACAAACTCGGGCTTTAGGACGACTTAAAGAAAATTTTATATATGGAGGGGACAAAATAGCCTCCAATATTTTTAATATTTAAAGGTACTTTTACCTATAAACTCCCTAAGAATCGATGTGGGTGGGACTTCATCTGGCATAAGAGGCAAAAAGTGAGATATGAAGTTGAGCAATCTTAATGCTTCTGCATACTCTTTTTCTTTATAATCAATTGCACGAAGTGGTACTTCTGCATAATTCCTTAGAATTGCAAGCTCATAGATAAGCGTTGAATTAAAAACCTCATCTGCATTTTCTTGGTAAGGGAATATGTATTTTTCTTCTGCCTTAATTACGGAAGTCCACCGTTTTAAGGTTTCTGACGCAGGAATGCCTCTAAAATGAGAGTCTCTTACAATGCGCCTTATTAGTCTCGAGTCCCTTGTTGGAATTCTATTCAAGTTGTCAATATTAACTTGGCTTAAAGCGCTGACATATAGTTTAAATTTTAAATCCTTTGAAATATTTTCGGTTAATAGTGGATTTAGTGCATGTATGCCCTCAATGATCAGAATCCCATTGTGATTTAGATGAATTCTTCGCCATTTTTCTTGTTTTCCGGTTGCAAAATTGTATTTCGGAATTTCAACTTCTTCTCCTCTGGTAAGTGAAATAATTTGCTGTTGTAGCAGTTTGTAATCAGTGGCCTCGAGGCAGTCGTAATCAAGAGTACCATCCTCTCCTAAGGGGGTCTTCTCTCTCTCAATAAAGTAGTTATCTGTAGAAATGGTGAAAGGTTTAAGTCCGTTTACTCTTAACTGTATCTCAAGTTTTTTAGCGAAAGTCGTTTTCCCAGACGAACTTGGACCAGCTATCAAAACAACACTTGCCTCGCTTTCATTTATTTTATCAGCAATGTAGCTTATCTTTTTCTCGTGGAGCGCTTCCTGAATTTTAATTATATTTGATATTTTTCCATTAATTATGCTTTTATTAATATCTCCAACAGATCTTACTTCAAGCTCTTCTTCCCACTTTTTTGCCTCAAGAAACGCCTCAAAAAGTTTCTGTCTTTGAGGAATAGGACCGACTTTTTCGACATCTTTTCGTTCAGGAAGGAGTATTAAAAAGCCTGGAGAGAAAGAGATAAAATCAAAAAATTTTACCATGCTTGTTCGAGGAAGCAATGGACCTGCAAAATAAAGAAATGAGTTATCTAAGCCGAAAAGTGTAATCGTATCCTTCGATAGATATCTAATAGCATTGATATCTTCTGACCTTCCCTCTTTCTCAAGCTTCCTAATCGCGCTTTCCTTTGTAAGCTCATATTTCTTAATTTCCTTGTTTTCCGAAATTAATTTCTTTATTTCTTCTTTTAGTAGCGGAACAATATCGTGTGAGCTCTTGCTTTCTATTTCTCCGTAAAGAGCATCCCTAATTGAATACATCATTACGGGGTGCGCATTTGGATCAATTCTTCTTGCTGCAACCATTGTAAGAAAGGCAAGCGTCCTTTCATAAGTTCTCCTTCCTTCTCCTTCTATAACAGATAGAAGTTCAATGTTGTTTGGCTCCTCTACCTCGTCAAGAAAACCCATCCTTTGGTTGTTAACAATAGCACAGGTGTAAGGATAGTCAATATTCCCAATTATCTCAAAAATTGTTTTTCCCATTTTTTCACCTTCTTGCGTAGTTATTATAATTTAAATTCTTGAATTGCAAAAAGCTTCTTAAGGAGGGCTAAAAATTATTTTAAATTGTGCCCGTCGAAAGACTCAATACAAAAGTTTCATTTAAAACTATTCTAAACTATTAACATAGATAAAGAATATTATATAATGAAATTAAATATATATGGAGGTGAATTATGGAAGGAAGAATTCCATTGCTCGGAGAAAAAGTTACAGAGATGGAAGTTAAGACGACTTTTGGTTTAAAGAAGCTACCAAACGACTACGTTGGAAAGTGGCTTGTTCTTTTCGGCCACCCAGGAGATTTCACTCCTGTTTGTACTACAGAGTTTGTTGCTTTCCAGAAACGTTTTGATGAGTTCAAAAAGCTTAACACAGAGTTGCTTGGGCTTTCAATTGACCAGGTACAATCGCACATTAAATGGGTTGATTGGATTAAAGAGAAATTAGGAGTTGAAATCCAGTTTCCTATTATCGCAGATGGAACAGGGAAAGTTGCCGAAGCTTTTGGTATGATTCATCCAGGCAAAGGCACAAACACTGTAAGAGAAGTATTTATAATTGACGACAGAGGAATTCTAAGACTTATGCTCTACTACCCTCAAGAAGTAAGAAGAAACATCGATGAGATTTTGAGGGCCATTAAAGCTCTGCAAACAACTGACAAATACGGTGTTGCAACGCCTGCCGGATGACCTAATAACGAATTAATCAAAGGTGATGTAATCATTCCTCCTGCTGCTGATGTAAAAACTGCTCAAGAAAGACCAACAAAGTACGAATGTTACGATTGGTGGTTCTGCCACAAGAAATTAGAAGAAAAGTAATTTGAATAGATAATTTTACTTGGCTCCAGATATCCCTGGAGTCTTTTTAGTTTTTGGTATAAAATCCTTAAAATTTGTTGATTGACTTATTCTACGCACTGCATCTTCTGCCAATTTGTTAGTAACATGAGTATATTTCATCGTAGTGTTAAGAGAGCTATGACCCAAAAGTTCACTAATGGTAATTGGACTAACCCCTGCCTCAAGTGCAAGCGTTGCAAAAGTGTGTCTTAACTTATGAGGCGATACTTTTTTTTGTAAATTTGCTTTTTTGGAATATTTTTTAACGATGAGTTGTATTGAAAGGGGAGTAAATTTATCTGAAAATTTGCTTATAAAAAGAAAATCGGAGTCAGTATTTCTTTGCTTAAGGTACTCTTTTAAGAGAACTGATAGTTCATCCGAAAGCGGTATCATTCTTTCTTTTTCGCCCTTACCTTTTACTTTTATATAGCTTTCTTTAATATTGACATTATTAATTTTAAGGTTGACAAGTTCACTAACTCGCACACCTGTAAATAAGATAAATGAAATGATTGAGAAGTCTCTAATATTGCTTCTTGCCGCATCTAAAAGTTTGTCTATTTCTTCTTTTCCCAGAAAAATTGGCAATGTATTTGAAGTTTTTGGAGCATCAGGTAGCTCAAATTTTTTCTCATACTCTTTTTGTATATATCTTGCGAGGCTTCTAAGTATTCTTATTTGCGTAGCTCGAGAGTTCTTTGTTATTTTGACTTTCTTTGCAAAATACTTCTGAACATTATTATAATCAGGATAGTCAAATTCTTTGAAAAAATCCTTAATAATATAAGTATAGTAACGTACAGTTGTTGCTGAATAGCCTTTCATAATAATACTAAGGAGAAACTTATTTAAAATTTCATTTTTATTCATATCTTATCTTGAATATTATACGATTTAGTTAAAAAGTCAAGTTGCTAGTGCTCTTTTAGAAGAAAGGTGATTTAGCTTTTGTAGAATAAAGCATTAATCCCCATAAAATTACTTCTTTTATATTTTACCACTTAATTATTTTTTGTTGTCAAGTAAACATTTGTCTAAAAGAAGATTATCGCATTAACTGCAAGTAGAAAAATATTTTTTCTTATTAGTTATTGTTAACTAGTTGGACTGTACTTGGCCATAATCCGAAACATAATTATTTAATGAAGCTCATAATAGGTCAAAACAGATATTATAAC
>JAIMJY010000139.1 GCA_020692945.1 Caldisericum sp. | reverse complement strand
TGTTATCGTAATTTTCATTGCTGTTGGCTCCCAATCAACTTTACAGCCTAAATTTTCTGCAACGAACCTAATTGGAAGCATTGTTCTGTTATTTATTATTTCTGGACCAACTTTTGGATTCCCTAAATCAATCATTGTATTAGTTCCATTTACTGTTGCGAAATTTCTATTGACCCAAAGTTCAATAACTGTTTTTTTAAATTTTACAGTTACCTTCCTTGCAGTCCCATCCCAACCTACTGTTGCTCCGAGTGGTCCTGCGATACAGCTTATAGGAAGATATGTTCTTCCTTCAATGATTTGAGGCGAAACATCTATTTCTTGAGGAATATCATTCACATACATGGTTTTATCGCCTATCTGAAGGACAAGTACTATTTTATATAAAGATGCAGGTACAGCAACGGTAACATCTTCAGGAGCAAAATTTTCGCCATTTTCGTTGAAAGACGAAACCTTATAACTGTAGGTTTTTCCAGGTTCAATTGTTGTATCTACAAAGTTTTCCCTGTTTCCCTTTAATGCCGCTATTAATTTAAACAGAAATCTCAATAATTTATTATCCTCTATATATTGGTTTCTTTTTAAAGTCGCTATTAATTTAAAACCTGCCTCATTGTTCGCTTTTCTATAAATTTTAAAACCTTCCTCATTGTCAGAAGTGTCTCTCCAGGTCAAAACAACTTTCCTCTGATTCTGTTGTGCAACCTTAAAATCCATTGGGAGTAGAGGTAATTTCGAAATTTCAGAAAAGTAATTCAAAATTTCAGGGGAAAAATCTTCAAATGCAGGATACTTATCTCTATTGTTTTCATATACATTGATTAAGTCATATATTCCTCTTATATAAACAAATCCGTTTTTAACCTCATTAGACAATACTGTCTCTGCCGCATCCTGCCCGCTCACCTTTTCAGTAAATTTAGCAACGACAGCCCTTACAATATGTTCGTTTACGCATATTTCCCATGTGGTATATGCTTGTGTTTCCATGATATCTTTTAGTGGCAAGAAAAGGTTGGAATACTTGTTTACCTCATCTATATATTTTCCTGTTATAGGATTTACAAATGAATGACTAAACTCATGCCACACAAGATCTCTTAAACTTTCTTCAGAAGAAAAAAATGGAACACTGCTGCTAACAGAAGATGGACCGATGATACCATAAATATCATATTTTGATGGTCCAGTTTTAATTTCTGGTCCGTATCCGCCGTTATGGAATAGAGGAGCAAGGATTATATTATAGCTGTTTTGAGAAATGCCATAAAAACTTTCAAGTGTACTTACATCTTTATAATCTCCCAATTTCATTCCAGTGTCCTTAATGAGGATAGAGTAAAAATCTTTATGAGAATTGAAAAAATCCATAAAATTGGATTTAATAGCAAAATCCCTCAAATCTTCAATAAAGGATTCCAGGTTGTCCTTTCCACCTGCTCTACCTATTATATAATCTGTGAATGGAGTAACAATTTTCAATTCTGGTGGGTTTGATAAAAAGAGCATCGCAGTTGGTGGTGCATCATAATTAAAATCTATACTACTCATCTCTATAAATTTTGTTACTGCAGGATGAGATTTAAAAGGAGAAAAATAATCTAACATCTCTTTTTTATACTGAAAGTCTAATTGAGTTAGTATGAAATAATTGCTCAAAAGTTGAACGGCAGAAAGTAATTCAATTCTTGGATCAACAGAAACATTTACAATTTTGGATTCTTTAAGAGTAACTTCTGCTTTTAAAGGAGTTTGCGGTATTGGAAAGACTATACTAAAAAATAATAAAATTATTACAGCGAAAGTAAGGAGCTTTTTCATATTAGCACCCTCATATACTTTATTTCCAAGAAGATTCTTGCTTCATTTACTGTTCCCCCTACTTGTTCAATCACCGAACTTTCGTACTTCTCCATTTTATTCGCATACTTTTTTAAATAATAATCAATTCTTAGAAATATTAACTCTTTTAACCAAAGTCTTTCAATTCTTTTGCAATACTTATTTTATCAGCATTTAAACCTTTGGTGCGCCTAACAGGACTCGAACCTGCAACCGACGGTTCCGTAGAGCTGTTATA